>JAJYFA010000157.1 GCA_021790995.1 Acidobacteriota bacterium
AACTGGTCAGTGCTAGCCCCTAAACCGCCGATAATTTTCGCGTGGGAGCTGAGGGGTGCGCGTGGGTGCGCGCGTGGAATGCGGGCGGGAAGAGTATGAGGCGAGGCGCAGAGGGCGATTTTGTGCACCTGCGGGGTGAGTGGCTGGTTAGCATGAAAGGGCGATCTAGCCCAGGAAGTCTTCTCCGGCCGAGTCTTCCCTCGACGGATTTGGGATTTGCGAACCCGGTTTTTGAAAGGCGCAGGGACAACTGCGTCGCACATCAAGGCCGGCGCCGTTCACGGTCTCTCGTGACGCCGCAATCCCGCAGTGAGGATTCGGGCGGTAGCGCCAGACGGCCGCCATAGCCACCGCATTCATCCTGCATCACTACTCTGTCCACCTCTTTGCGGCCTTATCGACGGATTGGGGGATGCGCCGATACAAGGCCATCCAGCGATCGAAGTGGCAATGGGGGCCTGGCTCTGCCTTTATGGTTGATCCGCCATCGGGGCCTGCGGCAAAGTGAAGTGAAAGCTCGCACCATTGCCCAGTTCACTTTCGGCCCAGATGCGGCCGCCGTGGGCCTGCACGATGTGCTTGACGATCGCCAGTCCCAGGCCTGTGCCGCCCGACTCGCGCGAACGCGCTTTGTCGACGCGGTAGAAGCGCTCGAAGATGCGGTCCAGATGCTCGGAGGCTATGCCGGGGCCGAAGTCCTGAATCGTAAACTGCACCTCGGAAGCCAAAGGGCGCGCGGAAATTTGAATGCGCTTGCCGGTTTTCGCGTACTTGAGAGCGTTTTCCAGCAGGTTTCCAAAGACCTGGTGCATGGCGTCGGGATCGGCCATCACAAGCGCATCGGGCGCTCCCGTGGATTGCAGTCCGACACCCGAGTCGACAAACCTGCCACCAACATAATCCATGGCGTCGCGCAGCAGGACGCTGGCGCGGACCGGCTGCAGCTTGAGCTTGTAATCGGGGCTTTCGACGCTGGCCAGGGCAAGCAGATCCTCGGTAAGCCGCTTCATGCGGCTTGCATTCTTGAGAATGATGCCGAGAAATTCGAGTGTGGTTTCGGAGTTCGGATTGGGGTCTTCGATGAGCGTCTCGACGTAGCCCTGGATGGAGGTGAGCGGCGTGCGCAGCTCGTGGCTGACGTTGGCGACAAACTCGCGGCGGGATTTTTGCGCGGCCTCGATGCTGGTTACGTCGTGCAGCACGACCAGCGCGCCGCCGGCGGGCAAAGGCGCTGCGTTGACCTCGAAGATGCGGCCCGGAGCCAGCACGCTGGCGCGACCCACAGAGAGCACGTTCCGCTCCAGGGCACCCCGCACGCAGGCCAGCAGCTCGGGATCGCGGATAAAGTGCACAAGCGGACGCCCGGCAATGAGCTGCGTTCCGGCGATGCGCTGCATGACGGCGTTCGACCAGCGCACGGCGCCGCTGGATGTGATGGCAACCACGCCCTCCTGCATGGAGTCGAGCATGACAGCCAGCTCGGCGCGCCCGCTTTCCATCTCGGCAAAGTTACGGCCCAGCCGCTCGGCGGTTTGATTGAGAGCAGCTTCGACCTGGGTCAGTTCGTCCTCGCCTGCAACCTGGATGCGCGCGTTAAGGTCGCCGCCGGCGATGCGGCGCGCGAACTGGAGAACGCGGCGAAGACGCGCCGCAACGCGGCGGGAGATCCAGGCCGCCGCAGGCAGAGCAATCGCAAGCCCTACGAGCGCCGACCAGAGCAGATCGCGACCGAGCAGACCCTGGGCGTCTACCGCTGTGCGCTCCCATATGCGGTGAAAGACAAGCTCCACCACCAGCATTTGAAGCGCCAAGAGGAAGAAAAACGCTCCGAGCAGCTTGGTGAAAACATTGGAAGTCATAAAGGCAGTTGTCAGTTGTCAGTGGCCAGTTAACTTTGTCCGTGATTCAGCTCGCCGGTGCAACGCGGCCTGCGTCGCGGCGGGCTGCAAGAGGCAGAAAACCACAAAACTGGCTGATCACTGACCACTGATCTCTGTCTCTTTCACTCGCCCTTCCGCAGTTCGAAACGATAGCCGGCGCCGCGCACGGTTTTCAGATAGCGCGGATTCTCCGGGTCGATCTCGATTTTCTCACGGATGCGCCGCACATACACGTCGACCGAGCGGGGCGTGACGAAGCGGGCGTCGCCCCAGACCGCATCGAGCAGATGATCGCGACTGAAGACGCGGCCCGGGTGGCGCGCCAGGTAGTCGAGCAGACGGAACTCGGTCGCTGTCGTGGTGGTCAGCTCGCCGCGTACCTTCAATTGCATGGCGCCGCCATCGATAATCACCTCTTCAAAGGTGATCACCGAGGGCGAAGTGGGCCGCTCGAAGCGCCGCAGAACCGCCTTGACGCGCGCCACCAGCTCGCGCGTCGAGAATGGCTTGGTGATGTAGTCGTCCGCGCCCAGTTCCAGGCCGAGAACGCGATCGTTTTCGCCGGCGCGCGCGGTCATGAAAATGATGGGGACCGTGGAAAGTCCCGCGTGATTGCGCAGACGCCGGCAAACATCCAGACCGTCACCGCCGGGAACCATAATGTCGAGCAGGAAAAGCGCGGGCGGCTTCCGCTCGGCGTCGGGAATAAGGTTGGCAGGCGTGTGAAAAAGGCGTGCCTCAAAACCAGCCGCTTCAAGGTGATGCTGCACCAGCCTTGCGATGTCGGATTCGTCTTCCAGAACAAATACGGTTTGGCTCAAGCCGTTCGTCCTCTTCCCGCGGCCGGATGAGTGATACAAAAAATGGAAACCGCCGGGATCACCACCAGAGTAATGCAATCAGACAAAAATATTGCAAATGTTCGATGAATTTGGATGACAGGGAGTGAGGGAACAAGGTAACGAGGAGACGAGAGCCAGCAGGAGCGGCATCTCTAACATTCGCATAGTAGATCAGAGCCGGCGAATACAGGTTCTTCGACCCGTCTTGGTGCAAAAACGCACCAAAAACGAGCTCCGTATGACAGAAACAGGTGGCAGGCCGATACTCTACCGTTTCTTTGCGGCTGGCTTCTTCGCTGCCGGAGGCGCAGTCTTCTTTGGAGCTGGCTTGGCCTTCGGCGCCGGCTTCGCTGGCTGCTTCGCCGCAGGTTTCTGTGGAGGCTTTGCCGCCGCCTTTGGGGCTGCCGGCTTCACTTCTCTGGCGGCTTTGGCCGGCGCCGGTTTAGCCTTGAGCGCAGCTACGGGATGCGTCTTTGCCGGAGCAGCCTTGGCAGGAGCGGGCTTTCCTTGGGCGGCAGATTTGGCCTTTGCGACTGTCTCCTGTGGTTGGGGTTTGGCCAGTGGAAGCGCCTTTTCCTGCTTCCCGGCTCCCTTTTTGGCCGCAGCATGAACTGGCGCCTTCTTTTTGCCTGCGGCTCCCGCTGGCTCTCTCGAAGCCCCCTCCTCGTAGCCTTCGGACTCCTCGCCTTCCTCAGCCTCGACATCGTCCTTCGGCAAATGACCGAGATCGAGTTCCTCCTCGTCACCTACTATCGGTTCCATCTCGTCAGACAAGAGACCTTCTTCGTCCTCTTCTTCCTCGCTCGCCTCGTCCTCATCGAGCGCCTCTTCCCTGATCTTGGCCTCGGCACGGCGGGCGCGTGAACGCTTGTAGGTTGGCTGAGGAGCAGGCGCAGGCGGAGAGTGCGGCTCAAGATAGGCGCGCATCTCCTCTGGCGTGGCCAATTTGCCGTCGATCAACTCCAGGAAGATCTTCTCGACCAGTTCGCTATAAATTGGCAGATCGGGCGTAATCCGCATCTCCTGCATCAGCGCGTAGGGAATGCGCTGGCGGGCCTCTGGCCAAACCTTCAGAAAGAGGTTGAACCGTTCCTGAACGGCTTTATCCTTACTGGTAAAGCCAAGCCATAGAACAGCTTCCGGATCATAGCTCATGAAAAGCTTGTAGCCTGCCGAAGCCGCCGCATTCTGTTTGGAGAGCAAGACTTTGGAAAATCCGCTGGCCAGCGAATCGAGCTTGTTCCACTCCTCGACGAAGCCGGGACGCAGCATGGCCTTCTTCAACGCGGATAAGTCTTTCGGCTGCAGCCGCGCCGTGAGCAACTGCATTTGCGCTGCGGACATGTCGGGGTGCAGCCCCTGCATCTGAAGTTCAACCACGAGATCGTGGAGGGCTGCAAGCTTCGCCTCATCAGCCTTGGCGGAGGTCCAGGCCGGGAACAGAATCTTCATCCAGCCCTCGGCCTCCAAAGCGCGCAGCACCTTCAGCGCGTCTTCTTCGTGGCCAATCTGCTCCAGCTCCATGCTACGGTTGTGGGGGGACAGATACTCGATAACGCCTTCGTTCTTAGCGTCTTCGTAGCGGGAGTGGGTCCGTGGATCCATCTCCCAGTCGAGACGCGCGCAATACCGGATGGCGCGGATCATCAGTGAGGGCTGATCGAGAAACCCGTAGTTCGAAACCAGGCGAAGAGTGCGCGTCTCGATGTCGGCAGCCCCGTTCAAGGGGTCCATCAGAAGGCCAAAAGAACCTTCATTGAGGGAGATGGCCATGGAGTTGACAGTAAAGTCGCGACGGCGCAGGTCTTCCTGAATCGAGGACCAGTGATACACCGGCCTGCCGGGCTTGGGGTACTCCACGCGGTGGGTACTGACAACGTTCACGCGAACCGTGCCGGGAAAGCACAGATAAAGGCTGCGCGACGCCTCATCTTCTCCCCACACTTTGCCATCGAGTTTTTCCAATGGTTTCTTGAGCTTGAGAGCGTTTCCATTAACTGAAACTTCAAGCTCGCGGACAGCATGGCCGCTGGTGAGGTCGCGGACGGCGTCCCCGGTGAGGAAAAGGATGATTCCGGCATCGCGTGCCACGTTACGCAACTGCGTCAAAGCGTGGTTTTGATCGGCTGAGAGCCGGTTCTCCAGCAGGTAGATGTAGTCGGGCATGTGCTATCCTGGTTCCGCCATCCTAAATCGTCAGTCAAGTGCCTGATGTTGTTGCCCTTATGGGCAAAAAGCTAGCTGGTAAACACAAACATTAGCACAAGTTGAGCAGATTGACCAGCTTTCAGACGCAGATTATCACTTAATTGGATGCGCAAGACCCGCCCTGGGACTACTTCAGGAGCCTTTTGCAACAGACAAATCGGCATGGGGAGCCAGAAGTTGCAACAGGACGAAGCCCACGGCGCGGCCCCACCGTGCGACAATCCAGAGCGATGCCTTCTGTGCGCAAACCCGTCATTGTGCGCAAGTTCTCTCGCGATTGGAATGCTGGCTACGCAGGCGCCGACTTTGGCCAGCAGAAGATGGAACTCGAAATCCTGGACTTGACCGGCAAGGTGGTCCGGATAGGCTGGGAACAGGTGAAGTGGGTTTGCTATGTACGCGACCTCCCTTCCGGACCGGCAGATCAGACAAACCCTGAGCGGCTTGTGCGCAAGCGATTTTCAGTGCGACCGCGCACGGCCGGTTTGCTGCTGCGGCTCACGCTGAGCGACGGCGACGAGTTAGAGGGTCTCGCAGCCAACGACCGTTCTCTAGTGGATGGCGTTGGGCTGCTGCTCACCCCGCCCGACACACGCTCGAACACACAGCGGATCTACGTACCACGGCAGGCTATTGAGAGTCTTGAGGTGACAAGCCTGATCGGGGCCGGCCGCAAGCGGGCGGAGATGGCAAAGCCCGGCGAACAGCAGCCAGGGCTATTTGGCAGCGAGCCGGATGCAGGCTAAACATGATACTGCTCACTTAACTATCCTGATGACCCCTCAAAAGACCGTCTTTTCTGTGGCATAACTAGTCGATCCTAAAAAAGTGATTTTTCAGGATCGACTACAATGCGAAATCGGGGGAGCAGCGCAAGTCGTACAAACTTTACGATGAGTGCGGAAAAAAGTCGGGGGGGCAGTCTGTAAATCTATGATTTCATGGTACGGGAGCAGGATAGCCGTGTAGTTTATCAGGCTGTAGTGTTGGGAGTTTGCTCATCTCACCTGCTTGGCCGTGCATTGATTCCAAAGGCCGTTCTTCACCTACCCACCGACTTATTTGCTGCACTCATTTTTGCACTCCAGGTTCTACCCCCACTCCAGCGGCAACGGGTTTTGTGGCCGTCTACTGTCGAGCTATCGCAGGAGTATTTCCAAGGACTACGGTGATCCGAGCAGCCGCAGGGCATTTTCGCGGTAGACCTTGCGTAATACGTCGTCGGGCAGGAAGAGGCCGTAGATATTCCAGCGTCCCTGACGGGAGGCATGCGAGGGATAGTCGAAGTACTCATCAGCGGTTTCGAGGAAACGATAGTAAAGGCGGTACATTTCGACCTCCGGCAGCAGGTCGGTGCCGAAGACGATCCGATCAGCGTAGCGTAGAAAGAAGTTGCGCGCTGTATATGGCTGGCGGCCAAGCTCTGAAACGCGGGCGCTGATATCGACAGAGACGTTGGAATAGCGGTCAAGCAACGTGGCCAGGCCGGCAAGGTTCTCGCCGCTTTCGGCCAGATGGGCGCAGACAAACGTGGTCTTGGGGTGCCGGGCAATCACACGATCGCGCTGTGCAAGCACAGTGTCTTTCGATACAGGGGAATCAGAAAAGGCCCAGTCGGGATGCGCCGCAAGCTCTTCGTATCGTTCGTTAGCCGCATCGACAGGCTTAAAGAAGGCATCGGGATCGGCGGTATGGAACATGACGGGCAGGCGCAATTCGGCAGCCTTGTCGAAGAGCGGTGCAAATCGCTCATCGTCGATACGCAGCAGGGAGCCAGAGCCGTCACGCAAGGTGAGTCCGAAATCCTTCCAGAACTTGAGGCCGCAGGCGCCGTGCGCGGCGAGCTGCTCCATGCGCTCCAGACTGACGCGCGTAAAATCGGGGCGTTCGACTCCGGTCCAGTCCATCCAGCCAATCGTGGCGAAGCGGCCCGGGCCGGCGCGGTCAAAACGGTCCATGGTATCGAGCGCATCCTGCCCCGTCTGCATGGTGATGTTTACGATTTTTTCGATGCCACAGGCGTCCAGGATGCGCAGCACCTCCTCCGGCGACTGGGAATCAAGATGGTTGTGGTAATCAATGACGGGAAAGCGTGGCCGTTCAATGGTGTGAACGGGTGCCTTGAGCTCCGATTGCGGGTGGTAATCGCTGAGGAGCAAGTCAACTCGAGATGTGGCATTGACCAGGGCAACAAACTTGTCCTCGCTGGCAGTACTCATCGCAGTTCCCTGTCCTCCTTCGACAAAGCGAATCAAGCGCGCACTCCAAGCTGTTGCCCGGAGCATTTGATCTTGCAATGCTAACGCATTGTTACTGATTTCTCAATGATGGCCTATTCTTTATTTTCGTAAATCTATGTTTTATTATTATTTATATTGTTTCGGCGCTTTTGCAAGTACCGCGCGAATCGTTCTGGCCGCAGGCCGGCGCGCACAGCAAGCTGAAGGAGTTTCGACGGTGATTCATTTTCTGGAGCAATTGCCGCAGGCGCGCCGCCAGGGCCAATCGGCTGGCATCTATTCAGTGTGTTCCGCGCACCCGTGGGTATTGGAGGCGGCCATCGAGCAGGCACAGGCCGACGGGACGCCGCTTCTCATTGAGGCAACGTCGAATCAGGTGAATCACCGTGGGGGCTACACGGGGATGCAACCTGGGGATTTTCAGCGTCTCGTTGGTGAGATCGCCGACCGGAAAGGATTTGCCCGGTCTCGACTGATCCTGGGAGGCGATCACCTTGGGCCGAATCCATGGCAGAAGATGCCGCCTGGGGATGCCATGCGCGAGGCCGGCAGAATGGTGGAGGCTTACATCGGGGCTGGTTTTCTGAAGATTCACCTGGATGCGAGCATGTCCTGCGTCGGCGACGAGAATCCACTGGAAGGCGAGACAGTGGCCGAGCGGGCGGCGGCCTTATGCGCGATTGCGGAAGAGGCGGCTGGTGAGCACAAACCGGTCTACGTCATCGGGACCGAAGTACCCGTGCCGGGTGGAGCCACCGAGAGCCTGAACGAACTGGCGGTGACCAGCCGCGAGGCTGCGGCTGAAACACTTGCCGTGCACCGGAGAATTTTTAAAAAAGCCGGCCTGGAGTCCGCATTGTCGCGGGTGATAGCGCTGGTTGTGCAGCCGGGCGTCGAGTTCAACCATGACAGCGTAGTCGATTATCGACCAGAAAAGGCCCGGCACCTGACGGCGCTACTGGAGCAGGAGAGCGGGCTGGTATTCGAAGCGCATTCAACCGACTACCAGCGGCCAGAGGCATATCGAGCGCTGGTGCGGGACGGTTTTGCCATACTGAAGGTGGGGCCGGCGCTCACGTTTGCCATGAGGGAAGCACTTCAGGCGCTTGCCGCGATCGAAGAGGAGCTTCTGGGCGCTGAGAGGAGCTCGCGCCTGATGAGCTTGCTCGATCAAGTGATGCTGGAGGACCGCCGTTACTGGGAGCGGTACTATAGCGCAGACGAGACAAAAGCGATGCTGCAGCGGCGATACAGCTATAGCGACCGTGTGCGCTATTACTGGCATGAGCCGCGTGTGAGGTCAGCGGTCGAGACGCTGATCGACAACCTGCAAAGCGCGGCGATACCCGAGACCATGCTGAGCGCGTTTCTGCCCGATGAATACCGCGCGGTGCGTGCAGGCGAGCTGCAACCACTGGCCAAGCCTATCGTTATGCACCACATCCGGTTGGTGTTGCGAGAGTATGCGGCAGCCTGCCGCGGGTAGAGATGTTTTTGCAGGAGGAAAGACAAACAGGAGAGTGCAAGGACATCTTGCGCTCTCCTGTTTTTTACTCTGCCGGGAGTGAAAGAAGCCGTCTGCGTCAGACGCGGATGACTTCGATGCCGATCGACGTGAGCGATTCCATCTCTTCGCTGGAAAGCTGATCGTCGGTGATGACGGTATGAATAGCCGACGGCGGAACAATGCGAGCAAGGCTGCATCGCCCAAACTTGCTGGAGTCACAGACAGCAACGATACGCTTTGAAGCGTTGACCATGGCACGGTTGACCCGGGATTCGAGCACATTGGGAGTGGTGAGACCTATCTTCGTGTCGAAGCCGTCAACGCCGAGAAAGAGGATGTCTGCGTGTATATCGCTGAGAGTATCCTCTGCAAGTGGGCCGACAAGCGAAAAGGAGTTCTTGCGCAGCGTGCCGCCGGTGAGGATGACCTCAATCTCGGTACCGGCCAACTCAGTCGCGATATTGACGGCATTTGTGATGACAGTAAGGTGAGAGAAGCGGCGCAACTCGCGGGCAATAACTGTCGTGGTTGTGCCTGAATCGAGAATGACACAGAGGCCTTCTTGGACGAGACTGGCCGCCGCGACAGCAATACGCTGCTTTTCCTTGATATGTTTCTGTTCTTTTTCGCCCAGGGAAGGGTCGAGGAGTGCGTTGTTCTGCGTGGAGAGCGCGCCGCCATGGGTGCGCCGCAAGAGACCCTTCGACTCAAGGTAGTCAAGATCCTTGCGAATCGTGATGCGTGAAATACCCAAAGCATCGGAAAGCTCGGAAATGACGACACGGCCGTCGCGCTGGACAAGGTTGAGTACATGCTGCCTGCGCTCATCGATGAGCATGTCGCTTCCATATTTTGC
>JAJYFA010000158.1 GCA_021790995.1 Acidobacteriota bacterium
TTGGCCCGCTCGCCTGCAACTGCACTATCCTGGGCGACGAACAGAGCCGCGAAGCCATCGTTATCGACCCCGGCGATGACGTGTCTCGCATCTACAGGCGACTCACCGAGTTGGGCCTCATGCTCAAACAGATCGTTGTCACTCACGCTCACATCGACCATGTGGGCGGCGCGCTCACGCTCAAGAAATTCACTGGTGCGTCTATTTATCTCAATGAAAACGACCTGCAGCTGCTGAAAACCATGCCGATGCAGGCGGCCTGGCTGGGAATGCAACCGCCCGAGGTAGCGCCGCCCGACGCCGGTCTCGCGGAGGGGCAGATCGTGGGTCTTGCGCATTATCCCGCGCAGGTGTTGCACACTCCTGGCCACACCCAAGGGTCGGTATGCCTGCATTTTGCCCCGCTCAAGCTGCTCATCGCAGGCGATACCCTGTTTGCCGGCAGCATCGGCCGCACCGATCTGCCCGGCGGCGACTTTGAGCAGATCATGGAGTCGCTGCACTCCCGGATTCTCGCTCTACCCGATGAAACGCGCGTTCTCCCCGGCCACGGCCCGGAGACAACGATCGGCCAGGAACGGCAGACAAACCCGTTTCTACAGAAACAATAAGGCCCAGGCCATCCAGAATAAATCATCATATAAATCAGATAGATAAAGCTAAATTCTAAAGAGATACTTGAGGCACTTTACTCGTAATGTTACCGCCCTGATTCGTTTGATAATAGTCAACAAGAGTGATTAATCCATTACGGAATTCAGGCTCCTCGCCGAGCAAACTCACCACCAGCCAGCCCGACTCCGGCAATCCGAAAAAGTAGCCGGGCATGGCCCAGACGCCACGGCACAGCAGAGCAAGAACCGTCTGCTCGTCCGGTTCGAGCGCCGGAACCCGCAGCACCGCGTACCATCCGCCCTCGACCACGAGCCGTTGAAGCGCCGGAGCCGTGGCAAGTTGCCGGTCGAGTTCGGCGAGATTTACGGTGACGCGGCGCCGAATCTGCTCCTGAATTGGCGCTCGGCCGTCGAGCCACCGTGGCAGGGCCCACTGCACCGGCGCGTTCATCGAGAGAAACGTGTCGGCAATGACTTCGAGCCGTTCCAGCGCCTGAGCATTCTCGGGGCCTGTCGCAACAATCCACGCCGCCTTCATTTGTGGCAGGCCGGCGATCTTGCTCAGCCCGCTCACCACAAAGACAGGAACCCCATCCAACCCCGCCGCAAAGCTTCCTTGCTCCCTGTTTTCTTGCTTCCTCGCGTCCTTGCTCTCTTGCTCCCTGTAGTCAAGAAACACCTCATCCACAATCAGCGACAGGCCGTTCGCCCGGCAGATGCGGGCCAATTCTTCCGCCTCCCAAGGCTTGGTAAAGTGCCCCGTGGGATTGTTCGGATGCACCACGACGAGAGCTCGGGTCTCCGGCGTGATTGCGCGCCGCAACCCCTCGAAGTCGATCTGCCAGCCGTCGTGGTAAACCAGTGGCGCAGCCTTGATGCGCACATCGTCGAGTGTGGCCAGAAAGTCGAAGAGCGGGTAGCCGGGCTGGGGAACCAGAATCTCGCTCCCCGCATCGCAAAGCAGCCGGAAGAGAAAGCTGTACGCCTCGCTTGTGCTGGTGGTGAGCACAACCTGAGACGGATCGAGAGCGACGGCGTGGTCCGCGTAGTAGCGGCAGACGGCTTCGCGCCCCGCCAGCAACCCACGCGGCTGCGGATCGTAGTCAAGGGCGCGCGGATCGGCAAGCGCCTCCAGCAGGAAATCCGGGTAAGCAAAGCCGCACCTCGTGGGGTTCGATGCCGTCAAATCGGCGATCGGCAATCCGGCCGCGCGGCGCAGCCGGTACGTGCGCGCCAGTTCGCTCTCTTCCGTGTTCCAGTTCGTCCGTTCAGAAAACCGCATATTCTCTCTCGCGATACCCAATTACCTGGCCAAAAACACCCTGCCCCCGTCCTTCCTGCGTAGTTTGCCGGAAAGGTGGGAGAGCTAGAACCCAAATTGCCTCGTTCAACCGCGCACGAATCCCGTCGTGCACAATAAAGGAAGCGTCCTTCTCCACCATACACGGGCGCAAAAGGGGGGCAAATTTGGCTCTGCGCGCGGTGATCTTCGACTACGGAATGGTGTTGAGCAATCCACCCGATCCAGCGGCGCACGCCCAACTGCTGCGCATCACGGGGCTTCCCGCGGAGAAACTCGATCCGCTCTACTGGGCCGACCGCCACGCCTTCGACGAGGGCAAGCTCACAGGCGAGATCTACTGGCGCGGCGTTCTCCAGAAAGCCGGGATTGCCTTGAGCCCCGCGGCCGTCGCGGAATTGATGGAATGGGATGCCCGCATGTGGATCATGCCAAATGAGGCGATGGTTTCCTGGGCATTATCGCTCAAGGCGCGCGGAGTTCTGACGGCAATCCTTTCCAACATCGGTGACACCGTCAGCAAGGCCATCGAGCGCGAGGCTGACTGGCTCTCCCGCATTGACCTTTGCGTGTGGAGCTATCAGTTGCGCCTCGCCAAGCCCGATCCGGCAATCTTTCGCTACACGTTAGATAAACTTGGCGTTCGGCCCGAGACGTCGCTCTTCATCGACGACCGCGCGGAGAATGTCAATGCGGCCACCGCGTTGGGCATCCAATCGCTGGTCTTCACCACCGTCGACCGTCTGCGCGCCGACCTCGTCGCAGCGGGTTTCGACACCGATCTCCCGCTGCCCACAACGGCCTGACTGCGCCGTTGCGATTCCTTGTTCGTTGGTTTCCAGCCTTCTTTACGTCGCCATTCCCAGCCCCACCAGGTTGGCGGCTGCAATAATCGCCAGAATTCCAGCCCAGAGTAGCCGCATCGGCCGGCTGCCCACGTCCTTCCACTCGCCAAGGGCCAGCCCCAGCAGTCCGCCGAAGAGCACGTAGCCGCTCATGTGCAGCATCCAGTTCACGTAGGAGAGGCGCTGCGCGATGTTGGCCGCGCCCCAAGCGAAAAAGAAAAATTGCAAATACCACATGAGGCCGCCGGTGGCTGCCAGCGCGCCGTTCTTGGCCAGTTCCGAACCGGGCAGATGTAGGTCCTTGAGCGGGTTATGCTTGAGCGTCCAGAGCCGGAAACCGCAGTAACTCCAGTTGACCAACGCACCGGCGCCCATGATGAGTACGTAGGCCGGCAGAGCCGCGTAGAGCGGTTTGACGCCCAGATGCAGAGCGGCCTGTTCCATGGGCTTGGCTGCGGCAATGCCAAACGACATTCCCGACGAGGAGAAACCGCACAGGATGGCCAGCGCGAGGCCCAGAGCTACGTTGAACTCTTCGAGATGCCCCTTCTTTTGCATCTCTTTCATGTGGCCGGCCCAGGTGACGACTGCGACGCCGACGAGCGCCACCACGACTCCGCCCATCGTGATCAAGCCGCTTCGCGTGGCAAAGAGCGTGTGTCCCTGCCCCTCGACAAACGGAGGCAGCAGCGTGCCCACCATCAGATTGATCCCTTGGGCGATGCCGATGCCGAGCGCCAGTCCAAGGTGCCGCATCGTCAAGCCGTAAGTAATGCCACCCACGCCCCACAGCGCGCCAAACAAAGCTACGCGCAGCAGCAGCGGCCAGCCCATCGATGCATAGAAGCTATGAAAATCTGGCAGCAGCACGAGAGCGACGCCGACAGGGGCTAGAACCCACGAGAACAGGCCGGCTAATGCCCACGTGCTCTCCCACGACCATTTCCTGACTTTCTCGATGGGAACATAGAAGCTGGCAGCCATCGCCGCGCCCAGCATGTGCCAGCCAATTCCCCCCAGGATGGATCTCATTCACTCTCCTCGCATCGTGCAATTGACCTGTCATCCTGAGCGTAGTTTGCGGCGCCTTTTGCGGCAAGCGAAGTCGAAGAACCTGCGCTTGTTCTTCAATCGATTTCGATTTTACTGTACAGCTGTTTCCTAAACCGATCCCGCAAATCCCGCCAGCACCGACGAAGCAATCAGCAGCAGCAATCCGGCCGCAAGTAGTCCCCGCGTCTTTGCGCCGGTTCCTTTCCACTCGCCCAGCAGAATACCCAGTAACTGGCTGAACAGAATGGTGCAGGCCATCAGCACCGCCCAACCGATATAGGAAGTGCTGCCCATGCGCGGCTCGCCGGTTTTGAAGCAGACAAATTGCAGACACCAGATGACTCCGGCGATTCCGGCGAAGAACAGGTTGTTGAGCCTGGGCGCGGCTGCGCTCACGTAATCGCCCAGCGTGCGATTCCTCAAGTTGAGAATTGCGCACCACCCGCCGTTGACGACAAAGCCGCCCATCAGCACGACCACCAGCACGGGAATGCCGGCCCACGTTCCCGCGGTTGCCGGCGTGGTTGAGAGCGCGAGCTTCTGCATCTGCGGCCCGCCCTGCAATCCGAAGCTCATGGCCGAACTCATCAGGCCGGAGAAGATCGCCGCCATGATGCCTTTGCGAAAGTTGAATTCGGCAACGGTCTTTCTCTTCGTTTCCTCGGGCAGTTCCGACTCCTTCGATCGGCCAGCCAGTCCCACGCAGACGATGCCCACCAGCGACACCGCCGCGGCCACCACGGAAATCTGCCCGCCTGTGGTGTGAAACATCGCCGCCGTGGCTGCGCTTCCCTTGAGCATCGGCGGAATCAGTGTGCCAGCAGCCGACGTAAGCCCCGCGCCCATCGCCAGACCCAAACCCACGCCAAGATAGCGGATCATCAATCCCCAGGTGAGTCCGCCGAATCCCCACAACATGCCGCAAATCAGGCAGTAGACAACCTCGTGGCGCGGCGCGGCTGCGATCACTGCAAACGTGTTCGGTGAGGTGACATAAGCCAGCAGCCACGGCGCCACCACCAGCCCAACGACTGCGTAGACCATCCAGTAGCTTTCCCACGCCCAGTTCTTCACCCGCGAGAACGGCAGGTAAAAGACCGCGCCTGCCAATCCTCCCAATGTGAAGATCAGAATGCCCAGCATCGGGTTTGTGGAGCCGGCAGCGTTCATCGTTCACTCCTCGATCTTTGACACTGCTCGCTGAGGGAGCACAACGTCGAATGTGTAACTGCCCGGCGCCAGCGTGAATCCGCTCTGCCCATCGCGCGTGCTCGCCGTGACATGAGGATTTCCAACCAGCGCCGCACCGTCGAGCTTGTACTTTGCGGCTTCCTGTGCGCTCAACGGCAGCCACCCCGTCGTATTCGCGGGAATCGTTACATGCCACACGGCCGTGGTTCCGGTCACCGTCCAATCGGAGTGAATCAAACCATAAACGGATTTGTAGTCGAACGCGATATGCCCCAGCCGCGCGTCGAAGGCCGGATGCAGCACCACGGTGTGAAAGGCGGGATCGCCGGGTGTCGCATCCACGCCCGCTGCGTAGCGGTACATCCAGTCCGCCACCGCGCCGTAAGCGTAGTGGTTAAACGAATTCATGCTGGGATCGTTGAGCATCTGGTCGCCGTTCCACCGCTCCCACATGGTTGTCGCTCCGTGCTCCACCATGTAGCCCCACGAGGGGTAACGTGTGTTGAGCAACAGCGTATAGGCCAGCTTTGTGTAGCCGGCCTTCGTCAACTCCTCCAGCAGATATGGCGTACCCAGAAATCCCGTGCCCAGCAAATCGTGGTTGGCGTGAATCTTGTCGGCCAGCCGCTTGGCCGCCGCCGCGCGCAGCGATTCCGGCAGGAGATTCATGTGCAGGGCCAGCACGTAGCCGGTCTGCGTGTCGCCGCCTTTGCTCATCGCGTCGGGATTGTTGATCACGCCAAATTGCGACGCGCTGTTGTCCGCGCCGGCCACAAATCCGTCGGTGCGCACAAACCGCTTGTCGAACGCAGCGCGAATCTTCTCAAATAGCGCCTGATACTTCGCTGCCTCTGCTGTGCGCCCCGTGGCCAGCGCCATCTGGCGCATCAGCGTCGCGTCCCACGCCCAGTATGCCGTGGCCAGCAGAACCTCGTCGGTTTTGCCCTCGGGCGAAAGCCAGTCGCCGAATGGGGCGCCGTACTCCTTTGCCCACAGGAAATCGGGATTCACTGCCGCAATCGCGTCCAGGTACTTCGTCATCGCATCCCAGTTCTGCTCGATGATGCTGGTGTCGCCGGTCTGCAGCCAACTGGTCCAGGGAACAATCACGCCGGCGTCGCTCCAGGCCGCGGCAGCGCCTGCGAACCGCGTCACTGTGCCGGGTGAGAATATCCCATAAAACGGCTGCCCCGCCTGTGTGCCGCGCATGTCGGCGGCAAACTTGCGCGAGAACGCCGCCAAATCCATGTTGTAGCTGGCTGTGCGCCAGAAGACCTGCGCGTCGCCCATCCAGCCCAGCCGCTCGTCGCGCTGCGGGCAATCCGTAGGCAGTCCCACAAAGTTCGACCGCTGACCCCAGAGAACATTGCTCCACAACTGGTTGATCATCGCGCTGCCGGTCGAGAGTTTGACCGTGAAGGGAGCAGCGGTGTGCAGGACCACGCCTGTCACGGCGTCCTTGCCGGGCGCTGTGGGCAGACCCGTCAGCTCCGCATAACGGTATCCATGAAAGGTGAACTGCGGCATGAAGCTCTCGATCCCATCGCCGCGCAGAATGAAGTGGTCCGTCGCCTTCGCCGTGCGCAGATTGTCGGTGTAGATCGTTCCATCGGGATTCACAACCTCTGCAAAACGGAGGCGGACATCGGTTCCGCTCGGGCCGCTCACCCGCAAGGTTTCCACGCCGGCAAAGTTCTGTCCGAAGTCGTAGACAAAAACGCCCGGCCTGGGTTCCGTCACTACCTTCGGCTGCATCTCGTGTTCGGCGCGGATCGGTGGAAAATCCTGCGCGACAATCTTTACCGGCGCGGGATCGATCCTCATCGCATGAGGCCACTGGCTGGCCTCAGCGCCGCCGGCGAACGATGCCATCGTTTGTGGAATCGCGCGGCCGTCCTGGCTTTCGCCGTCATAAATCTCGGAGTGAAGAATGTAGGAAGTGTTAGCTCGCCAGTTTGCATCTGTCGCGACCCACTCCACGCTGCCGTCCCTGTATTCAATGCGCAACTCTGCGCGCAACGCCGGCGGCGTCAAGCCGTAATTGTTCGGCTGCTGGAACCATTCGAGCGGCGTCTCGTACCATCCCGGCGCGAGCAATGCGCCGATCGCGTTCTTGCCTTCAGCAACAAGATTCGTCACATCGTACGTCTGGTACACAACCCGCTCGCGATAGTCTGTCCATCCCGGCGCCAGCGCCTGATTGCCTGCGCGCTTGCCGTTCAGGAACATCTCATAGGAGCCAAGCGACGTGGCGTAGAGCCGCGCGGACTTCACCGGCTTGTCCACTGCAAACGAATGTTGCAGCGCCTTTACAGAATCAGGAATCCACGGTATGCCCAGCGATTCCGAGCGGCGCGGAACCAGCGGATGCCACTCGATTGCGGGCTTCCATGCTGCATCGTCGAACGCCTTCTCATACCAGCTTCCCGCGGGAGTAATCGCTGTCTTCCATTTCACATTGCTCGCGAAGCTGGCCCACGTACCATCGTTATATTCCACGACAAGCGTTGCGATCATCGGCGGTGCGTCGTCGGTTGCCATGCCGTTGGGATTCGCCACGTAGTGCAGTACTTCGATTGCAATCGCGTTGCTGCCCGCGCTCAGATGCGGCGTCACCTCGGTGCGTACAAACTTCTTCCACGGTAACTGCTTATAGGGCGGAAGAGCATTTTCCGTAAGCACTTGCGCTCCATTGACCCACGCCGCCACGGTATCGCGCCCCGTCGCGTAAAGCGCCGCAAACTTCACGGGCTTGTCGAGCGCCACCGTGGTGCGATACGCAAAGTGCTGTTGTTGTTTCCCTTTGAGCGCGGGCGACTTCGCGTCAGGATTCGCTATCCAATCCGCTCCCGCGTGGCGCACAGTGGCCTCTTCCGGCGTCTCGTAGCCGATCCACTCGGCCTTCCACGCATCCTGGCTCATCAGGCCGGTTTCCCACCAGGCGCCTTTGCTCTCCAGATACGGTTTGCCCGACTCGCCCCACAGCTTCACGCACCAGTAGTACCGCGTACTCGCCGTGAGTGCCGGCCCGCCGTAGCGCACATTGAGCGATAGTCCCGACGCGATGTGCCCACTCGACCACACGTCCGCCTTGCCCCGCTGGAGCAGATCCGGCCGCGACGCCACCATCACTTCGTATGCGGTTTGCCGCGCACCCGGCGACGCATCGCGCAACTGCCAGGAGAAGCTGGGCGCAGGATTGTCGATCCCCAGCGGATTCTTGAGGTTATCGACGCGGAGTTTGACCGGCCCCGGCGCATTCATGGCCTTCTGGGCAGGAGCCAACGCCGCCAGTCCCATCACCAAAACAAACGTTCCTGTGTGCATCCAGTTAAAGCGCATCATATGTCTCGATTCCAAAGGAGAAACCTCGAGGAAGCGGGCTGCCAGGGTCATTCGGCGCGCGCGGTTTCCCCCATTGAAAGTTTTTCAGGCGAAACCACCTTATGCAACGCCGATATGCCTTGTCAATTGTGCAGGTCGATTCACTAACCCGCCAACTTGCTGTCCCGCTGTCTCGCGGCTCCGATCATCTGCTGCCGCTACACTTTCAATATGCCCCTCCGTCTCTACGCCGCCACCACCAGCGCCGGCAAACTCCGCGACTTTCGCACTGCAGCTCAAGCCTTTTCCATCGCGCTCGATCCGCTTCCCGGAATCGAGAAGATTCCCGCGCCCGAGGAGGACGGAGACACATTTCTCGCCAATGCGGCCACCAAGGCCGTTTACTATTCCCGCTTTGCGCCCGGGGAGCTTGTCATCGCCGACGATTCGGGACTGGAGGTCGATGCGCTCGGTGGCGCTCCCGGCGTGCGCTCGGCCCGTTACGCCGCTGACGAGGGCCTCGTCGACTCGCCTGACGCCAACGACAACACCGACGTGTGGAACAACATGCTTCTCTTGCAAAAGCTCGCCGGTATTCCGCCTGCACTTCGCACCGGGCGCTACCATTGCACGCTCGTTGCCGCGCGGGATGGCGAAGTGGTGCAGATCGCCGACGGCACAGTTGAGGGAACCATTCTCGAAGCCCCGCGCGGCAGCGGCGGCTTTGGCTACGACCCGCTGTTTTATCTTCCGCAACTGGACAAGAGCATGGCTGAGATCGATCTCGAAACCAAACTCAACTTGAGCCATCGCGGTCGTGCGCTCGCGGCGCTTCTGCCTTTGATCGCCGGTGAAACAAACTGCTGAGGATTTTTTGTGCCCCATTTCGCGATGTGGCACGATCCGATATGCGCCACAAAGACCGCGAAGGATGCGTGGACGTTTGCATCTGTTCGGCTCATCGGCGCAGTTCATCCGCGATTGCAGGTGTTCAGCCGTTTGTCATCTCGCCGTCAACTGCGAAAAAATGAGACGGGGAGCGCGAGAGAAGTCCAGCCTGCGTGAGCAAGGTCACGTTAAGTTTGATGGATGAACTGC
>JAJYFA010000159.1 GCA_021790995.1 Acidobacteriota bacterium
CGTCGCCTTCTGGTCCGTCGCCGTAGGGCTGGTTGTAGCGGCTTCGGTGGGGATCTTCTTCGGCATCTATCCAGCACACAAAGCAAGCGCCCTCGACCCCATTGCGGCGCTGCGGGCGGAACTGTGAGAGGCAGCAGACAGCAGACAGCAGACAGCAGACAGCAGACAGTAGGCAGTAGGCAGTAGGCAGTAAAGAGTAGACAAACATGCTGGAAAGAGGAGATCGGATGGCGCAATCGTTTCGTGATCTGCAAATCTGGCAAAAGGCGATGCAGCTCACTATCGCGATTTACGGGTTAACTGCCCGCTTTCCGAAAGAGGAGATGTACGGGTTGACAGGCCAACTCCGCCGAGCGGCCGTATCGGTGCCCAGCAACATTGCTGAAGGTCATGGCAGGTTGAGTAATCGGGAATTCACACAGTTCCTAAGTGTTGTCCGCGGGTCGATTTGTGAATTACAAACGCAACTCGAGATTGCCAGATCACTGGGATTCGGAGAAGTTAAGGCGTTAGACGAAACGGAACGTTTGTCGCATGAGGTTGGAAAGATGATTTTTGCGTTTCTCGGTTCGCTCAAAAATCAACCCTCCCGCAAACTGTCAAGCCTTCACCACTAACTGTCTGCTGCCTGCTGTTTACTGTTTACTGTCTACTGTCTACTGTCTGCTCGCACTTTGGAGTTCCACAATGCGCTCCACCGGCAAATCCCGAGAATCCTTCAAGATGGCGCTCGACACGTTGCGCAAGAACAAGATGCGCTCCGGCCTGACCATCCTTGGCATCATGATCGGCATCGCCACGGTCATCCTGGTCTCCTCGGCGATCAACGGTCTCAACACCAACATCTCGGAGTTTGTGAACACTCTGGGCACCAATGTGCTCTGGATCTACCACTTCGAGCCATTCGGCCACCAGCCTACCACCGAGGAACTGAACCGCAAGAAGCTCACCTACGAGGACGGCATTGCCATGCGCGCCCTGCCCCATGTTCTGGCCGTCGATCCAGAACAGACCTATCAGAATTTCCAGACGGGGCTGGGCAGCGTTTCCATGAAGCACGGCGCGCACAAGATCGAGAACACCATCCTGAGCGGCAACACGGAAGCAATCACGCAGGTGCAGGACGTTCCTCTGCTCGAAGGCCGCATGTGGACCGAAGCAGAAGATGATCGCGCCGAGAATGTGGTGGTTCTCGGCCACGACGCGGCGGAAGATCTCTTTCCAGGTGAGTCGCCACTCGGCAAGGCCGTAGAGTGCAGCGGTGACGTCTTCACCGTCATCGGCGTCCTCGATCGGCTGCCGCAGCCCATCGGCAGCGGACGCAACACGCAGGACAACCAGGCCGATTTCCCCATCCATACCTTCAGAAAGATTCATCCCGAGATCACCGATTTCTGGATTGCGGTGAAGTACGACGACCCGGCAAACAAGGCGCTTGTCACCGAGGAGGTGCGCGAGTTGCTGCGTGTACGCCGCAAGCTGCGCGCCGATCAGGACGATAACTTCGCCATCTTCAGTCCCGACTCCCTGACGCGGCTGTGGAACCAGCTCACCGCCGGGCTGTTTCTCTTTATGATTGCGGTCTCATCCGTCAGCCTGATGGTGGGCGGCGTGGGCGTGATGAACATCATGCTGGTGAGCGTGACCGAGCGAACGCGCGAGATTGGCGTGCGCAAGGCGATCGGAGCGACAAAGAAAAACATCCTCGCGCAGTTCACCGTCGAGGCCGTTACTCTGTGCATGCTGGGTGGGCTGCTGGGTATTCTGGTGGGCGCGCTCCTCACGCTGATTCTGCACTTTGCCGTGTCGTTCCTGCACGCGTCCCTCTCGCTCACCTGGGTTCTGATCGCATTTGGCGTAGCCTGCATCATCGGCCTGGTCTTCGGCATCTACCCCGCATGGAAGGCGGCGAACCTCGATCCCATTGAGGCGCTCCGGTACGAGTAGAATAGGGGGCAGTCTTGTCGTGCCGCGCCGGCGCTGACACCTGAAACCTGATCCCTGAAACCTGTAACCAGTACACTGCCTTCATGCCTCACATCCTTGCCCACGCCATCGAGATCGCCACAACCATCCTGACCGTGGCCGGCATGGGCTATTTTCTCGCCAGCCTGCTGGCGGCGCGGCGATTCCTGCGCGAGCGGCGCGCGCCGCGGCCTGACTGTGCCCCCGTGGCCCCTACGGGCAGGTCTTCGTCCGTCGGCTGGGCGCCTGGCATCACCGTCCTCAAATCCCTCAAAGGCCTCGATCCCGGCATGATGGATGCCTTTCGCAGCCATTGCCGGCAGCAGTTCGCGGGCGACTTTGAGCTGCTCTTCGGCGTCAGCTCGCTCGACGATCCCGCGGCCGCGGCGGTGACCGCGCTGGCAGCGGAGTTTCCCGAGCGGGCGATCCAGCTCGTCGAATGCCCCAGTCGGCTGGGCACAAACGGCAAGGTGAGCACGCTCGTTCAGCTCGCCGCTGCGGCGCGCTACGATGTGCTGCTCATCAACGACTCTGACATTACCGTAGGTCCGCGCTATCTCGAACGCATTGCCGGCTGCTTCGCGCCTGCGGCCTGCGATGCAGCCATGCCGCCGGTTGGCCTGGTGACGGCGCTCTATCGCGGACGCGCGCACGGCACGCTGGCCTCGCGGCTTGAGGCACTGGGCATTGCCACGGATTTCATTCCCGGCGTGTTGCTCTCCCGGTGGATTGAAGGCGGACTGCATTACGGGCTGGGTTCGACCTTGGCGGTACGGCGCGAGGCCCTCGAAAAATCCGGCGGCCTGCTGGCGCTGGTCGATCAACTCGCCGACGACTACGAGATGGGAGCGCGCGTGGCGCGGGCCGGTTTCCGCGTAGTGCTCAGCACTGAAGTTGTCGAGACAAGCGTGCCCGCCTACAACTGGCGCGGGTTCTTCGATCACCAGTTGCGCTGGCTGCGCACCGTTCGCGACGCACGGCCCGGCGGCTACGCGGGCCTCGTCTTCACTCATGGGCTCATGTGGGCGCTCGTCAACGTGATTGCCAGCGGATTGAGCCCCCTGAGCCTGTGGCTGCTGGGGCTCAGCTTCTTTTTGCGTCTCGCGCAGGCCATGACGGTGGGCGCCGGGGTGCTTGCCGATCACAGCGTGCTTGCAAATCTGTGGCTCCTGCCGCTGCGCGACGCGGCGGCAATGGGCCTGTGGATCGCGGGATTTGCCGGAGACACGATCGTGTGGCGTGGCGAGCGCTTTGCACTGAAAGATGGACGTCTCGTGAAAGTTGAACGGGATTAGTCGTTTGCCATGGCCGCGTCGGCCTCGTCCAGCGCTCGGATGGCGTCGCAGTCAAACATCAGGCACGCCCCCAATTGGTCAAAGTCCTTCTCCCATCGCGGACGCTCCTCTTCGGAGAGCGCGGTGAGCGCGTGATTCGAGTTGCGCAGGATCTCATACCAGATGTTCTGCGCCTGCCATAGATTCAGCTCGAAGGGCAGCTCCGTGAGCATGCGGGCCAGCACCAGCGCACGGTCCAGCATTTCGAGCGACCCGGACGACATTTGCAGTTCCACCATGGCGCGCTTCATGCGCTGGTCGGCAATATAAGAAAGCGTGGCGCTTTCCAGCGGCACCTGGTCGGACTTGGCCAGCGAGAGGAGCGAGCGCAACTGCGCCACGTCAATAGGATCGATCTCCAGCACGCGCCGCAGTCCAGCGTTGATGGCAAAGCCAGCTGCGAGCGTGAGCGCGGGCGGCTTGGGCAGGCCTGCCTGCGAGAGATAGTGCAGCAGGCTCGCGTGGTCCTGATAGATAGTAGTCAGCGAGTTCTCGATGTCCCAGAGCGTGGAGTTGAGAATAAGCTGCACGATGCGCCGCTGCTCGTCGGTGAAGAGCGAGGTAAGCGAGTAGTCGGCATGACCGTAGAAGCGGTCCAGCAGGCGGATCACCTCGGGGAAGTCGGCGCGCAGCACGTGGCCTGCCGCTTCTGCCGAAAAGGCATCGAAGGCCGCGGCGTCGGTCATATTGTAAGACTTCACGGCGGCGGTGATGTTCTGGTCGCCAAAGTGCAGAACCGCGAACGAAAAGCTTTGTGCGCGCCCGGTAATGGAGCTGGCTACATGCACGCGGCCCAACGCCAGACGGCCGCGGCCCGAGGTGTGAATCTCGTAGGAGAGCCGGCGCACACGATAGCAGAAGATCTCCGACTCATCGGCAAACGCGGAGAAGACAGAGCTGATGGCGTAATGCGCGGCCACCTGTTCGAGGTGCAACTCCTGGCTGGCGACACATTTCCTGTAGATGCTGGCGCCATCGCCGGCGGCAGGATCGTTGGAGCGGGCTTCGGCCAGGCGCGCCAGAAATGCGGGCTCGAGCTGTGCTGCCTGTTCGCCGAAGACATGCGCGGCAAGTTGCAGCACGCGCGCGGCATAAGCGATGATCTGCACCGTCTCGATGCCCGAAATATCGTCGAAGAACCATCCGCAGCTCGTGTACATCAACTGCGCGTGCCGCTGCATCTCCATCAGTTCCAAAGCGCGCACGCGCTCATCCTCGCCGAGCGGATGCGCCGCATGTGCCGCCAGAAAGCGATCGACGGACTCGGTGCCGCGATCGAGCACCACCTGGACGTAGGCGTCGCGCGCGGCCCATACGTCGCGGAAGAGCCGCGCGCCCTGCTGTTCCGTGAGCGGGATTAAGGCGTCGCGCAGTTCATCGAGGGCCTTGCGCAGTGGCGCGCGCCATAGCTGATTCCAACCTGCGCGGCCGCTGTTGCAGCCGCAGTTCGAGCGCCATCGTTCCACGCCGTGCGGGCAGCTCCATGAGGTGTCTTCGGCAATCTCGCACTCGAATTCGGGAGGGAATTTCTCCAGAAAGGCGGCGTAGTTGATGAGCTTGACCGATTTATCCTGCTCGATCAGGCGCATGGCGTAGGCCAGCGCCATCTCGCCGTGCCTGTGATGGTGCCCGTAGGACTCGCCGTCGGTGGCTACATGCACCAGTTGCGGCTGCGCGCTTTCCTTGAATCCACCTTTGAGGCGCGCGACAAAATTGTCGCCGGAGTTCAGCAGCCCCTCAAAGGCAATGGCGCGCGAGATGGGGCCGTTGTAAAAAAAAACGGCGATGGATGCGCCGGAAGGGAAGCGCGCAAGATAGGGGCGCGTGGTGTCGACCGTGGAGTCGGGCGTACTGGTCCAGCCGCCATCGCTCGGGTCGCCGTCTTTGCCGAGCGGGCGAATGCGCTTGCACTGATGCGGCGCGAGGATCGTGAAGCGTATGCCGTTCGCCGCCAGGGCTTCAAGGGTTGCGTTATCGGCCGCTGTTTCAGGCAGCCACATGCCCTCAGGCCGTAAGCCGTAGCTTTGTTCGTAGTCGGCAATCCCCCAGCGGATTTGCGTGATCTTGTCGCGCGCGTTCGCCAGCGGCAGGATCATGTGGTTGTAGACCTGTGCCAGAGCCGAACTGTGGCCCCGGTTGCGCTGGCGGCTGCGAAGCTCGCCCTCAAAGATCGTGCGATAGGTGCGCTGAGCGTTCTCCCTGAGCCAGCTCAGCAGCGTGGGGCCAAAGTTGAAGCTGATGCGCGCGTAGTTGTTTACGATGCGCGTGATCTGGTTCTTCGCGTTCACCACGCGGGCCGCGCCGTTGGGCGCGTAGCACTCGGCGCACACGCGCTCGTTCCAGTCGTGGTAGGGAGCGGCCCCGTCCTGGGTTTCCACCGTCTCCAGCCAGGGATTTTCGCGGGGCGGCTGATAAAAGTGGCCATGAATGCAGATGTAACGCTTACCAGACGGCATGAAGATTCCGATGGCGCAGGCCCGAACTCGCGCGCTGACGCTATTGTACGGCGATACGGCGAGGTTCGCTCTCCCGCCGCGCCTACGGGCTGCCCTGCATCAAGCCGCCTGCGATCGCGTCGGCGGCGGCCTATCGTGCCGAGCGGCCCGCCGGCGCGGTGTTTCTGGCGAGATCGCACGCCCGCCATAGATACCAGCTCGCCACCGAGCGGTAGGGCGCCCATCGCTGGCCGCGTCGAAGCACCTGATCGGGCCTGGGCAGATCGGCGGCTTCGAGCGGGCGCGATTGCGGCACGCGTTGAAACGTGAGCGCGAAGCCCTTGCGCACGCCGTAGTCGGTCACGGGCAGCACATCGGGCCGGCCCAGGCGGAAGATCAGCAGCATCTCCACGGTCCAGGCGCCGATGCCACGCACCTTGGTGAGGCGCTCCACAATACCGGCGTCGCTCATCCTGCGGATCGCGGCGCTCGTGGGTACGGCGCCGTCGAGCGTGCGCGCGGCAAGGTCGCGGAGTGCCCGGATCTTGTTGCCGGAGACACCCGCCGCGCGCAGCGGTTCGTCCGGCGTATCGAGAAGAAGCTGCGGCGTGGGGTCGCCGCCGAAGTACTCGCGCACACGGCGATGAATTGTCGCCGCGGCCTTGCCGTGCAACTGCTGATAGAGAATGGATTCGAGCAGCGACTCGAAGGGCGAGGCCGAGCGGTCCAGCCGCAGCGTAAACGGACCGGCGCGATCGATCAGAGCGGACAATTTCCGGTCGCAGGCGCGAAGATGCGCGATTGCCTCGTCTGGATCGAAGGGAAGCTTGCGGCTGCGGCCGTCGTGAATCATGCATGGAGTGTATCGCACGCCGACCGGAGACGATGCAGCGCTCCCGCTTTGCCGAAGGGTAGGCGCAGAGACGCGCAGAAGGTTTTTGGAGGGTGCGAGTGGGCGCGGGGAGAGGATACGGATGGATCCGCAAGCCCATTCAGGAAATGAGTTCCGAATCGGGATTGGCTCCGGGGTGCGATGGGAAGGATCTGCGCGCAGCAGAACGCGCTGGCGAAGCGGCCCGTGTACACTGGTCACGTTATGAGTTGCCTTTTTTGCAAAATCATTGAAGGAAAGATTCCTTCGACGGCCGTCTATCAGGACGACTTCGGCTACGCCTTTGCCGATATCAATCCTCAGGCGCCGGTGCACGTGCTGCTGGTGCCTCGCGAGCACATCGATTCGCTCGACGAGACGAACAAGGAGCACCGGGCGTTGCTTGGACATCTGCTGTGGGCCGCGGCCGATATCGCGCGCAAGAAGGGCCTGGCCTCGGGCTATCGCATTGTGGTGAACACCGGAGTCGATGGCGGCCAGACGGTGGACCATCTGCATCTGCATCTGCTCGGCGGGCGCGCGCTCACGTGGCCTCCGGGATAGAGGCAGGAGTGCAGGCAACAGAGGGCGGAAGACGAAAGATCCTCCCTGGAGGTGAAGGGTGCACCTTATTGAGCGCACCCTTCGTCTACTCCCTATTCCCTGCCTTCAGAACGCAGGCTGCCGCTCGTATTCCTCTTCCTCTTCGACGCCATAGCGGCGCAGGAGCACCGGCAGGCTTTGCGAAAAGGCCGAGCGCGGCATCACCGCATCGCAACCCGATTCCATGGCCTTCATCTTCAGGTCGCCCTGCAGGTGATTCAGGAAGCCGATGATCGAAACCGCTTTCTTGAACTTCGTCTTGAATTTGGGAATCAGCGTCATTGGCTTGACGCTCAGGTTGTTCAGGTCGAAGACCAGCAGGGCCGGACGAGCGCCCTCCGGAGCATGGTAGATGCGATCCACGGCGGCCTTGTCGCCTTTCAGAAACTCCACCTTTACGCCCAGTTTGCGCGCCGTCTCCTGAATCTTGGCGAGGAAAAAGAGATCCTCAATGAAGCAGAAGATGCGCGTGGGAGCGTCCTCGCGAACGGGTGCAGCGGGCTGCGTCGAGTAGAGGTCGGGATAGTACGCGCCTCCCTGGCCGCTGCCCGCGACCGGGATGGTGGATGGCGGGCCATCGGCGACGTTGCCATTCGCTGCGCGATAGCTGTGATCCATCGGGCCGACGAATGCCCGCGGTCCCTTTTGCCGGCCCTTGCGCTTGCCCTGGGACGCGTTGATGCTGTTGCCGGGCTGCGGCGCAGGACCCGAGTTCTTCTGGAAGAACTTCTTCTTGCGGCCCTGATGCTGACGAGGCGGGCGGGATTGAGCAGGTTGCTGCGGCGCCTGCGCTGGAGGCTGCCCCTGCATCTGTGGCTGGGGCGGCATCTGGGCCTGCGGCTGCTGGGCTTGCACCTGCTGGCCGGCTTGTTGGCTTGACTTGTTCTTGCGGCGGCGCCGGCGGCGCCGGTGTCCTTGCGGCTGCGCCTGACCGTTGTCAGGTGCAGGCCCCTGTTCAGGCTGGGGCTCAACCGGTTCTGTTGTCATGATGCCTGTGCTTCCTGGTGCTTTGCTAATTGGTGCATTCCTTCGTGCGCTGAATCCGGTGAATGAACTGCCTTCGGGTTGTCCATCTTGCATGCGGCAAACCGGGAAAACGCGGAGGCTTTCCGACAGCGCGCGGCCTTTATCGTGTAGTGTTACTCGATGGAATCATGTCTCGTGACGCCCCTGGCCAGTCCGGATTACGGCCTGCAAACGCGCCCCGGTGTGCGTGCTTCCATCGCTCGACCCTCTGTGAAAATGCGCTGGCCGCTTCCTGGGGGGAGTCACTCATCCACTCCATCCGCTTGCCGGTATCGACTCGGCGCGGCTGCTGCTTCTCTCAGGTGATGCCTTTTCCTATGTGAGCAATCGTCGCACGCAGTTCGCTCCCAACCATCTCCACTGCCAGGCGATGTACGGTTGCTCAGCGGCGAGCTTGCTCTACCCATGCCCTGGGTGGCCCGCGTCAGCCGCTTGATAGGCAACTTTGATACTACAGCTTAGGCTCACCACTGGCAAGGGGAATCTACCGCCCGTAATCCGTCGATAAGGTTAGGGCGATGTTGCGGCGAGGGGGATGTGGGTCGCCGACAGGAGTTGCTGCAGCGCATTCGGCCTGAGGACAGGCTGCAACTGCCGCTCGACGCCGTCTCTGGACGCCGGTCAGCGGCTCGACAGCTTGTTCAAGACATGGTTCCACCCTGCCCGGTCCAAATAGGCTCAGGAAAACATCATCGATATCCACTCCGGAACCCTCTTGTCATGTCATGGTGCGATCGGCAGCAGTCGCATGGCCTCCTTCCATAGAGCGATGCGGTCAGCGAGCGCGGCCAGCCGCAGCAGTGTCTTCCGCGCGTGTTGCACCAACCGCCCCGCCGTGTTGATGATCAGAAAGCGCAGCCGCTTGGGCAGCGCGATCCGCTTCAGCGCCGTCAGCACGTTGTGCGCGATCACCGCCAGCCGGGGTCCCCGGCGACAGGTCTTCGTCGCTGGGGTGGAAGCCGGGGTTCCCAGCGACAGGTCTTCGTCGACGGGGTGGCACACCGCCAGCATCGGCTGATAGCCGCGCTCCCCCTCATAGGTCCTGAGCGCCTGCTGCTTATGGCTTTCGATGATCGTCGCATCCTGATCCACCGTCGCGATGCGCTGATCCGCGCAGCGGTGGCCAAGCTCCCGCACCAACTCCCGATTCACC
>JAJYFA010000160.1 GCA_021790995.1 Acidobacteriota bacterium
AGGTGCCGGGCGTACGAATGAGTGTAAGCCGGATGGTGTGGTCATTCGGCTTGTCGGAGCCATTCTTGCAGTCCGTCAGGATGGTTGCCCCATACGTTCCGCTCATATCCGTCAGGTCGATCCACTGGTGCGAAGGCACCTCGAACTTCTTCGGCTGCGCGGTAGGCCGCTCAATCGTGCCCACATCCCAGTTATAGGTCGCCATCTCGTTCGACGCTGTCAGCGGGAAGGTCGCCTTCAGGTTCGACTCGCGCGTGTCCCAGTCGATTAAGTTGCCGAACTCGACACGCCGGCCAGCGTCGCCGGCAGCCAGCCGTATGGTCTGCACAAACCGTGAGCCGGCGGTTTCACGCGCTACTTCGATAGCTACGCGGACTGGACCATTCTCGACAATGCGGATCTTTGCGGAGCCCGAGACATAGCTCTTCGGGGGCGCCTGTTCCTGATCCCAATCCATATTCCATGCTGGCCACTGCCTGGGATTGTCGTAGGAGATCGCCAGACGCGCGGGCGCAGAGAGCAACTCTCGCCCGATGTCCTTGTCGAAGATGCTGGCCACATCGCCGTCCTGATTGAGCCGCACGCGATAGTGCGCGTTTTCGAGCTCGTTCCCGGTCACGCGCAGCTCCGAAGCTCCAGCCACCGCGCCCGGCTCAACGCTGTAGACCGCGTACCCCACCGATGGAACGCTGGCCTCGAAGATCACCTTGCCGTTCGCGATCTGGGCCTGCGATTGCGTTCCGTCCGGGGCTGTCACGTGCACGGCCTTCGGAGCGCCTCCTGGAAAATCGATGCTCGCCTCAACGATATCCTGCCGGGCGATATTCAGCGGATTGAAGACGACGACAGGAATACCGTGGGTTTGAGTGTTCAATCCCGCGGTTACGCCCTCCGTCGCGCTCTTGAGCACACCGGCGAATTGGTTCATCGCGATCACGTCGTCGTTCCACGCGAACTCATACGCCCTGGGCGTAGCCGTTCCCGCGGCCAGATCGTGGAAATGGGCTCCCATGGCCAGTGTCCACGCGCCGTTCAGGCGGTCGATCGGATAAGGACGGGCGCCAAGCCATGCTGCCGCAACGGAAGACTCCTCAGCCGCCGAAGCCAGCAGTTCTTCCTTCCGGATCCAGCGCTTCTGGTAAGCCTGGGAGGTCAGCGACCCAGCAGAGTGATTCGTCAGCTCCATCTCGCCCGTATAGCGCGGAAGCATCGACTCCTGGGCCGGCGTAATATCGCGGAACATCTGGTCCGCAGTCGCGGAAATCACGTGAACCGGTCCGCGGCCCACGGGAACCGGCTGCTTGGATGAGGCTTCGCCACCGGAGAAGAACAGGTCCGCCGGCGGCAGATCAACGCTTCCCTTGGTCACAATCGCTTCCAGCCGTTTGACGGACTCCTCTTTCGGCGCGCCGCCAATGTCGCCCGTGCCGTAGTAGTGGTAGTCAGTGAAGACGCCGGTCGCCTTGCCGTTGTTCAGCACGCGTGCGGCCCAGTCGCCCTGGAACCACTCGTTCTCGTTGTGAGTCTGCGTGCTATGGAGAATGCTCAACTGGCTGCGCAGCTTGTAGTATTGCGCCAGATCCTTGCCGTTGTAGTCGCGGCCTGCACGATCCGCGGCTTCCAGCCGCTGCAGCACTTCGCCCAACTGCTTCCGCACCGCCGCCACCTCGGGATTCTGCGGCAGCGGAGGCAGTGGCTGGCTCAGGTCGGTCGTGATGTCGCCGCTGTACGAACCGGGGTTCAGGCCGGCCATGACGCTTTCGCCATCCGGTCCCACCCACACGCCCACATTAAACGGCGTGCCTTCCGGCGTATTCTCGATCGACTCGGGGCCTCCGGCATCGGCGGACGATCCCCAGGTGAGCTTCTGGGTTGAGAAACCTTTGACCCCGGAAGCTGCCAGAATCGTGGGCAGCGACGACGGGAAACCAAAGCAGTCCGGCAGCATGAACTCCTGGCTGGCTACGCCGAACTCCCGCCGGAACCATTCATTGCCATAAAGAACCTGGCGGAAGATACCCTCGGCGCTGGGCGCGTTCACGTCGCCTTCCTCCATCGACGAACCGGCCGGGAACCAGCGCCCCTGGGCGACATACTGCTTCACCCGGGCAAAGTCCGCCGGATAGTACTCCTTCATCATGCGATAACGATTGGCGCCGCTGAAGTTGAAGATGTAGTACGGATATTTGTCGATCAGCCGGAAATTATCGTCCATCGTCCGGCGAAGATATTCATCAATGACCTGCGGATACTCCCAGCGCCATTCCGTATCGAGATGTGCGTAACCTACAACGTACAGGGTTGGCTGCTTGGACAGATTGGGGGCCGCGGCGCTCTGCGCCCGGGCAAAAAGAGGACTCGCCAGCACCGCCAGCAGAGCTGGCATCCACCACGCGCGAAATTGTTTCATGATTTGTCGATCTCCGAATATCTGTATTAGTCCTTACGAAAAGGAGGAATGGCAAGTCCCTCCTTTCAGTCTCTCAGACGATAAGGCACAGGCTTCCGCGCGAAACGCGGAAGCCTGTGCCTTAAATGTTCTGCCTAGAATGTGATTTTCCCTGAAACCTTCAGGATTCGCGGGAAATTGTATTGAGTCGGTCCGATTGTGCCGAAGCCGCTCCAGCCTGCGCCCGGAGTGAATACCGGGGGTCCGTCTCCGGGATTGCTATCCGGTCCTCCAAACTGCGGAGAGTTGAATGAGTTGAAGGCATCCAGACGAAGAATGAAATCCATCCCTTCCCGAATCGGCGTGCTCTTCATCAAGGACAGGTCAACTTCGGGAACCGAAGGCTGGCGCACTGCGGTGTCCTGGGTGGGTGTGGTCTGAAGTCCCCAGGTGAATCCATCTACATTCGGAATCTGACTCCAGCAGGAGCTAATGGTATTGGCATCGTTCCGTAGCCATCCTCCCATGCTGGTTCCGTGCGTGGGGTGCAGTTGGCTTAATGGACAACTGTCTACCCAGCCATTGTTGAGCCCGACAGGTTGTCCGCTCTGTACCGAAATCACGCCACTGAGCGTCCAGCCATTGATAAAGAGTCCAACAAAGGTTGGCGGAGTCGGGAAGAACATCGAGCCCTTGCCGATAGGCAGATCCCAAACCGGAGTGATCGACAGAATCTGATCGCGATCCGTGCCCGCGATCACGTGCGCCAGGCCAGTGCTGATGCCGCCGGGAACGGGAGCCGCGGAACCCTGAAACGGCCAACCGAATCCATAGTTCTCTCCGTTGATTGTCTTCGACCAGGTGTAGGCCGCCTGGAAAAAGAGTCCGCGGGTACTCCCATAGACGTGGCGATCTACTTTGACTTCGAGGCCGTTATACCAGTTCTTGCCGATTGGCTTGTTGTATTGTCCCACCAGCGCGGCGGACCCTCCCGAACAGTACTGGCCAAGAGGCGCCAGCAGATCGAGAGCCCAAACGGTTGGATAGGCCCCGCAGCCGCTTCCGCCCTCTTCCGCGGCGGAGACGTTGTAGTAAGGATTGGGCACCTGCTGCGTAAACACATTCGGATTCTTGATGGCCGCCTGCCACTCCGCCAAAGTGGTGTTGGCCGCGGACAGCCAGACAAACGTGCGGTTCCGGTAGGAGTAGTTGGCCGCGTAACGGGCATCGACGACCACCTTCCCCGGCAACTCGCGCTGGAAGCCAAAGGAGAAAACCTCCTCGAAGGGAATCTTGCGTTGAGGAAAATCGAAGGCAAGGAAGTTGTTTCCGACGTTCGACAAAAGCCCCTGCGAACTCCCGGGAGGCACCTGAAGACTCACGCCGGCATAGGGAGACCCGGAACGGAAAGCTTGATTGGGCGTAATACCGCCGTTCGGCGAGGCAATGTAGGGAGTTGTTTCGGCGAAGCCGCCGTTGCTTCCGCCTTCCAGGCCGCCCTGGAAGACCAGGCCCCAACCGCCGCGGATCACGGTCTTGGGATCAACCTCATAGGCAAATCCCAAACGCGGGCCGACGTTGCTCCAATCCGTGTAGTAGGCATCGCGGCTCTGGCCATTGACCCCAGGGAAGATCTGTCCTCCGAGCACCTGAGTCGGCGCCGTAATGCCTGCCGCCTGCCATCCGGCGATGTTGCTGGCGGAAGCAATATTGGCCTGATAGTTGACATCGTTGGTAATGGGATTCACGCAGGTCATACACATGCCGGCATCAAGCCTGTTGTTTCGGTCGCGCAGGCCGCGCTGCACATCGTAGCGGATGCCCAGGTTTAACGTCAGGTGTGAGTTGACGCGCCAGTCATCCTGAAAATAAATACCGAAGACCGGCTGGCCCTCTGCATTGGTGCCGAACCAGTCAACGCCTCCGCCGCTTGGATTCCCCAAATAAAAACTCGCCAGAGAGGAACCATTCCCTTCGTTGCTATTGCAGACGTTTCCGGTCGACCCAGGAACGCTGCCCCAGCAGCCGCTGTTCTGGGGATTGTATTGAGTGAATGCTGCGTTGAATTGGAAGTCGCCGTTGGGATGGCCGAACAGGGACCAATCGCCATACTGGAATTCCGCGATATCCCCGCCGAGATGAATGCTGTGCGATCCTTTGATCTTTGTCAGATCGACATCCAGCTCATAGTTGGTGGTGGCGTCGGATCCAACACCGTTGCCGAAGATCGTATTGTTGCCGCTCGTGCTCTGACCAAGTAAGCCGCCAGTATAGCTGTCGCCGACGCTGATCTCAGGAACGTTTTCAACGTTCGTGTTGCCGGGAAGCGGCATGTTGAGGCCAAGGGTAGACGGATTTGCCGCCAGTCCCAAATTGCCATCCGGGGCGATATCCACAAAGCGTGCAAAAGAGAGCTTTGCGTCGAGCAGCAATGTGGGCGAGAAGGTGTGGGTAACGTCCTGTCCGGCAGCCCAGTTCTCGCGCGTTTGACCGATGTTCCCGTTAGCGGCAAGTCCCGTCAAGCCGTTGGTAATCCGGTTTTCCTGGCCGGTCTGCCACTCGAAATAGCTGTACGTCTTGGTACTGTCGCTGATGTTGTAGTCCACGCGAATGGAGGGCTGGTAATAGTGATAGAGATCTGGCGTAGGCAAATAGTAGTTGTCGCCAGTCGCAAAATTCGCTGCGCTCGGGATATTCGGCAAGGGGATATACTTCATGATCGCCAGCGCGGTGCTGCTCAACTGGCCCAGGGGAATCGTGTTATTGGGAAATGGGGTTTGATAAAGGTCGTTGTTGTTGCTGCATGTCGTCGCCGAGCTGCCCTCGGTGGCGGGGCAGGCCGCCGTGCCCGGCTGATAAATCGGGATTCCAGCCGGTTCGCCGGATGATGGGCCAAAATGGGTAGGATCCATCGCCTGGACCAGGCTAAAATCGATGCCGGTCACACCGGACGGATTGCCGCTGTAGTTCGGGCGCAGATAAGCCGGCGGCACGTTCATCGAGACGCCATGCATGATGGATTCGTTGTACCCTTCGAATCCAAAGAAGAAGAAGAGCTTGTTCTTCTTGATCGGCCCGCCGAAAGTCCCGTCGTATTGGTTTTCCACGTATCCCTGACGGGGTAGGCCGAACATGTTCTGGTTGTAGGTATTAGCGTCAAAGATCGTGCCGGAGTATTCCTCGAAGAGGTCGCCGTGGAACTTGTTTCCGCCGCTCTTGGTGGACAAGATCACGCTGCCGCCGGCGGTTCTGCTGTACTGCGCGTCGTAGCTGGTGGTCTTTACATTGACATCGCTGATGGTGTCGAGATTGGGCGAGACATTCCACGCGCCAGCGGACTGATTTTGGAAGCCGGTCTGCTGCGTGATGTTGATGCCGTTGAGGGTGAACTGATTGAAAGACCCGCTGGCGTCGCCGGCAACAGCGCCACCGCCGATGCTGTAGTTGTTCGTCACGTCCCAGCCTCGCGTGCCGGAATTGCCGGAGGCTCCGAACGCCGTGGTCAAAAACTGGCTTCCGGGTGTAGTCCCGATCAGCATATAGGCCTGGCGGCCATTAAGCGGAACCTCCTCCAGTTCCCGTTCGAGGATTAGATTATTGCCGGACCCCGTTGTCGTCTCCAGTTCCGGAGGAGCGGTCGTAACCGTTACGCTCTCGCTGGTTGTGCCCACTTGCAGTTTGAAATTCTGGCCAAACGCCTGCGCCGTGAAGAGGCGCACATTATCCTGGACAGCGGTCTTGAACCCCTTGGCCGCCACCGAAACCGTATAGGTTCCAGGAAGCACATACGGGATGTAGTAGGTGCCATCCTTGGTGGTTTGGGCAGTGTAGGTTGTTTTGGAGTTGACTTCGACGGCCTTAACTGTGGCATTGACCACAACAGCCCCCGAAGGGTCCGTCACTCTCCCGGAGAGGGTGGAACGGAACTCCTGGGCTTGCAGGGTCAGGCTGAACGAGAAAAGCAATGTCAGGAAGAGCAGCACGCTGCTCCACCCCAGCAATACTGATTGGAGATATCCAATATTTTGCTTCATTGAGCCCTCCAGAATTAAGCGGTTTGGTTTGTTTGTCTTTTGCCCACGGCGCTGAGCAGGGGCAAGTGGCTTCGTGGCTAACACGTTTAGCACGGAGCGCACAGCGAGTCGTGAGGGATCCTGAAAAAACTCTGAAATTTTTATGAGTGCGCTGGAATAATACTTAAGTTATTTCTATTCAATAGAATAATAGAAAGCCCAGAGCGGACGAAACGAGGCGGTAGGATGCACTTTGAGCCGCTGCAAGGCGCAAATGTGACCGTTAAATGCCGGGGGATGCCGCCTGCGCTTGCGTCTACTGCAGCTCTCGTCTTGCTTCGATAACCTGCGGGCTATCCTGATCGGCTGTGGGATTGGCATCGAGAAAATGATGGAAGGCCGCGGCAGCATCCTGCCGGTCATGCAGATTGAGATATGCCTGCCCAAGATGGAAGTATGCCAAAGGATAGTTGGGATTCAGACCCAGGATGCGCTGATACTCGGCGATGGCTTCGCGGTTCATCCCCAGTTCCAGATAGGCGTCAGCGAGACAATCCTCGTGCGAATCAATGCCTGAGGAAGGTGGCAGATGCTCCAGCGCGGACTGAAACTGGCTGATTGCCCCCTGCGCATCGCCGATCTTCAGGTCGATGTAGCCGCGATAGAAGAAATCCAGGCGCAGGTCGCGAGGTGAGCCGCGCTCCGCGTCGGGCAGATTCGAGAACAGTTGTTCTTCGAGTTGGGCCGCACGGTCTCTCTGGTGCATCTTCAGGGCAATGGCCAGGGCCGGCCACACAAAACTGTGGTTGTAGTGCATCTCCGCCCCGTCTGCCGCCTGGGCTTGCGCAAGGTCGCCGAGCGTCCAATAGATGGTCGCGATGTCTCCATAACCCACCGCCTTGGCATCGCTCGAATCAGTTACCTTAATATAGTGGTGATAGTTGCTCAACGCATCCCGATAGCGGCCCATCTGGTAATCGGTATCGCCCAGATGCACGATCGCGGGCTCAAATTCCGGATCGAGCGTTAGCGCCTGGTTGAATTCCGACACTGCCGGCTCGTACTGGCCGGTCATCTCGTAGGCCATTCCCAGACTGTCGTACCCATTGGGGTTTCGCGGCGCCAGAACCACGTATTGTTGATAGGCTCGGATGGCTTCCTGGGGGCGCTTCATGGAAGTCAGGATCAAGCCGTATGCGTTATAGAGATCTTTGGCATTGGGATTGACCTGGATCGCATTCTTCAGCAGGGCGGCAGCCTCGTCCAATCTCTCCTGCCAGCGGAGAAGCCGGCTCAGTTGGCAGGTTGCTTCTGTTTCGCTCGGATATTGCCGCGTAATCTGCTGCAGAATGACGATGGCCGTGTTGTAGTCGGAGCGGGCGATGGCAAGCCAGGCTTCGATGTAGAGCTGGTTCAATGCAGACAGCTTCCCAGAGAGACGTAGCGCATGCTCCAGATAAGGACGGGCAGCTTCAGGCCGAAAATCCTGAACTGCGTAGGCGTAACCGATTCGCGCATAGGCCATGGCGAAATTTGGATCGATTTTCAGCGCCTTCTGGAACAACTCGACCGCTTGCGCGTTTTGGAATTGCTCAGCCTCTTCCAGACCCAGCGAATAGTAACGATACGCATCGACATTGCTGGTCATGACATCGGCAAGAGAGCGCGTTGCGCCGCCCGGAAAACCGAGCAGACGAGCGATCTCGGACGAAAGCAGTCCGGCTTCAGCGACAATCTGAGTCGGATCGTTCAGGGACGCGGTGTCGGCCTCCAACAGATGTCCATCTCTGCCGCTACGAATCTCAATGCTGATTGTGGTCTGCGTTCCCGCAGAGAAGAGCGTTCCCACCACGTAGTCGGTGGCGGAAACCGATCTGGCGACAGCAAGAGATTGATCGGGGGTAAGCATACCAGACCGGTTGCTGTCGCTTAGCAGATCGTGCGTCTTCTCCCTGCTCAGCACGTTCCATTTATTGGTATGGGACAAATCGGCAATCATCATGTCCGATAGCCCTTCCCGCAGCCAATCCATATCCGGCTGTCCGGTCTCGTTGGCCAGGGGAAAGACAAGCAGCGTGGAGGTGGCTAAAGCCAGTGGCGTCGCCGCGCTGGATCGCGCAATCATGCCGCCGCGATCTCCACTCAACAAGAAAAGAAGGCCCGAGGCCATCCCCATCGCAATCAGCCGCCATCCTTGCCGCTTCGGGGCGAAATCCGGACTTTCCGCCAGAGAGTGCGCATCGGCAGAAGGGATCACCGTTTGTTGCCATTTCATGCCCGATTGAGTCCCGGCCAATTCTGTTTCGGAGTCCACCGGCTTTCGTGCATCACGGACGATACCAACCTCGGCAATAAACCGATAACCTATTTTGGGAACAGTTTTGATGAACCTTGGCTGATGCGGATCGTCGTTAAGTATTCGGCGGATTTCCGTAATACATTGCGTCAGAGCATTGTCACTGACCGAAGTATGGCCCCAGATTGCCTCGGCCAATGTATCTTTTGAAATGACGGTTTGCGGGTGCTCAATAAGGTAAAGGAGCAACTGGAGGCTCTGGTGCCGTAAAGGAAGCTCGTTCCCCTCATGCCGCAGACTGCCCCTGGCAACATCGAACTCGTAGTTGCCAAAGAAGTAGTGGATGGGAGATGACGCTACGGTGGACATTACCTTTCTCCGTTCGGCCGACCCATTCCGTGAAGGGCCTCTCAAGAATAGGAGCTGCAGGTATACCCATCTCTTCCAGCCATGGCGCGCAGATCAATGCGGCCCCACAATGCATAGAATGTTAATTTAGAACGATCATCTTTTCAACTGGTCAGTGCTAGCCCCTAAACCGCCGATAATTTTCGCGTGGGAGCTGAGGGATGCGCGTGGGTGCGCGCGTGGGTGCGCGCGTGGAATGCGGGCGGGAAGAGTATGAGGCGAGGCGCAGAGGGCGATTTTGTGCACCTGCGGGGTAAGCGGCTGGTTAGCATGA
>JAJYFA010000161.1 GCA_021790995.1 Acidobacteriota bacterium
GCCGTAAACACAGGAAAGCTCGCCGCCGCAGCCGGCACCGGAATCCCCGCCTGCGCCATCATTGCCAGCAGCGCCACGGTCTTCAGAGCCACAGTCTTGCCACCGGTGTTTGGCCCACTGATGATGAGCTGCCGTGCATCTGCCGTCAGTTCCATCATCAATGGGACGACCTGACCGCCAGTCGCGCGCAAACGCTTTTCAAGCAATGGATGCCGCGCGCCCTCCATCTGCAACTGATCGGCACTGAAAGCCGGCGCCACGCAATCAAAGCCTCTTGCAAACCGCGCCCGCGCCAACAGGCTATCCACCAGCGCCAGCACCCGCGCCCCCTCGACCAGAGTGTGCGCGTAGCCGGCCACCTGCCGCGTGAGCGCAACAAAGATACGGTGAATCTCTTCCTGTTCCTCCTCGATCAGCCGCACCAGCTCGTTGTTTTGCTCAATGGTTTCGAGAGGTTCCACGTAAACGGTCTGCCCCGACGAGCTAGCCCCGTGAATCACACCTGTCACGCGCCGTTTCAGCTCCGCGCGCACGGGAATCACAAAACGCTCGCCGCGAATCGTAATCAGATCTTCCTGCGTCGATCCCTCGCCCGTAAGCTTGCGCAGCGCCGAGCGCAAGCTCTCTTCAATCAATCGTTGCTGGCGCTCCTGCTCGCGGCGGATGCGATTCAACTCCGGCGAGGCGTCGTCTGCGAGTGACCCGTCTGGCTGAATCTTGCGCTCAATCGACTCGGCAAGCGGGCGAAGACTGGTAACGAGCGCAGCCGACAGATCCGAAAGCCCCGGCAGTTTGCCCAACAGGCGTAAGGGCGGCTCGCGCAAGAGCGCCTGCCACGCGGCCACATCGTTCGCCAGCCGCGCCACACTTTGCAGCTCCGTGGCCTCCAGAGCCGCGCCGTCAATCTGTGCCTTGGCAGCCATCTGCGTGGGATCGACGAGGCCCCCGAGCGGAATCGACACCTGCTCTTCGACAAGCAGGCGCACCTCGCTAACGAGCCGGTGCTCACGGGCGATCCACTCCTCATCGGTGGACGGCTGCAAAGCGAGAATCGCCTCGCGGCCCACCGGCGAAGCGGCGTACGAAGCGACCAGCGCAACAAGCGGTTCCCACTCGAGAGCGGCAACGTCGGCGTATTCCACCGGAGATGGAATGGGATCGATAAACATCGTCAGAGACTATGGTAGCGTCTCAGGGCGCGCCCATTCGGCGCATGATTCCTGCGGTCAGGGCCTTTCTGTTCCCTGTTCCCTGTTCCCTGTTCCCTGTTCCCTGTTCCCTGTTCCCTGTTCCTTAGCCCCAGCCTTCTTCCCATCGCGCCACCACCGCGGCTGCCATGCAGTTGCCAATGACGTTCATCGCGGTGCGGCCCATGTCGAGCAGCGTGTCGATACCGAGCAGAAGCATGATGGCCGTAGTGGGAATATGGAACGACGCCGCGGTGCCCATCAGGATCACCAGCACAGAGCGCGGCACACCGGCCACGCCCTTGCTGGTGAGCATGAGCGTGAAGACCATGATGAGCTGCTCACTCACGGTCAGGTGCATGCCCGCTGCCTGCGCGGCAAAGATCGCGGCCATTGAGAGGTACAGGCTCGATCCCGTCATGTTGAAGCTGTATCCGGTGGGAATCACGAAGGAGACGATCCAGCGCGGTACGCCGAACTCTTCCATGCGCTCCATCGCCAGAGGCAATGCAGCCTCCGAGGTGGTGGTGGCAAATCCAATCGCAGCCGGCTCACCTACCGCGGCCGAAAATCGGCCTACCGGCACGCGCGCCAGCAGCAGGATGGGCGCCAGCACCAGCAGCACAAAGATCGCCAGCGCCACGTAGTACGTCCCCGCCAGTTTCGCCAGCGGCACCAGCGTCGCCAGCCCCATGCAGCCCACCGCATAGGCCAGCGCCGCTCCCGCAGCCACGGGCGCCATCAACATCACGATCTTCGTCATGCGAAACATCACGTCGGTGAGCGACTGTAACACGGTAACAAGCGGCTTGCGGCGCGGCTCAGGCAACAGAGCAAGCGCTACGCCAAACAGCAGCGCAAACACCGCTACCTGCAACACCTGGTTCTGCGCCACTGCCTGGGCAATGTTTTCAGGAAAGGCGTTGAGGAGGACGTTCTGCCACCCCGGCTGCACGTGTGCCGTCGCCGAAGCTGCCTGCGCCGCCGCTGGCAAGGTCACGCCCCAGCCAGCTCCCGAGAGATTGATGGCGATCGCGCCCAGAAAAATCCCCAACGTCGTCACCACTTCAAAGAAGATGACGGCTTTGAGCGCCACACGGCCCACACCGCGCAACTCGCCGTGACCGGCGATTCCCGTCACCAGGCCGCCAAAGATCAGCGGGGCCACGATCATGCGGATCAGCCGCAGAAAAATGTCGCCCAGGAACCGGGTTTGCTCTGCGAAGTGCGGCGCGTCGACGCCGAGTTCGGCCCCGGCAATCATGGCAAGAAACGTCCACAGCAGCAGCGAGCGCCGGCGAACAGCGACGGGAACGACACACACGAGGCTCGCCCAGCGAAGGACGGAAGCCGCTTCCAGAGAGAGGTGGAACAGAACAGCTATGACACCCGCTGCGTAAAACACCGGCGCCACTGCCGTGAGAGCGCGCAGTGCGCGGGAAAACTTGCGAACAGATTCTGCATGGCTGGAATCGCTGGCAATTTCTTGCGGAAGTTTGGAGTTCATGCCGGAGCCTTGCGGTGTAAGGACTCCATTATCCTATGGCGGGGCAACAGCGGTCGATCAGCTGGCGGCTGTGCCTGAAGTGGCAGCGGGGGTGGCTGTCGTGGCGCTTGTTGAAGCGGACTCGCCGCCACGGGCGGCCTTCGTCTTTGGCTTGGCCTCCGTTGCAGCCTTCTTTTCAGACGGCGCGTCTCCGGCGGCAGCCGGGGCGGACGAACCACTCTTGGCTGCGTAGTCGTTCACATACCAGCCCGAACCCTTGAACTTCAGGCCTGGCGCGGTCAGCAGGCGCTCCAAGGTGCCACCGCACTTGGGACAGAGCTTCTCGGGTTTGGCGCCAAATTTTTGAATTTTCTCAAAATGATGACCGCATTGGGTGCAGCGATAGGGATATAAAGGCAAAAGTCGTCACCTCTCCGGTGGAATCTTCCACTTCTCCAATTCTAGCGAGAAGGCGGCAACTTTTCAGCAATCACCGCCCCCTCGTTGGATGTTCGAAGCCGCAAAAACGATCCTGCGTTCAGTGTGCCCTGATCTTTACGGACGCTTTCACGTTCTCCCACTCGAGCGTCAACATGCCCTTGCCGCCGCCGTCGCTGGTCAGCGTGTACGTCAGGTCTTCCGCCATCGACGAGGGCTTCGACATCTTCATCGGCGTCCTGCCCAAGTCCTTCGTGGGATCGTAGGACAACCCCCACTCGCCTGTCGCCTTGCTCACAATCAGCGCCCAATGCGCCGGGTCGGAGATGTCGACAAACAAGGTGTAAGTGCCCGCGGGGACTTCCAGATCGCCAAGCATGATGTCGCCGCCGGTCTTGAGCGTGGTGGCCGCGTTCGCGCCCGCACGCCACACCGGATAGTGCGGATCGTGGCTGATCAGTCCATCCTTCGTGAAGATCCTGCCCTCGCGGCCGCGCACGCGGGGAGAGCTGTAGGCAATGGTGATGGTTTTGCCGGCAATGGTCGCCGAAGCCTTGGCCGGCGGACTCTTGGGCGGGCCGGAATGTGGACTCATCTGGGCAAAGATTGTGGTTGCAGCAAAGAGCAAGCCAGTGCAAATCAAAACACGTTTCATCGCGATGCTTCTCCTCCATCCAGAGCCGTTACTTCCTGAGGTGGCCCCGACGGGACGATTGTCGCACCCCGCGCCCCATTTGCGAAAGCCGCCTCCGCGGTCGCCCTGCTATGATGCGCCCAAGGAATCGATATGGCGGATAACCCTACGCACAATTCGCCCGGCGCACGTTTCCGCGCGGCGCACACGGTAGAAAAGCCCTTGCAGGTAGTGGGCACCATTCACGCCTACGCGGCACGGCTTGCACAAGCCGCGGGCTTTCGCGCCATCTATCTCTCAGGCGGCGGCGTGGCCGCGAACTCGCTCGGCATTCCAGATCTCGGCATCAGCACCATGGAAGACGTACTCACCGACGTCCGCCGCATTACAGACGCTTGCCCGTTGCCGCTGCTCGTCGATATCGACACCGGCTGGGGCGGAGCCTTCAACATCGCGCGCACCATCCGTCAGATGATCAAGGCCGGCGCCGCCGCCGTGCATATCGAGGACCAGGTAAGCGCCAAGCGCTGCGGCCACCGGCCGGGCAAGGAACTGGTTCCGGCCGAAGAGATGGCCGACCGCATCAAGGCGGCTGTCGACGCGCGCACAGATCCGCAATTCGTCATCATGGCCCGCACCGACGCGCTCGCCAGCGAAGGCCTCGCACGCGCCATCGAACGCGCCCAAGCCTATGTGGCCGCCGGCGCCGACATGATCTTTGCCGAGGCCGTCACCGAAACTTCGATGTACACCGCGTTCCGCAAGGCCCTCGGCGTACCCATCCTGGCCAACATCACCGAATTCGGCAAGACCCCGCTCTTCACGCGCGAAGAACTCGCCGATGCGGGCGTCGACATGATTTTGTACTGCTGCGCGGCCTACCGCGCCATGAACCTGGCCGCGCTCAGGGTCTACGAGACCATCCGCGCCCAGGGCACGCAGAAAAGCCTTCTGCCGCAGATGCAAACGCGCGAAGAACTCTACAAATTCCTCGATTACCACGCCTACGAGCGGAAGCTCGATGAGCTGTTCGCCAGAAGCAGGAAATCTGAGTAGAATGTTTCTGCTTTTATCTGCGAATTCAGCACTCTCCGGAGTTCGAAAATGAGCCTTCAAGAAGCACCCCCCGCAACTTCCGCCTTCAAACCCAAAAAATCCGTCGCCTTGTCGGGCACAGCCGCAGGCAACACCGCCATTTGCACCGTAGGCCAGAGCGGCAACGACCTGCACTATCGCGGCTACGACATCGCCGACCTCGCCGCCCACTGCGAGTTCGCTGAAGTGGCGCATCTGCTCGTGCATGGCAAGCTGCCCACCTCCGCGGAGCTGGCAGCCTACAAGAGACGGCTGCTTGGCCTGCGCGCTCTGCCCGATCCGGTGAAGCACGCACTCGAACTGCTCCCCGCCCACGCGCATCCCATGGACGTGCTGCGCACCGGCGTCTCGGTGCTTGGCTGTGTGCGGCCCGAGGCCGCAAACCATAATGAAGCCGGCGCACGCGAAATCGCTGACAGGCTTCTCGCCTCGCTGCCCTCCATGCTGCTCTACTGGCACCACTACGCGCGCAACGGTAAGCGCGTTGAGGTTGAAGAAGGAAACGACCCGGTTGGAGAACACTTTCTGCATCTGCTCCACGGCAAACCGCCCAGCGCGGAGTGGGCCCACGCCATGCAGATCTCGCTCACGCTCTACGCTGAGCACGAGTTCAACGCTTCCACCTTCACCGCGCGCGTCATCGCCGGCACCGGCTCCGACATGTACTCCTGCATCTGCGGCGCAATTGGCGCGCTCAAGGGGCCTAAACACGGCGGCGCCAACGAGGTAGCCCTTGCCATCCAGCAGCGCTACCAATCCGCCGACGAAGCCGAGGCCGACATCCGCCGCCGCGTCGAAAACAAGGAAGTCATCATCGGCTTCGGCCACCCCGTTTACACCATCGCCGACCCGCGCAACGAAATCATCAAGGGGCAGGCGCGGAGGCTCGCGGTTGACGGCGCGGGCCAGCGTCTCTACTCCGTCGCCGAGCGCATTGAAAGCACCATGCACGAAGTCAAGCGCATGTTCCCCAACCTCGACTGGTTCTCTGCCGTGGCCTATCACCTGATGGGCATTCCCGTCGATCTCTTCACGCCCATCTTTGTCATGGCGCGTACCGCCGGATGGGCCGCGCACGTCATCGAACAGCGCCAGGACGGCAAAATCATCCGCCCCTCGGCCAACTATACTGGGCCAAAAAATTTAGAATTCATTCCAATCGCTCAACGAAGCTGAACAAACCGCAGCCCGTAAGCCTGTAGCCGGCACGATTCAGCGCCGGCTGCAAGCTAAAGGCTGCGATTCAAGGAGTGCATTTGTCCTCGCCTGCCAGCAACAACCGCCCCGCGCCCGATCCGGTCATCGCCGACATCGCCGACTACGCGCTGAACTACACCATCACAAGCGATCTCGCCTACACCACCGCGCAGCACTGCCTCATCGACACGCTCGGCTGCGGCCTCGAAGCCCTCGAATACCCTGCCTGCACCAAGCTCCTCGGCCCGATTGTGCCCGGCACCGTCGTCCCCAATGGCGCGCGCGTTCCCGGCACAAATTTTGTGCTCGATCCCGTGCAGGCCGCCTTCAACATCGGCGCCATCATCCGCTGGCTCGATTTCAATGACACCTGGCTCGCCGCCGAGTGGGGCCATCCATCAGACAATCTGGGCGGCATCCTGGCCGCCGCCGACTGGCTCTCGCGTACGGCGCTAGCCGAAGGCAAGCTGCCGCTCACGATGCGCGCCGTGCTCACGGCAATGATCAAGGCTCACGAGATTCAAGGCTGCATCGCACTGGAAAACTCCTTCAACAAGGCCGGCCTCGATCACGTCGTTCTCGTCAAAGTAGCCTCAACCGCCGTCGTATGCCAGTTACTTGGCCTCACACGCGACCAGACTATCAACGCCGTCTCCAATGCCTGGATCGACGGGCAGAGCCTGCGCACCTATCGCCACGCGCCCAACACCGGCTCGCGCAAAAGCTGGGCCGCGGGCGACGCCACTAGCCGCGCCGTGCGCCTGGCGCTCATGGCTCGCGCCGGCGAGATGGGCTACCCGTCGGCCCTCACCGCCAAAACCTGGGGCTTCTACGATGTCTCCTTCCGCGGCCAGCCGTTCAAATTTCAGCGCCCTTACGGCTCGTACGTGATGGAAAACGTCCTCTTCAAGATCAGCTACCCGGCCGAATTCCATGCGCAAACCGCGGTTGAAGCTGCAATGAAGATCCGCAAGCGGTTGGATCCGGCAAAGCTCTCGTCCATAGCCAGGATAAAAATCCACACGCACGAGGCATGCCTGCGCATCATCGACAAAACAGGTCCGCTCGCGAACCCCGCAGACCGCGATCATTGCGTGCAATACATGGTCTCCATCCCGCTGCTCTTCGGCCGTCTCACCGCGGCCGACTACGAAGACTCCGTGGCTTCCGATCAGCGCATCGACGAACTCCGCGCCAAGATCGAATGCGTGGAAGAGCCGCAGTTCACGCGCGACTACCATGATCCCGAAAAGCGATCCATCGCCAACGCTCTTCGCGTGGAACTCGCCAGCGGCGAGGTTCTCGAAGAAACCGTCGAGTACCCCATCGGCCATCGCCGCCGTCGCGACGAGGGCTTGCCCCTGCTGGTCGAAAAATTCAAGACCAACCTGCGCCGCCGCTTCAATGAAGCACAGCGGGAGCGCATTCTTGCAGCCTCGCTCGATCGCGCTCGCCTCGAATCCATGCCTGTAAACGAGTACGTGGACCTGTACATCCCGCCGGCAGCAGTCTGATCGCGTGTTGCAACCATCAGGCCGCGCAAGGAAAGATACGAGCCTTCTGCGACCTGCGGGGCGAGGAGCGCCGCAAGTCGAATTGCCCCTGGAGGCTAAGCCGGATGGTTGGCTTGTTTCCCAGGACGGGCGAATGGTCCTCCTTTGTGCCCGGCATCACCCGGGGCGGCGAAATCGATCCCCTAAAATTGAATTGAGCATACTTTGCCGCCTGAGGAAACCTGAACATGTCACGTAAAGCTCTCATTGCCGCTAATTGGAAGATGTACAAAACGCCCGCCGAGGCCCTGGCTTTTGTCGATGCCTTTTTGCCGCTGGTTACCGGACACACGCGCGATGAGATCGCGCTGTTTCCGTCACCGGTACTGTTGCCCACCGTCATTCCTGCCTGCAAGGGCTCGAACATCGCGGTCGGCGCGCAGAACATTCACTTTGCCGAGGAGGGCGCCTACACGGGCGAGACCTCAATCGGGCAATTGAAGGCCCTGGGCGGCACGCACGTGCTCATCGGCCACTCCGAGCGCCGGCAATACTTTTGCGAGACCGACGAGATCGTGAACAAGAAACTGCACGCGGCGCTCAAGGCCGGCCTGATTCCCGTGGTTTGCATCGGCGAGGTTCTGCAAGAGCGCGAAGCCGGCAAGACGTCCGACGTGCTCAAGACCCAGGTCACGGGCGCCTTCGCAGGAATCACACCAGAGGCCGCCGAGCCCATCGTGATCGCCTACGAGCCGGTGTGGGCCATTGGCACGGGCAAAACGGCAACGCCGGAGATTGCCGAAGACGCCCACAGGACGATTCGCGCCGAAGTAGCGAAGCTGCTCGGGGCAAATGTCGCCTCGTCCATGCGCATTCTCTACGGCGGCAGCGTGAAGCCGGACAACGTGACGGCGCTGATGGCGCAGGAAGACATCGATGGCGCCCTGGTGGGCGGCGCAAGCCTCAAGCCGGAGTCGTTTTCGGCGATTGCGAAGTACTGAGAGCGCAACGAGTCAGCAAAAAGCCGTCCGGGCAGATGCTCCGGACGGCTTTTCTTTTGGAATGGGAATCGGCGTTACACGTAGAAGCCGGCGATCCAGCCTTGCAACAGCGCCGGGAAGCAGCCGAGAACGATCACGGCGACAGCAATGAGCGCCAATACGGCGATCGTGATGGGATGCGCCTTGATCGGCGTATCATCAACTGCGGGCATGACGTAGGCGCGCTTGAGAACCTGCAAATAGTAGTAGAGCGAAACCGCACTCATGGCGATGGCCAGCGCAACCAGAGCAAACCCTACCCGTCCCGCGCCAACAGCAAGAACCGCGGCAAACAGATTGAACTTGGCCCAGAAACCGACCAGCGACGGGATTCCCGCCAGCGAGAGGAAGAGCACGAGCAGTACGGCTGCAAGCAGCGGATTTCGCTTTTGCAGGCCGAGGAAGGCGTCGAGCTTGTCGGAACCGGAAACACGCTCCACCACGCCGACCACGCCAAAGGCCCCGATGGTGGTGAGGCCGTAGGTAACAATGTAGAAAAGAATTGCCTGGGGAAGAGCGTTCGTGCCCGACAAGAACGCAACACCAAGCAGAACATAGCCGGCGTGCGCAATCGCGGAGTAGGCCAGCAGGCGGCGAACGCTGGTCTGCGCGAGCGCAGCCAGGTTGCCGAAGATCATGGATGCGGCCGAGAGCAGCGCCAGAAG
>JAJYFA010000162.1 GCA_021790995.1 Acidobacteriota bacterium
AAAATCGTGCTTGACCTTGCCCGGCTGCCGGGGATCGTGAATCGACACAAAAACGTCGGACAGGCGCAGCGGCTGTTCGGTTTCCATCATCACCCTCCTGGGAACAGAACAGCCCACCAAGATCACGTGCAGAAGTATCTACCTGTATCCCTGTATCCCTCTCGTCAACACTGACCGCTGCCCCTTCGCCTTTTCTTCATGCGATGGCCCTGCGCGACTGAGCGACCCAGAGCTATCGCATGAAGAGAAGACGAACGTGGAAAGAGCATGAGGGAGCCATGCGATTATCCCAGTCCGAGTAGATGGGCGCGGTGGTTGTCGCTTGTGGCGGCTATGATTCGTCTGGCTTTGATTCCGCCTTTTCGTTTCACCGGATCCATGCGGATCAGATTCAGGGTGAGCTGTTTCAGAGAAGCCAGATTGTGTGCGGCGCGGCGTGTGCGGGCGCGCATCTGATCGTCGTTGAAGGCAATATCCATGCACCAATGCAAGCGATTCTCCACCGACCAATGGGCGCGCACCGTGGCCGCCACAATCGTCACCGCCGAGATCTCGGCAATGCCGCACAAGGCCTGCAAGCCGCGAATCACTTCCAGCATCTCGGCCGGGGCCAGCTTCACGGCTTCCGTGATCGCCTGCTCCAGCCGCTTGACCCGCTCGCCCATGTGCTCGACCTCATGCAGCAGATCCAGCCGCGCCCCCTCCCGCAAATTTTCCACCGGCCCCAAGCTTCTTGACCAGCTTCCGCACCGACTCCGCACGGTTGGCGATCGTTCCCAGGCTGCGTACTTCGCCATCTGCCTCGGCTACCGCGACAGCAATCGTCTCGGCATGGACATCCAATCCCAAAAATCGCACCTTTTCCTTCATGACCGGTTCCTCTCCGCTTGTGGCTCTGAGTTGTGCTTCTCTACTGAATCACAGCCTAACCCACGGTCAGCGCATTGGACCGGTCACTCCATGATGACTAAATAGCCAGTGGAACCCGGACAGCTATTTTCGGCAGCGTTGAACAGTGCGGTGTTGCGGTATGGAGATATTGGAGTCGCTGTTAGGCCTTCCACACCGCATGTGACTGCTTGGAAGCACTTTGGCAACAAGCACGCGAGGCGATCGGAGCGCGTACACGCTTCTTTCAGAACCTACACACACACCATCACTGCCTACGTACTGTTCCCTTCTTGGCAGAGCTTCATGAATACGGTTGTCACGGGAAAAGCACCGCCCATATCAGCACTGCTGATGTAACGGCCGAGCGCGGGAATCTGCGGCGTTACTTCCATTCGTGGGGCAAAGCGCCGGCGGGCGTGTGCTGAACGATCTCCGCATAGGTGATGGCGACATCCTGGCGTGGATCCTTGGGGATCCAGTTGCGGTCGCGCCCAGGAAAGACGGGAACGACCTGCGCGAGACGCTTGCCGGAGTCGATCTGCTGCTTAACGGTGGCATAAAGATCGTGGAGAAACGCTCTCTGGCCGGTAAGGATCTCTGGACCTCCTGCGTCACCGTGGCCGGGAAGCACGTGAAGAGGCCGAAAGGCGATGGCTTGCGTGAGAACCCGCTGCCAGTTGGCGATGTTTGCGTCCCAGAGCTTGTTGCGCGGGCCGTTGACGGCGGCGTCGCCGGTGCACAGGATGCGCTCTTTCGGCAGCCAGACAAACCCGTCGCCGCGGGTGTGCGCCCAGCCGAGAAAGTAGAAGCGGACCTCGCGCGTTGCGTCTTTGAGGATGAAAGGACTCTGGCGGAAAAGCAATTGGGGGCGCGGAGCGTCTTTGAGGTTCAGGGAGCGAACATCATCGCGCACGGCTGCGGTCTGGCGCCAGCGCTCGGGCTCGTAGCGGTCCATCTCGTCGGCCACGCCCTGGTAAGCGAATGTAGTGGCGCCAGCCTCGGTCCAAACGATGTTGCCGTAAGCATGGTCGCGATGCGCGTGCGTGTCGAAGACAAAGCGCACTGGCTTGGGCGAAAGCTGATGAACCTGCCTGACAAGCTCGCGGGCACGGCCGGGATAGTTGGCATCGACCACAATGAGGTAATCACGCATCTCGATAACGATGTTGTTGCAGTAGCCCTTGGAGGCGTCACCGGGGATGAACCAGACACCGTCGGCAATCTTCTGCGCATCGAGGCGCGCGGGTTGAGCCGCGGCGGGGACGAGACCGAAGAAAACAGCCAGCGCGAAGATGGCCGCAAGACGACGGGAAATCATGGAGTTTTGGACGGGCGCTTTGCGCGACGCGCGGCGGCCCAGCCCTCTTTCGTGACCTGACGGCCGCGAGCAACGGCGAGGGCGTCGGCTGGAACGTCCTTTGTGATGCAGGATCCGGCGCCTATATAAACCCCGTCGCCAATCGTAACGGGTGCGACGAGCGTGGAATCGCTGCCGACGAAGGCGCCTTTCCCGATGCTCGTCCTGTGCTTGCTGACGCCGTCGTAGTTGCAGGTGATGGTGCCGGCGCCGATGTTGGTGCCCTCGCCGATCTCGGCGTCGCCGAGGTAGGTGAGATGGTTGGCCTTTACGCCCTTGCCGAGGCGCACCTTTTTGGTTTCGACAAAGTTGCCGACGTGGGCGTTTTCGCCGATCTCAGAGCCGGGGCGGAGGTGCGCGAAGGGACCGATCTGGGCGCCGTCTGAGATGGTAGAGTCCTCGAGTACCGAGTGCTGCCGGATGAGGACGCCGCTGCCGAGGGTGCAGTTTTCGATGACCGAGAAGGAGCGGATGCGGCAATCGCATCCGACCCGCGTGTGGCCAAGGAGCTGGGCATATGGCTCGATCACCGTGCCTGCGCCAACTTCAACTTCAGGGTCGATGACGCAGGTCTCGGGACGTTGGATGTTGACTCCGGCGGCGATCAGTTGGTCTGTGTTCATTCCGTCTTCCCTTGCGTCTCGTTTTCGTGTTGTGACTGGCGTTTGCAGGCAGGTGCGTGCCCGGAGACCCGCACGACAGCCAGTTAGAGCGCCGGCGCTACTGTTACTTCCCTGCCCCTGTGGCGTGTTGCGGCCGCTGCGGCATCGGAATGGTAATGTCGATGGAGACCGGCGCGCCCATGCCGAGTTCGCTGACCGGCGGCTTGATCTCGGGACCATTGCCCACCACGAGCACGGCGAGCTTATCCGGGTGAACGTACTTTTTTGCCACGGCTGTCACATCGGCCAGTGTGACCTTCTCGATGGCATCGTGGTAGGTCTCAAGATAGTTGGCCGGGTAGCCGTAAAACTCCAGCAGTTCGCGCTCGGCCAGAATCTTGCTCCGCGTATCGTAGCGGAAGAGGAACGAGTTCAGGATGTCGTCCTTGGCCCGCTTGAGCTCAGCCTCGGTAAACGGCTGCGTCTTGAGGCTATCGATCTCGGCGAGAGCGGCTTTGGTGGCATCGACGGTGGAGACGCTTTTGGTGAGAACCATCACGTCAAAGACGCCGAGGTGATCGTAAGGAAGCTCGAATCCGCCGCCAACGGCATAGGCCAGACCCAACTGTGTGCGAACCTTTTGAAAGAGTCGGCTGCCGAAACCGCCGCCTAGAATCTCGTTCATGACAACGATGGCTGGCACGTCGGGATTGTGGCGATCGATACCGAGCCCTACGATCTCCACATTCGACTGATTCACATTGTCTTTGTTGATGAAGTAGGCGCCGGGTTTGGGTCCGGCGAACTCGTCGTGGCGCGGCGGCAGGGGCGTCGCAGACGGAAGCGTGCCGAAGACCGCGCGCAGTTTGGCCTCCATGGCGGCGGAATCGAAGTCGCCTTCGACGCCGACGATGAGCTTACCCTTCAGCGTGCGATCGTGCCATGCCTCGAGATCTGCGAGAGAGATGTTGGTGACGGTGGCAAGCTCCGGCTGGCGCGTATAAGGGCTATTGGCTCCGTAGACCAGCTTGGCCGCTTCGCGTCCGGCAATTTCGCCTTCGTCATCGTTTCGGCGCACGATGCCGGTAGCTTCCTGCTGCTGCGCCAGCATCAGCTTCCGCGCGTCGAATTTGGGATGGAAGAGCAGGTCCATGGCGAGCGCAAAGACCTGATCGGAGTCGCCCGTCATCGAATCCCATGAGAGCGAGGTCGAGTCTTCGCCGCCGCCGGTTTCGATGTGCGCAGCCCTGGCCGCGAGAAAATCGTCCATGGCGTCGCCGCTCATTTTCTCGGTGCCGCTGGTACGCCAAGCTTCGCCATAGAGGTCGATAAGGCCGGCCTTGGCGGCATCGACATCGCGCGAGCCGCCCGGAATCAGCACCGATCCGGAGATAAACGGCAGCTCGTGGTCTTCCTGCAGGAAGATCACAATGCCGTTCTTGAGCTCAATGCGCCTGGGCTGGTGCGGGCGGAACGGGTGAAGCGCGGGAACGGGAATCTTCTCCCAGGGCTTCGATTGCTGCGCGACTGAGCAAGCAGGCGCGACGGCGGCTAGAACCACTGCGGCGAGTGCGATTCTTCGCATCAGGCGATTCAAACATACGTTCGTCACGCGCGGCCCACATTCCTCAGGGGCTAAAGCCCCAATGACTTTGGCGCGATTTTCGGCACGCGACCCAGGCGCTGCGCGGGTACCCCGGTCGTGCCCTTTCAAAGCCGAACCATCGCAGCAGGCTTCCAACTGACCGCTGACCACTGATAACCGATCTCTGTTTTTCGTCATTGCGCGCCTCCATCCTTCTTTGCGCTGCTGGTCTTCACTGCCACGGCCGGGGGTGCGGTGTCGATCTCCGCGCTGGTGCAGTTGGAAGCTACGAACACTTCATTGGCCACGCGGCGGATGTCGGTTTTGGTCACCTTGTCGATTTTGTTCAGTTGAAGGAAGATCTCGCGCCAGTCGCCGTAGCGGGTCTGGTATTCGGCCAGCGAGCCGGCGAGTCCCTGGTTGTCGGCCAGGCCGCGGAGCAGATCGGCGCGGGCGCGCGTCTTGAACATTTCGAGTTCCGCGTCTGTGACGTCGGTGGTCTTCAGCTTCTCAATTTCCTTGTGGATGGCGTCACGCATTTCGGCTGGCGTGTGGCCGGGGAGCGGAACCGCATAGAAGGCGAACAGACTTGGGTACTTTTCGCCAGGGAATGGACTGAAGCCCGCGGCAGCGGCTGCGATCTGCTGCTTCTCGACCAGACTGCGATAGAGACGCGAGACGCGGCCGTTCGACATGATGTCGCTGATCGCGTCGTAAACTGCGTCGTCGGGATCGCGATAGTTGGGCCGGTGGTAGCCTTCGATGTAGAACGGCTGCGTCTGCTCGCGGATGACGACCGACTTCTCCGCGAACTGCTTGGGCTCGACGGTGGTCATCTCTTCCGGCTTGGGACCGGTGGGAACGCGGCCAAAGTATCTCTCCAGCATGGGCAGCGCGGTCTTGGTGTCCACGTCACCCACAACAGCCACCACAATGTTGCCGCCCGCATAGTATTTCTTGTGGAAGGCCATCGCCTCGGTAGCCGTGATCTGGCTGACTTCGCTGGGCCATCCGATCGAGCTTCTGCCATAGTTCTGCGCCACATAAGCGGTGGCGAGAAATTGCTCAACCAACCGGCCGATGGGGTTGGAGTCGACCCTCATGCGCCGCTCCTCCAGCACCACACTGCGTTCCTTGTAGAACTCGCGGGGCACTGTGTCGGCCAGGCGGCTCGACTCCAACCACGCCCACAGTTCAAGGCGATTTTCCGGCATCGACCAGAAGTACTGCGTATCGTCGAGGCCTGTTTCCGCGTTCAGGCCGTGCGCACCATTGGCCTCGGCAACCTCGGAGAACTGGTTGGGGATAACGTACTTCTCGGCTTCGGCCTGTGCCTTGAGGAACTCCTGATGCAGTTGCTTCAGCTTGGCCTCGTTGGCGCCGTAGGGATTTCGATACTCGGCCTCGTAGGCGTTGTTGGCCGTCTCGACTTTCTGGAGCGCGACTTTTTCCGCGGCCCAATCCTTAGTGCCGATCTGGGTGGTGCCTTTGAAGGCCAGGTGCTCGAACATGTGCGCCAAGCCACTTTCACCGGAGGGGTCGTTCACGTCGCCGGCATCAATGAAGGTGGTGTAGCTGAAGACTGGCGCCTCGTGGCGCTCGCAGATGATCAGCGTGAGGCCGTTGGGAAGCACCTTGACGGTGGTCGTTTTCTCGAATTCCTGCAGATACTTATTGACTTCGCTCTGCGTTTGCGCGGCTACGCATGAAACGGCGAAGACCGCGAGCACGCACAAAAGGCATGTTCGCAACCAGGAAAAGCGCATCTTTCCTCCTTTGGAACAGGGAACCGGCTTTATCTAAAATTCGCTCTCTCTACAAAGCTATTGCGCGCAGGCGCGAGGGGTCAAACAAAAAGAGAACTGGAAAATGTGTCTTAAATCACACGACGGTATAATCGAAGCCATGGCAGGAAGCGCGCAACCCATGGAACAAGGGAGCAAGAAAGCAAGGGTTCCCGATATGGCGGAGGCCGGAATTGCAGGCGCGGCGGCGAAGCTGCGCTCGCTTGAAGAGCAGATCCGCAGGCTTGAGAGTGTAATGGTGGCCTACTCGGGCGGCGTGGACTCTGCATTTCTTGCCGCAACGGCGCATCGCGTGCTGGGCGATCGCATGTTGGCGGTTTTGGCCGATTCGGCGTCGCTGGCACGGCGGGACATGGAGCAGGCGCGCGAGTTTGCGCAATCGCTCGGCATGCCGCTTGAGGTGATTGCGACCGAGGAACTCGGCCGGCCTGAGTACACGCGCAACGACGCCAACCGATGCTTCCACTGCAAGGACGAGCTCTTCGCCGCGATGGAACGGCTCGGCGGAAGCCGGGGATTTAAGCACATCGCCTACGGCATGAACGCCGACGACACCCTGGATTACCGGCCGGGGCAGCGGGCGGCCGAACAACACGCAGTGCTGGCGCCGCTGGCCGAAGCCGGTCTGAGCAAACTGGAGGTGCGCGCGCTGGCACAAGCGGCAGGCTATCCGGTGTGGGACCGGCCCGCGGCCCCTTGCCTTTCGTCGCGCGTCGAGTATGGGCGCGCGGTGACACGCGAGGTGCTGGAGCAGGTGGAGCGCGGCGAGGAGAGCCTGCGGCAACTCGGATTTCGCCAGTTGCGCGTGCGGCATCACGGCGAACTGGCGCGCGTGGAGATTGCGCGCGACGAGCTGCCGAGGGCGCTGAACCTGGAGACGCTGGATGCCATCACGGCTGCGCTGCAACAAGCGGGGTTCAAGTACGTGACGCTCGATTGCAAGGGCTTCCGGTCGGGATCGATGAATGCGGTGCTGCCCGTGGAAGTTTTGCAGCGCCGCGGCGCGTAAAGTCAGGTTTCGTCCCACCCTCAACGCCAAGCACGCGTTCAGGATGGGCCGATCGAACATTAGAGCGTCATTTACAATCACAAAGCGATGCGAATTGGTTATCTTGAATGCTTCTCGGGGATCAGCGGCGACATGCTGCTGGGCGCGCTGGTGGATGCAGGCGTTTCCTTTGACATGCTCGCCGATACGACGGCTGCGCTCAACGTGGGCGCGCATCTGGAGATGCGCAAAGTGGACCGCGGCGGGCTGGCAGGAACGAAGGTCGACGTGGTCGCGGGAGAGGGATCGGGGATCGGGGGGCAGGAGTCAGGGGACGCGCGCACGCATCTGCGTGAGCACGAGCATCACGAGCACGCTCACCACTCTCACGACCACGAAGCTCATAAGCGCGGACACGAACATCACGAGCACGAGGCCGGACACGAGCATCACGAGCACGAGACGCATCGGCCGCTCGCGACGATTCTCTCCATCATTCAGGCAGCGCCGCTAAAGGAAGCGGTGAAGCGCCGCGCGGCTTGCGCTTTTCATTTGCTGGGCGAAGCAGAGGCCGCGATTCACTCGGTTCCGATCGAGAAGGTGCACTTTCACGAGGTGGGCGCGGTAGACACGATTGTCGATATCGTATGCGCGGCGGCTGGGTGCGAGGCGCTGGGTGTTGACCGCTGGATGGCATCGCCCTTGAACGTGGGCAGCGGGACGGTGAAGTGCCAGCATGGCACGCTGCCGGTTCCCGCACCGGCGACGCTGTCGCTGCTGGGTGACGCGCCGGTGTACGCGGCAGGGGCCCCGATGGAACGCGTGACGCCGACGGGCGCGGCGCTGCTGCGCATGCTGGATGTTGAGTACGGCCCGCTGCCGGCGATGCGCATTGTGGCGCGCGGCTATGGAGCTGGCGGGCGCAATACGCCGGGCGAGCCGAACCTGCTGCGACTGCTGGCCGGTGAAGCGGAGGACGCAGCTCAAGGGTCGGAGCCGATTGCCGTGATTGAAACGGTGATTGACGACTCGACGCCGCAGTTGCTGGCCTATGTGAGCGAACTGCTGCTGGAGGCGGGCGCGTGGGACGTGTATCGCGCGGCGGTGCAGATGAAAAAGGGCCGCACAGGCGTACAAATGACGGTGCTGTCGAGTCCCGAGAAGCTGCCCGCGCTTCGCGATCTGCTGCTGCGCGAGACGACGACGATTGGCCTGCGCTGGCGAATCGAAAACAAGTTGGCGCTTGAGCGCGAGTTCGCCGAAGTGGAAACCGAGTGGGGCAAGGTTCGGATGAAGGTAGCGCGACTGACCTCCGGCCAGATTGCAAACGCGCAACCCGAGTACGAGATTTGCAGAAATCTCGCTCGCGTCAATAAGGTTCCGCTGAAGCAGGTGATGCAGGAGGCGATGAGGGCCTGGGCGGCGTCCCAACCTGCTTCGAAGAGGAAACACGAATGAATCGCACGCACATTGAAGCGTTGCTGAACGAAGTTCATACGGGATCGACGAGCGTGGCCGATGCGCTGGAGCGACTGCGCAACCTGCCATTCGAGGATTTGGGGTTCGCGAAGGTCGATCACCACCGCGCGCTGCGCACCGGCATGCCGGAGGTGATCTTTGCCGCGGGCAAAACGCCGGCGCAGGTGGCGGCGATCTTCGAGCGCATGGCGAATGCGGGCGGCAACGTGCTGGCCACGCGGGCTTCGCGCGAGATGTACGCGGCAGTCAAGGCCGTGGAGCCGCGCGCGGAGTTCCACGAGACGGCGCGCGCCATCACACTCATGCAGACTGATGCGCCCGCAGGCAAAGGTACCGTGGCCGTGGTCTGCGCCGGGACGAGCGACCTGCCTGTGGCCGAAGAAGCCGTAGTGACGGCGCGGTTGATGGGCAACACCGTGGAACTGGTGGCCGATGTAGGTGTGGCGGGCCTTCATCGTCTGCTTGCGCAGCAACAGGCTCTGAAGACAGCGCGCGTGCTTG
>JAJYFA010000163.1 GCA_021790995.1 Acidobacteriota bacterium
AGAGTCATCCGGCCGGCAATCTGTCATCTGTTGCCGCGGAAGAAACAGCACTCCGAATCGCATTCAGGATAGCCTGCGGGCTCGGTGGGCAGCCCTGGACGACGCAGTCGACTGGAATCACATCGGCAACAGATCCCCGGCTTGCGTAACTCTTGCCGAACACGCCGCCACAGGCGCCGCAATCCCCAACGGCAACCACCAGACGTGGGTGCGGGACTGCCTCGAAGGTTCGCCTGAGCGCCTCTTCCATGTTGACTCCGACCGGCCCGGTGACCAGCAGCATGTCGGCATGACGGGGACTGGCGACGAATTTGATCCCCGCGCCTTCAATGTTGTAGTAGGGGTTGTTCAGCGCCTGGATCTCCAATTCGCAACCGTTGCAGGAGCCGGCATCCACCTGGCGGAGGCACAAAGCCCGCCCCAGAATCTTCAGGATCTCCTCCTGAGTCTGCGCCACCGAGGAGCCGGCAGGTGCGATTGGCTGCGGCCTTTCCGTCAGAATGCCGGTGCGAATCATGCGTTTGAGAGTTTGAATCATCTTTGGTTCACCCGTCGTGGCCGCTATAGGACAAGTTGAAGGACTTATTGATCAGCGGAAAATCGGGAACGATGTTTCCGAGGATTGCGTGCTCCAGCAGCGGCCAGTTTTGCCATGAGGGATCGTGCGCGTGGCAGCGCCGAATGCTGTCGTGAGGCCCGGTTTCAAGCGCGATCGCAACCGGACCGCGCCAGCCTTCGATCACGCCCAGAGCGAGCTGGCCTGGCGCGGCGCCGGGAACCGTGGCGCGAATTTCGCCGTTGGGGAGCTTCTCGATCAGCGCGCGGCAGAAGCGGATCGACGCGAAGATTTCGTCGAAGCGCACGGCCACGCGGGCGGCGACATCGCCTACGCTCTCGACAATGGCGTCGATCCCGATCTCGCCGTAGGGTGGCCACGGGTGCGTCGCGCGCAGATCCTGCCGCATGCCGGAGGCGCGCGCCGCAAGTCCCAAAGCGCCCATCGTCTGCGCCGTGGCCGCCGTCAGGGTTCCGGTTCCGCGAAAGCGGTCTTGCACTCCGGCGTGATTCTCGTAGATGCCGCGCAGCGAAGCGACATCCTCTTCGAGGCTCGCGTAGAAATCGAGGAGATGTTGCGGCGCATCGAGGGGCAAATCGGCCGCCACCCCGCCGGGAACGAGGAAATCCATCAGATAGCGAGCCCCAAAGACGGATTGATTCACACGCAGAAGGTCCTCTTTGAGGCGCGAAAAATGCGTCAACCCGAAGGCGAAGCCGGCGTCATTCCCGAGTGCGCCAAGATCGCCAAGATGATTTGCGATGCGTTCCTGCTCGAGGGCCAGCGCGCGCAGACGCACGGCGCGTTGGGGGCAGGCCGATTGTGCGGCGGATTCGAAAGCCGCGCAGTAGGCCCACGAGTAGGCTACGGCCGAGTCGCCGGAGATACGCGCGGCCAGGCGATGGCCCTGGTTGAGAGGCAACGACTCGAATCGCTTTGCGACGCCTTTATGTGTGTAGCCAAGACGTTCTTCGAGACGCAGAACCTTTTCGCCGACCACCGAGAAGCGAAAGTTTCCCGGCTCGATGATGCCGGCATGAACGGGCCCCACCGGAATCTCGTGCACGCCGTCGCCCTCCACCTGCACGAAAGCATACGGCTCCGGCTCCGTGGCGTAATGCGCTGCGCTATCGGCGTCGCGGCGCAGGGGAAACACCGGCTTTGGCCAGCCCGAGTGCCGCAGCCAGCCGCGATGATCCTGATGCGTGCTTCGGATGCCAAGCAGATCGAAGACAGCGCGCTCCATTCTTTCGGCCGCCGGGAAAAACTCCGCAAGACTCGGATAAGTTGGGTTGGCTCCCGCATCCATCGCGTGTTCGAGCACGGCGATTCCGTCGCGTTCGAGGAACGCGGCAAAGACGCGATAGCGGCCGTCGCTGTCGCGATCGTCGGCGCCCCAAACCGTCAGCAGCAGCGCCCCGCCGGCGCGGAGTTTTGCCGCGCTTCGGCGCCAGTCCACGGCGCCCGCCCTGAAGCGCCGGCAGGGGAGATTCGAGGGCAGCAATTCCACTTGCTCGTTTTGCTCGTTGATGAGATCGGAGGTCATACGATTAACCAATCATTTGCGCCGCGGCGTGATACCACCCCGCCAGCACAGGAGGAATGTAGATTCCCAGCATCAGCACGATGGCAAGATGAACGTAAACCGGCGCTAGCGCGGGAGAACGGGTCAGCCTTGGCGCGGAGTTCTCCCCGAAGGCCATCGGCTGCACCTTCGAGAAGATTCCCGCGAATGCAATTGCGAGCACAAGCAGCAGGATCGGCGTTGCCCAGGGATACTCGCGCACCGCGGTCGTCAAGATGAGAAACTCGCTTGCGAACACGCCGAAGGGCGGCATGCCGAGGATGGCCAGCGAGCCGAGCAGAAGTCCCCAGCCCAGGGCCGGGCTGACGCGCACCAAACCGCGAATTTCATCCATCTGCTGTGTGCCGGCCGTCTGAGCCGCATGTCCCGCGGAGAAGAAGATCGAGGATTTGGTGAGCGAATGCACGGTCATGTGCAGGAGCGCGGCAAAGTTGGCGATCGGGCCGCCGATCCCGAAGGCAAAAGTGATGAGTCCCATGTGTTCGATGGATGAGTAGCCGAAGAGGCGTTTGATGTCGCGCTGCCGCCACAGAAACAGCGCGCCCAGAAGTGCTGAAACGAGGCCGAAAGCCATGAGTACACGGCCGGGCAACTGCGGACCAATCGAACCCACGGCCAGTGTCTTGGCGCGAATCACGGCATAGAGCGCGACGTTCAACAGAAGGCCAGAGAGAACGGCAGAGACTGGCGCCGGACCTTCGGAGTGCGCGTCGGGAAGCCAGTTATGCAGCGGCGCCAGTCCAACTTTGGTGCCGTAACCCACAAGAAGAAAGGTAAAGGCGAGTCCGACAACGGTCGGTTCCAGTTCCGTGCGGACATTGTAGAGATGAGTCCAGAGCAGCGCCGACATCCCCTCATGGCCAAGCGTACGCGCCGCCGCAAAGTAGAGAAGGATGGTGCCAAAGAGAGCCTGGGCGATGCCGACGCCGCACAGGATGAAGTATTTCCATGCCGCTTCGAGGCTGGCCTTGGTTTTGTAAAGAGACACCAGCAGCACCGTCGAAAGCGTGGCGGCTTCCATGGCCACCCAGAGCAGTCCCATGTTGTTGGTGAGGAGAGCCATGAGCATCGCGCCCATGAAGAGCTGGTACATGCTGTGATAGAGGCGCAGACGGCGCGGACTGAACTTGCGATGGATCTGCTCGGTGCGCATGTAGGGCCGGGAGAAAACCGCGGTCGTAAAGCCCACGAGCGCGGTGAGCGCCACCAGAAAGATATTGAATGAATCGACGAAGAACTGCTCGCCCCACACAAGCAGCGGCCCGTTGTGAACCACACGCAGGGCAAGCAGCGCGGCGGCGATGAGTGTGGCCAGGCTGAAGCCGGCGTTGACCTCCGGGGCGTGGCGGCGCGCACCCAGAAACGCAAGCGCAAGAGAACCCGCGAGCGGCAGCCCCAGAACCAACAGGATTTCCACGTTACTCCTCCTTGAGCGATTCCAGGTGATGCAGGTCGAGGCTGTCGAACTGCTCGCGAATCTGGAAGAAAAAGATACCCAGAATGAAAACCGCAACCAGAAGATCGAGAGCGATGCCGAGCTCGATCACCATGGGCATTCCGTAAGTTGCGCTGGTGGCGGCAAAGAACAGGCCATTTTCCATGGCGAGGAAGCCAATCACCTGCGAAACCGCCTTGCGCCGCGTGATCATCATCAGGAAAGAAAGCAGGATGACAGCCAGAGCAATACCGACGGTGTGCCGCATGATGGTAGTTGCCAGCAAGCTGATTGGTTGCGCCAGACCGAAGGCCAGGATGACCAGCAGCAGCCCGGCCACCATCGTGGCCGGAATATGAACGAGCCGTTCGCTTTCTCGCTGCGCGTCGAGGCGGCGAACCAGCCGATGCAGAATCAGCGGGAGAGCGACGGCCTTCAGAAGCAGCGTCAACGCAGCCGAGAAGTAGAGTTCGGTCAAGCCTGCATCGTGCGCAACCAGAAATGTGGACAAAAACAAGATTGCGCCCTGCCAGGCAAAGAGCGTAATCAAGCGTTGGATGCGCCGCGTCGCCAGCATGGCAAAGGAGATCAGCAGCATGCCGGCGGCAAGCAATTTCAGCAGTTCGACGACGAAATAGGACTTAAGCACTGGTGTTGGCTCCCATCAGCAGATGCACGAGCAGTCCCAGCACGGCAATCAGGAACGCCATGGCCAGAAACTCCGGCGCGCGAAACAGGCGCAGCTTGGCCGAGAGCGATTCGATCAACGCCAGCGCCGCTCCGCACACCGCCAGCTTTACGATCAGGGCCGCAAGGGCGAACAGAACGAAGGCAAAACTCGCGCCATGAATGGCAATGCCCCAGGGCAGGAACAGGGCGATGCCGATGCATGCGTAGTTGAACAGCTTCAAGCTCGAAGCCCACTCGATGAGAGCCAGATGGCGTCCGGAGTATTCGAGCACCATGGCTTCGTGAATCATCGTCAGTTCGAGGTGGGTGGCGGGATTGTCGATGGGAATGCGCGCATTTTCAGCCAGCAGCACCATGACGAAGCCAATGGCGGCAAAGATCACGCTGGGGTCGATGACCGAGGGGTGCGATGCGTAGTTGTCCACCACGCCCGGCAGTGCCGTGGTTCCGAAGAGCAGAAAAGCGTTGAAGAACACCATCAGGATGGCAGGTTCGGCCAGGAAGCCGATCATCATCTCGCGGCGCGCGCCCATGGACCCAAACGCGGTCCCGATGTCCATGGCAGCCAGCGCCTGGCAAACCCTGGCTGTGGCAAAGATCCCGATGAGAGCGATGGCGTCAGCGGCGCGCGCAAAGGGAAGATCGGTGACGATTGACGGAATGATGGCCGCCGCCAGCGCCATCGTGCCAAACAGCACATAGGGAGCTGCGCGGAAAAGCGGCGAGGCATGGTCCGCGAGCACTGCTTCTTTGTGGAAGAGCTTGCGCAACATGCGGTAGGGCTGGGTGATCGGCGGCGCGGACCGGTTCTGCATCCAGGCCCGGCACTGCGCGATCCAGCCCGTAAACAACGGAGCCAGCGCAACGGCCAGCACAACCTCAAGAAACTGCCAGACAAATGCAATACCATTCATAACGCAAACACCAGCAAGACCAGCAGAGTAAGAAAACTAAAGAGCAGATAGACCGCGAGCCGCCCGCTTTGCAGAAAACTCATCGCGTCTGCCGCGCGCTGGACGGCCGCGGAGATGGGACGGTAGATCGCTCGCCAGATGCGATCCTCGATGTGCACCCGATAGCTGGGCGCTTCATCGGCTGGCGACGGAAGGTGAACCTGCATCCAGAACAACGGACCGAAAATCTGCCGGATCGGCTGCCCGAAGCCCTCGGCGGTGTCCTGCATGCGTGCGTCCTGCCAGCGGTATCCGCAGTCCCACGGCGGCGACCGCCGTACCCGGCCATGCGCGAGCAGACGCACGGCAAGAAACGTAATCGCAACCACGCAAACGATCACGAGAAGAAAGATCCATCCGCTGTAGGAAGCCTGTTCGGGAGCGATCGGGGCAATACGCCATGCCGAAGGCGAGGAGGCGACGGTTTGGCCCACAAGCATTCCGGTGACGCTTCCCGCGGCCTGCAGCGCCAACTGCGGCTCGACGCCGATAGCGATGCATCCGGCTGCGAGCCAAGCAAGCCCGATGCGCTCCAGCCAGTTCGAACGATGAGCCTGGACGAGAGATGGCTCACGGGGCTGGCCAAGGAAGACCACGCCGTAAAACTTGACCATTACGTAGGCCGCAAGCGCCACGGTCAGGGCCAGCACCGCTGCACCCAGCGGCACGAGCATATTGACGAAGGTGTGCGGGAGCCGCGGCGTAAACAGGAACGATTGCAGCAGTAGCCACTCTGAGACAAAACCATTCAGCGGCGGCAGGCCGGCAATGGCCAGCGTGCCGATGAGGGCAAATGCCGCCACCCACGGCATGTAGCGAATCAGTCCTCCCAGCTTTCCCAGGCTGCGCTGTTTCGTGGCGTGCAGCACCGATCCGGTGGTCAGAAACAACATGCTCTTGAACAGCGAGTGATTCAGCACGTGAATCAGCGCGGCTGCCAGAGCCAGCGCCGCATAGAGCGGCAGGTGGCTTGCGGCAAAGAGGATGGCGAGCCCGACGGCGGTAACAATCAATCCGATGTTTTCGATCGACGAGTAGGCCAGCAGCCGCTTCATGTCGGTCTGCACCGCGGCAAAGATCGCTCCGAAGACGCCGGAAAACAGCCCCAGCACCAGCACCGCAAGTCCCCATTGCCAGAAGCGCACGTGAAGCAGGTCGAAGGTAACACGCAACAGTCCGTAAATGGCAGTTTTCAGCATCAGTCCGCTCATCATGGCAGAGACCGGAGACGGCGCAGCCGGGTGCGCCTCAGGCAGCCACACATGCGCCGGCACAACTCCCGCCTTGGCGCCGAAGCCGGCCAGCGCCAGTGCAAACGCCATCGTCGCCCGCAATGGCGTGAGCGAGGCTCCGCGCATGGCGTCAAACGTAAGTTGCCAGCTTCCACCCTGCATCACGCCAAAGCTGAGCAGGATGCATATGGCTCCAACATGGGCCATAAGAAGATAGAGAAAACCTGCTTGCCTAATCTCCGGGATGCGGTGCTGCGATGTCACCAGGAAATATGAGGAAAGCGCCATCACCTCCCACGCCACCATGAACAGGTAAGCGTCATCGGCCAGCATCACCACCGCCATGCTGGCCATGAAAACGTGGTAGTGCAGACCAAGCAGTCCTGGCGCGGTGCCCTCGCCGCTGCGGAAATAACCGGCGGCAAAGGTTGAGATCCCTGCCCCGGCCAGGCCTAGCACCATCAGGAAAAATGCCGAGAGTGCATCCAGACGCAGATGAAAGGGCAGATCCGGCAGGCCCAGCACGAGCGTCATCGTCTGCGGCGCGCGGCCGGCAAACAAAAATTCTGCTGCCACGCCGAACATGGCCAGAGAAGCCACCGCACCTAACGGGAAGAGCAAGCGTGCGACATAGCGGATGCTGTGCGGCCTCAGCATGCCGGCGACAGCCAACAGCAGCCAGCAGCAGACGATCAGCATCCCGGCTCCGAGTTCGTGAGCGGCGACAGCGGTCATAGCGGAATGAACCCGGAAAAATGAACTCAAAGCATGTCCTCTTGTTCGATCCTTATTGGAAAGATGAAGTTTGCCCACGCAGGCAAGATCCACTCCCGAACAGACTTGATGAATTTGTCTTCAGCCAGTCACGAAAGCGCCGGCGGCCGGACTTGATTGCCATTACCTGCCGGACTCGCTCATCTCTCGCAGCATCTCCTGAGCCTCCGTCAGATACTTCTGGAAGTAGCTCCGCATCAGAGTCAGCACCTCCAGCAATATCGGGTCGCGTACGGAATAGAAGACCTGGTTCCCCGACTTGCGGTTCACCACCAGGCGCTGCGTGCGAAGTACGGCCAGATGCTGCGATACGTTGGCCTGTTCCATGCCCAGCTTTTCAATGAGTTCGCCGGCCGAGAGCTCTCCCGTTCCTAGCAGCTCAAGGATGGCGATTCTTGTCGGATGGGCAAGCGCCTGAAAAACACCCGCTTTAAATCGGCGTAAAGAATCGGGCACGCAGGGAATCCTTATAAATTCGAATATTCGGTATTACGAATTTAATATTAACACAGATACTTCTGGCGCCAGCGATACAGAACTTGCCGCAAACGTTCATGCCGGTTGCGATGGCCGCGGGACAGCTCAGGATGCGATGCGTGCGAGGGCCGCGAGTTGTTCACGCATCTGGTCGATCTCCTGGCGAAGTTGGGCGACATCTGCTTCAAGCTGAAGCAAACGGTCCTGAGCTTTGCCGGCGACGGCAGGCTCGCCAGGCGAAGACGCCGGCATGGCCGGCTCTCCGGTGAGCAACTGCGTGTAACGGACCTCGCGCGCGCCCGGTTGGCGTGCAAGCGCAGCCACCAGCGCGGGATCGCGCTGCATGAGGCGATCGAGGACAGAGAGAACATCGGCAACTTCTTCGAAGCGGTAGAGGCGCTCGGCGCGACTGCGCAACTCGCCCGGAGTTTGCGGACCGCGGAGCAGGAGTTCGCAAACCACGGCGGTTTCGCCTCGGGTAAAGTTGAAGGCCTCCTGCAGATAGTGTTCGTATTTCTCGACGCGGCTCTCGGCTACGCGCGCAGGACCGGCGAGCCGCTGGTCTTCGAGGCTGCGGAGCGCGTCGCGGACCGCCTCCTCGTCGAGATGCATCGCAGGCTCACGGTTGTTCTTCTGGTTGCAGGCGTTGACCAGCGCGTTCAGCGACAGCGGGTAGTACTCGGGTGTGGAGATTTCCTTTTCGACGAGCGAACCGAGGACGCGAGCTTCTATGGGGGTAATGAGAATGGTCATGAAAGCGGACCTGGACAGTGCGGCCGTTTTCGATTCTACATGGCGGCAACAGAGGAGGCGAATTCCAACCGGGACAAGACCATTGAAATCGCGCAGCGCAAGGCTGGACGGCCATCCAGCCATCTCATTCACCAACCGAAATGAGATTTTTGCGGCACGTTGGAGCGTTTAGTGAGCACTGCGGTCTGCGCGGACCAGAGCCGTCTTTCCCTCCGTGCGAAAAGATTGATTTCCCAGGCCAGCCAGCGAAACGTTGCGTCGAAGTGAAGTGATCTGTATATTATTGATTCTATGGTGCCCGGAGGGGGACTTGAACCCCCATGACCTTGAGGTCTGCGGATTTTGAGTCCTATTAAAGGTGCTTTGCAGGAAACTGCACAGGGCTGACAATAGTTAAATAACATTATATATATCAATTAGATAATGAAGAACATCTTCTTGTGTCTCCGTCCCGAATACCGCCGCGAAATTCAAATCGAAAAACGCAATCTACCAGCTATCATACCTGCTATCAGCACGTTACAGACATAGGCGCGATTTTAGCCGGACAGTAGTGAGTCTCAGTATACGATGCAGGAACGCTGGGAATGGAAGCGGGAAAATGGAGCAGCGGGACAACGGCACGCAGCGCACGGGCAATCGCAGGAAGATGAATTCCGAACCTGCAAAGGGATCGCCGTGGGGGCCCCCCTCTACGGTCTCTGTAAAGAACTCCTTCATTTTCAATCATC
>JAJYFA010000164.1 GCA_021790995.1 Acidobacteriota bacterium
AACGCCATCGTGGCCCTCCGGTGCTGCCACCTCAACGGACAATTCGAGGACTACTGGGAGGCACGCCGGGCCGCTTGATTCCACTTTTATGTCGCGCACCCACCCATCACGTAAGCCAGATATCTAGGTGTCCCGGTCATGTTCATACACGGCCGTCATGTTCATACAAAACGGCCTCACACGGCGGTACAAGCTAGACATCATGGACAGGATGGACAAAATAGACCGCGAGCCAAAACATTGATATTTCTAGTGTTATCTATTCTATTCTAATGGAATCAACCGGGTAAGAAGGTTTCTGGCGGAGAGAGGGGGATTCGAACCCCCGGTACAGCTTTTGACCGTACAACGGTTTAGCAAACCGCCGCCTTCAGCCACTCGGCCATCTCTCCGGGTCTCAGTCAGGATTATACCGGAATTTGTGCACACGTTGCTCGTCGTGATTTGGTTTGTCCGCTGAAGCCGCTCGCCGCGCGCGGGAGATCGAGAAGGAAAGGATTTATCGCACGCTTTGCGCGAATGCATTTTCCGCGCCGAGGGTGGGCATTTACATTCAGTACATTCACGCTCATGCGGTTTGCGCCCCAACCCGTCTCGCACAAGATCCGGCTTGTACCGCTGATTGCCGCCACCTTCTTCATGGTCTCCGGCGGACCTTACGGCATGGAGGACATTCTCGGCGGGGCGGGCTACGGGCGCGCCATCGTCATCCTGCTTTTGCTGCCGATCTTCTGGAGTTTACCCACCGCGCTGATGATCGGCGAGCTGGCAGCGGCCATTCCGGCGGAGGGTGGCTTTTACGTCTGGGTGCGGCGCGGGCTCGGTTCGTTCTGGGGCTTCCAGGAAAGCTGGCTTTCGCTCACGGCCAGCGTCTTCGACATGGCGCTCTACCCCTCCATTTTTGTGCTCTACCTGGGCAAGTTCGATCCTGCGCTAACGGCCGGTTCACGCGCTTATCTCTGGTCGCTGGCGGTTGTCGCGGTTTGCTGCCTCTGGAACCTGCTTGGGGCGCCGGAGATCGGCGAAGACTCAGTGTGGCTCTTCGTCCTGCTGCTCGCGCCGTTCGCGATTTTTATTGCGCTCGGCTTCTGGCATGGAATCACGGCGCATCCCGTCATGCACTGGCGCCGCACGGCACCGGCTACCGGCGCGCAGTTGGGGATTTCAACGGCGATCCTGGTGGCGCTCTGGAACTACATGGGGTGGGACAACGCCTCCACGATCGCGCGTGAGGTCGAGAATCCGCAGCGCAACTACCCGCGCGCCATGATCGGGGCCGCGTTGGTGACGGCGCTCAGCTATGTGCTGCCGCTGGCCGCGATGGCGGTGGCGGGACTTTCGCCGGAGGGTTTTTCAACCGGCTCGTGGGCGGTGGCCGCAGGCTCTCTCGGCGGACCGCTGCTGGGTTTTGCAGTTGTCGCCGGCGGCGTCATCTGCGGAGTGGGCATGTTCAATGCGCTCATGATGAGCTACACGCGCCTGCCCATCGCCATGGCCGCCGACGGCCTGCTGCCGCGCATTTTTCTGCGCCGCAACAGGCGCGGCGTGCCCTGGATCAGCGTCTTCGTGTGTGGGTTGGGGTGGGCGCTTGCACTGCGCCTGCCCTTCGAGCGGTTGATCTCGATCGACCTGATTCTCTACGGTACGAGCCTGATTCTGGAGTTCGTGTCGCTGATCGCGCTGCGTCTGCGCGAACCCGAATTGCCGCGTCCCTTCCGCGCGGGCAGCTTCGTCTTTGCCTGCCTGTTGGCGGTCGGGCCGGCCATACTGATTGGATATGCGCTCTACGCCTCGCGTTTTGAGAAGCTCGGCGATCCCGGTACGGCATTCGCCGGAGTTTCTTCATTGCTGTTTGCCGTGGCCGTGGCTCTGCTGGGGCCGCCGCTGTACGCGCTCACGATGGTTCGCGGCCGCCGTAGGCAAGATCTGCAAGCAGACTGCGAACTGCTGCCTGCGAACCATGAATCGCCAGGGGACAACTGACAGCCTGGAAGCAGTCGGTGTTGGCAAAGCTGGAATTGCCGCAGCGGACGTGGCCGGTTGGCGAGTTGTCAGGTTGGCAACTTCATCCAATGCGGGTGGGAAACACCTGAAGGGGCGAGCAGGTGGCAGTTGTCAGATCGCGACCTGCGACCGGCTTGCAGCCGATCGCCGACCGTTCATTTTTCGTTTTTTTCTGCCTTTGCGGCGTGTGCATCCTCGAACATCTTGATGGCGCGGATCACGCGGTCGCGCGCGTAGCTGGCGTCGTGCCAGCCCTTGATCTCCACTCGCTTGCCTTCCAGATCCTTGTAGATCGAGAAGAAGTGCGTGATCTCCTTGAGCAAGTGCGGATAGATGTCGGTGTAGTTCCAGATATTGGCGAAGCGAGGATTGTTCTTGCCCACCGCCAGCACCTTCTCGTCGAGCGTGCCCTGGTCGAGCATCTCCAGCAGGCCAATCGGCCGCACCTCCTGCACGCATCCCGCGAAACTTGGGTCCGGAACCAGCACCAGGACGTCGAGCGGATCGCCGTCGTCGCTGAGCGTTGAGGGAATAAAGCCGTAGTCGCCCGGATAGTGCACCGGCGAGTGCAGGTTGCGGTCCAGCTTGAAGACGTGCAGATGCTTGTCGTATTCAAACTTCTGCGTTCCGTCCTTGGGGATCTCGATGACCGCCCGAAACACCTCCGGTGCGCGATCGCCCACCGGCAACTCCAGATAATTCACCATTGCGTCCTGTTTCTCCTTGGGGAATGCGAGCGGTTCTCGCCACTCGTCCCTGATTGTCTGTCACGGTCCTGCTGAAAGTCGAGCTTGGAAATCCTGACAACTGGTCCCAGCTTTTATAATCAGTGATCATGAAGGCGCATGTCTATGTCACTTTGAAGGCATCGGTCCTCGATCCGCAGGGCCAGACCATCCACAACGCATTACGCAAGCTCGGATTTGCCGGGGTCACGGCTGTGCGCCAGGGCAAGTACTTTGCGCTTTCGCTGGCCGAGGGGCTTTCTGCCGAGCAGGCGCGGGCCGAGGTGGAGCGCATTGCCCGCGAGGTTCTGACCAATCCGGTGATTGAGGAATTCACTTACAAGATCGAAGAGTGATGCGGGCAGGGGAATGGGCCACTGAAGGACGGCGAACGGGTGGTGAGAGCGTCCCAAGAGCATTCCTCTGATTTTCAGGGGGTTCTGGTGGCGGGAGGCGGGATCGAACCGCCGACCTACGGGTTATGAATCCGTCGCTCTAACCATCTGAGCTACCCCGCCGTAAGGTGGATAAACGGCGCGGACAAGCGCCTTATTCCTCTCTTTCGATGATAAGGGGGCACGCGGTTGAGGTCAAACGCAGCAGCTCTCCCTGCGACAATTTCATCAGCGCCTTTTTTGCTCGATGCCTGAGAACGCAAATGCCTACTCTGCTCCATATTGACTCCAGTCCCCGCGCAGCTTCGGTTTCAAGTTTTCTGGCCAGCGTCTTTGTCGAGAAGTGGACGCAGAGGAACCCTGCCGGCAGGGTCTTGCACCACAACAGTTCGATCGAGCGATTCCCCTACCTTGATGAGGCATTTATCGACGCGTCTTTCACGCCGGAAGCGGAGCGGACCGCGGCGCAGAAGGCTGCGCTTGCCTTTTCCGACCAGATGGTAGACGAACTGCTGGACGCCGATGTGGTGGTGCTGGGCGTGCCCATGTGGAACCTGTCAATCCCCGCGTCGCTCAAGGCGTGGATCGACCTGATTGTGCGCGAAGGGCGCACATTTGCTTTCACCGAGCAGGGGGCGGCGCCGCTGACGCCACCGGGCAAACGGGTCTATGTTTTTTCCGCGCGCGGCGGCGCCTATCCAGTGGGCACGCCGTTCCAGGATTTTGACCAGCAGGAGCCGTATCTGCGCAGAATTCTGGGCGTCATTGGACTGACGAGGGTGGAGTTCATCAGCGCGGAGCATCAGAGTGACGGTCCCCAGGCTGCGGCGCAGGGACTGGCGCGCGCCAAGTGCGCCATCGACGCACTCGCGGAGTGATTCCCGGCCGGGCGCGCCCGTGTACACTCGACAGCATGACTTCCTATCGCATCGCGGCCGTGATTCCGGCGCGGCTGCAGTCGACGCGCATGGCGCGCAAGGTGCTGCGCACCATTGCCGGACGGTCCATGGTGGAGTGGGTGTGGTGCGCCGCCAGCGCGAGCGGTCTGATGGATCCCGTGGTGGTTGCAACCGATGCCGAGGAGGTGGCCGAGGTCTGCCGTGCGCGGTCCATTCCGGTGGTGATGACCTCGCCCGCGTGCCCGAGTGGCAGCGACCGGGTGAGGGAAGTGGCTCGCCAGATCGACGCGGACATCTATGTGAACCTGCAGGGTGACGAGCCGACGCTTACGGCCGATTTTTTCCCGCCGCTGCTGGATCTGTTTGCGCGGCCGGAGGTGGAAGTGACGACGCTCTCCGTGCGCTGCCCGGCCGAGGAGTTCGCGAATCCCAACGCGGTGAAAGTCGTGACGGCGCTCGACGGGCGCGCACTTTATTTCTCTCGCGCTACCATTCCCTGCGACCGCGATGCCGCGGGATTTGCGGGCTACCGCAAGCATCTGGGCATCTACGCCTACCGCAAGGCCGCGCTCGAGCGATTCGCGGCTCTGGCGCCCTCGCCGCTCGAAAAGCTGGAGCGGCTGGAGCAGTTGCGTTTGCTTGAAAACGGCATTGCGATTTACGTGGCGGAGGCGCCGCGCGACACGATTGGCGTGGACACGGAGGAGGATCTGATGCGGGCCGAAGCGCTGTTGCGGCAAATGCAATCGAGTTGACGAACCGGACCGATTGCACAGGACGCGTTCGCCCGATCTTCATTTTTCACAGGCGGATCGCTAACCCGCTGTCGTGCCCCTGCCCACTTCGAGGATCTGGAAAGAATGCGGAATCATGGGCGGGCGCGGTCCACGCATGAATGCGGGCGGCCCTCCCGCGGGCGGCGCTGATCCTGCCGGCGGCGCGGGCGTTGGGCCAAACTCGGCAGTAATCAGAAAGAGATTGCCCGTCCTGGTATCGAGCGTAATGGTCTTGGCGCGCAGCGGCGTGGGGACCGTCTGTTCCACGGCGAAACTCGTGGGCGAAGCCTCCTTGATTACGGTCAGGGTGCCGTCGCCCTGTGAACTGAAGGCCTCCATCGTCTCGGGATTGAACGTGGCGCCGTCGCAGCCCACGCCGATCGGCAGGTCGGTAATGATGTGCCCGTCGGCCGCCGAGAGAATAACCATGTTGTTCTTTTCGCGGCAGGCGGCAAACAGGATGCCGTTCTTCGCGTCGAGCGCTAGGCCAGCACAGCCGCCGCCTTTGCTCGACAGGTCGTAACGGCCCACCATCTTCATCGTGCTGGCATCGATCACGGCGATCGCAGCCTTGTTCACGATGTCCACGTAGATCTTGCCGTGGCTGTCGATTGCGGCCTGCTCGGGCGCGCCGCCGATGTCAATGGTGCCCAGAATCGAGCCGTCCTTATCGTCGAGTACCGTAATGTTAGGCTCGGAGTGGCTCAGAATGTAGAAGCGGTGAAGGTAGGGATCGTTCAGGTAGCCATCGGGATGGCCTTGCACGTCGATCTTCTTGATAATGGCGAAGGTCTTCGCGTCGAACATCGTCACCGGGTCCGAGGTGGCGAATCCATGTCCCGTGGCCGTGTCGACTGCTGCGCCGTGCGCGCTCGTGCCCGGAATGTCGCCCACCTGGGCCAGAGTGTCGAGGTTGAAGACGCCGATGTGGCCGTCCTTGCCGGAGCGCGCCACATACAGGTTGCGGCCGTCGGGATCGGCGGTCACGTAATCGAATCCGCCGTCACCGCCAACGATCTGGATCTTCTGGACCTTGTAAGGACCGTTGGCCTGGGCACGCGCGAGGCCGGCAAGCAAGAACGGCAAAGCGAGCGATGCAAGAGCAAGAGACTTGAGCGACATGGGTGTGCCTCCGTTGTTCGGATCGGCGCGGCCGTGGGCATTTCGCTCGTAGAGCCGGTGGCTGACCGTTAATTTCTCAGCAAATCGACTATACATGGTCGCGATGGCTGCTCTTATGAATACTTTGTCCGGGCGGAGCAAGAGCGTCTGTGTCCACGAAAGGCTAACTGCGGCGGGAATTCTTGTTCCGCTGTGAGGCGCGCGTGCGCGGCTCCGATTGTCACGCCGCCTTCCGCCGGAAAGCTCGCATGACGCCGAAGACGCATCCTCGCAGCAGCGCCAGAACTGCGTAGAAGACTGCGGCGACGGCAAGGGTGATATGCAGCGTTGTGATCAGCTCTTTCCACTCGGTGTGGAAGCGGATGATCGCATACACGTTCACGCCAAGGGCTGCGAGGACGCAGCCGGCGCAGATCCACAATTCGCGGGCGATGCGGCGTCCTGAGATGACAATGTCTTTCATTCTCTGAATCCCTCCGGCCAGGAGATCTCCTGCTGCTGTTCCATGGCGTTGTGACCCATCAGCACGCTGACTCCCGCTCGGCAGGCCTGCTCCATCATGCCGGGAATCGGTTTGCCGGCGCGGATGGCGTTGGCAAAGGCGGCCATCGAGATCGCGGTGCCATCGTCGGCAGTATGCTCGCGCACGAGATAACTGCCCTTGGTGTCTTTCTTGAGCTCGGGCACCCAACTGGGACCGCCGATGGGAACAGTATCAAAGAAACCATGCTCGATTTCGTTGATGAGCTGCACGATGCCGGGCGCGGGCGGCGGATTCTCGGCGAAGATTTTGCCCGTCTCTCCCTCGATGGTCCCTTTGGGGCCCATGACCTGCACTTCCATGCCGTAGAAGCGATTGCTGATCAATGAGTCGTAGATGACCTGCGTGCCGTTGTTGTAGCGATACACCAGATTCACGTTGTCGTAGACTTCGCGGCCATCCTTCCAGTAATTGATGCTGCCATAGCCCGCGCAGCTTACCGGGCGCGCGCCAAGGAACCAGTTCGCCACCTGCATGTGATGCGATGCAAGCTCGGTCATCAATCCGCGCGAGTAGTCGAGATAGAGCCGCCAGTTCAAGCGGCGTTCGAGGCTGGGGAAGGGGCTTGGGTCCGGTCCGGTTGCGGGCACGGGATTGCGCCAGTTGCCGTTGCGATGCCAGTAGGCGCGAATCTGCGTGATCTGCCCGATCTGGCCATCGCGTATCAGTTCCAAAGCGCGCAGAAAGACCGGGCTGAACATGCGCTGATGACCGATTTGAAAGACTTTGCTGCTGCCGCGGTGGGCATCCGCAATGGCCTGGCACTCTTCGATCGAGTAGGCGAGGCTCTTCTCGCAGAAGACATGCTTGCCGGCGGCGAATGCGTCGAGGCACATGCGCGCGTGCAGAAAGAGAGGCACGGCGATCAGCACGCCGTCGAGGCCGGGCATGTCGAGCATCTGCCGGTGGTCGGAGAAGCCCTTGGCGCCTTTCACCTTGGCGAGAGCGGCTTCGAGGTGCGGCGGGTAGTCGTCGCAGAGGGCGGCAACCTCAACGCCTGGCGTGCGCAGCAGATTGGCGAGGAGAAAGCTGCCGCGCGAACCAATCCCAATGACCCCCAGGCGGACGCGGTCCGACGGCGAGTCGCTTACGGGCGCGGCGCGCAACGGCGACCACCACGGCAACTCGGCGAGCAGGGCGGACGAACCCGCCACCATGGCAAGCCGCTTGAGAAACTCGCGCCGCTGTGCGCGGGTTTCCGGCCCCAACGAAGAAAGAGATGAGAGTTCAGGATCCATATTGCCATTGAATGCGAGCCCCAAAATCCTGCTCGCTGGGGTGGTAGGCAATCTCCACTGCCGAGATTGCGGAGAAGCCGGAGAGAAGCGCAGTGCGGTCTCGTTCCGGCGTTACGAGCAAGGCGGTCGAAAGTACTTCGGCCTCCGTTGCGCTTGGGCTTGCCACCGACATGGTGCGAAATCCTTCGATGGGCCGGCCGCTGCACGCGTTGATGATTTGCCCGACGATGGGGCTGGCAGTCTGGTTGAGCGATTCGAGGCCAGCCATGCGATTGAAGGGCGCTGTTCCCGACGACGAGAGCGAGGCATCCTTCAGATGGAACGTGTGTACGGCGCGCGCGGGATCGAACATATCGGCGATCCCCACAGGCCAGTCGGGCCCGTGGGGATGCGGGCCGAGAACGGTGATGGAGCTTTCGCCGAAGCTCAGGAATGCCTGCTCGACGCCTTGCGCGCGCAATCCCTCGGCCACGCGGTCGAGGGCGTAGCCTTTGCCGAATCCGCCGAGGTCGAGGCTCATTCCGGGAGTTTCGAAGCGCACCGCGCAAGCCTCGGAGTCGAAGTGAAGGCGCTCCATGCCGGTCTGGCTGCTCGCCTTCGCGATGGCTTCCTGGCACGGCTCCTCGCCGCGCTCAAGATGCTCGCGCCACAGACGGCTCAGTGGCCACAGCGTAATGTCGAAGGCGCCGGCTGTGCGCTGCCAGTATTCGCGGCACAACAGGAGAATCTCCCAAAGCTCCGCGGGCGGCCTCACGGCCTCGTCTGCGGCGCGGCGATTCAGGTTGGCGAGCGGCCCGGCAGTGTCGAAGCGGCTCATGGTGTGCTCCTGCACGCGCAGTTCGCGCTCTGCCGCTGCGGCCAGGGCTTCTGCCCGGTCGCGATCAATTCCAGCCAGAATCATCGAGAACCGCGTGTTCATTGCGAAAAGAGAGCGGTGAAAAACCTCGATGCGGGAAGTCGTACACGATTCCACAACCGCTTCCACGTACAGACCTCCTTGTGAACTGGAATTTCGAGATAGAGGCAAGATACAACACCGCGGCTGCGTAGGGAAATAGCGTTCGTAAACCCGGCCGCGCGGGCAGGGAATTGCGCGCAAGAATCGGGGTGCGAATGCGGCGCGCTTCGGGGAATATGATTTCCATGAGCAGTTTGCAGTTCGCTGTCGCCCACTCTATGACGCCCGCAAAACTTCCATCCAACCCGCAGGTTTCTCGCCTCGATCCCGAGACGGCGTGGAAGCAGCTCGCCGCACGCGACCCGCGGGCGCGGTTTCTCTACGGCGTCACGACCACGGGCGTCTATTGCCGGCCCACGTGCGCGAGCCGCCGGCCG
>JAJYFA010000165.1 GCA_021790995.1 Acidobacteriota bacterium
GTGTCGGCTCGACGGTATCGCGCAGCGTCGACGTGCGGGTGCTGGCGGCAACGCATCGCAAGCTCGAAGAACGGGTTCGCGATGGCCTCTTTCGGGAGGACCTGTTCTATCGCCTGGCGGTCGTGCCGGTTCACCTTCCAGCTCTTCGCGAAAGGCCTGAGGACATCGGCGAGCTCAGCCAATCTCTTTGCTGCCGGATTGCGGCCGAAATGAAGGTTCCTGCGCGGCCGATCAGCGCCCGCGCCTTCGAGAAGCTTGCGGGCTATTCCTTTCCCGGGAATGTTCGGGAACTGAAAAACCTGCTGGAACGGGCTCTGATCCTTGGCCAAAGCTCCGAATTGCAGCCGGAGGATTTTCTTCTTCGGCGAGTTTCGGTGGGCGCGCCACAGACGAGCGAAGACGTCACGCCTGAAGCACTTGCCACGCAGCTTCCAAAGCAACTGGATCTACGCAAAACATTGACGGAGATTGAACGAGCGCTGATTGTTCGCTCCCTCGATCTCGCGCAGGGCGTGCAGGCTGAAGCTGCCCGCTATCTCGGAGTCTCGCGAAGCGACCTGGGCTACAAGATTGGCAAGTTCGGCTTGCTGAACTCCCCGGATCAGTAGAAAGCTGGCGGGAATCTCTTTGAAAGCCCTTGGAATTTGTACATAGCTGTTTGAATCCTTTGACAGTTCCCCGCAGGGTGCTTATTGAGAGCATTATCTCTGCCGATTTTCTGAAGTTCTGATGCGCCCGGCATGAGTTGCTTATGGCCCCATGCGTGCTTACCTGTCATTGTGTGCAGCCAGCGGTACTGCCCGTACCCACGGCGCACCATCGATCACGGAGGATACCAGCGGTGAACGCCACATGCATTCCGGAGCTGGCACACACTTGGAACGTTAGTTACCCACCTTCTGCGCGATTGCTGCGCCAGTGGACCTCGCCAAGAGCCATACTTGCCATCACCAACTTTGCCGATGAACAGATCCTGCTGTTCCATGCCATTCAACAGGCAAGGCAAAGCAACGCAAAGGTCTTGCTTGTTCATGTACTTGAGCCTGACCGAGCGCAGACTGGTCCCACAGAGCCGAAGCTATCTCTCGGCCTTGGCAACGCGGTGGAGTCTGCGCTCGCACCGCTCAATCGCATGGCGAGGAAACTTCGCTGGGTGGGAATACCCTGTGAGCCGCTGCTGCTCAGGGGTTCGCCCAGGGAAGAGATCCCGCTCATTGCAAAGGCACGCGGGGTGGACAGGATTCTGATGACCACAGCCAGCGAAAGGAATGCAAACAATGCCGTCTGTAAGACATTGGCAGAGGATCTGCTGCCCTTTACGTCAGCCCCGATTTGCACCGTGGGGAGATGTTTCCCTCAGGAAAACGTCTCTGGTCAGCGACATGGAAATATCACCCTCGCTTTGTCGCTTCATTCAGATGCCGGGATGCCGCTGGCATTTGCGTCGCGACTGGCTCAGGAACACCAGGCAAGCCTGACCGTCATGCATGTCTTCGGAAGCGAGCAAAAGGATCGGAGCGAAATCGCGCGTACCCAATGGGCGGTCACTTCCCGGCTGCCGGCAGACCGGTTGCGGGAAGCCGAACTGATGTGTCCGCTGGAGATTGTCGTGCGTAAAGGAGATCCTGCGGCGGAGATTCTGAAATTTGGAAATTCCACGAATCAGGATTGCATCGTGCTTGGGCCGGTCGATCCGCCACAACCAGCCGAAGCAGGAAGATCGAGCATCGTCCATCGGGTGATCGGCGAAGCGCGGTGCCCGGTTATTGTGCTCGGTCGATCCGTTGCGGATGCAGCCGGCAGCTAGGTCTCTGACCGCTTGATTTTGCGCAGCTCAAGGGTTCTCCAGGTTCCGATTTCGGAGTCTGGAGAACAAGAATGCGGCGCAATCAATTCACACGTTCAGAGAAACACGGCCAGGGTCGACAGGACTTTCCGAGACCAGGCATGACCGCGGAATTACCACCTGAATGCTGCTGTTCTGCTGCTACGGAAGGGGTAAAGATGAAAAGTATCCGGGCTATCTTCGTTGCAGCGATTTGGTTGGGGCTGGCCATCAATCAATTTCAGCCCGGCGTGACTAGCGCAGCCGCTCAGGAACCAAAACCGGCGGTTGGCGCAGGATCCGAGTCAGCAAGAGCCACAGAACCTTCGGAGAAAATCGACCCTTCTCTTGTGAGGGTAGACGTCTTGGTAACCGACGACGACGGACGAGTTTTGGCGGGGCTGAAGCGCGGTAATTTCCGGCTTTTCGATAACGGGATACCGCAAACCGTGGTGAACTTCGCTCCGACATCGGCGCCCATCACCATCGTGGTGCTGATGGAATACAGTGCAGCTTCGTATAACTACTTTGCGGGTAAAGCTGCCGATTGGGGAACCGCATTTCTCAGCCATCTCGAACCGCGTGACTGGGTGGCTCTGACGACCTTCGATCTGCGGCCAAAGGTGCAGGTGGACTTTACGCACAAGCAATACGAGGTTCGGGATGCGATCGCCCAGCTTGGATATCCGCAGTTCCGTGAGGTCAACCTTTATGACGCGCTCAAAGAAACGCTGGACAGCCTGGATGAGGTACGGGGCAGGAAGTCGATCCTGCTGCTGGCCACCGGACTCGACAGCATGAGCGCGACGAACCAGGATCAGATCTACGACCGCCTGAAACGGACCGATGTGACGATCTTTTGCGTGGGGCTGGCCGAAGCCGAATACACACGCTACGGCGGCGTCGGCCTGTCCTACCTGCAAGGCAAGAACGCGCTCACCCGGTTCGCCAAACAGACCGGAGGGCTGGCGCTGTTCCCCCGCTTCGAAGGTGAGTTGCCTGACATTTTCCGCAGTGTTGTGGGCTTTCTGCGCAGCGAGTACACGCTCTCCTTCCGTCCGCCACCGGAAAGCCGCGACGGACGCTACCACCTGCTGAAGGTTGAAATCGTGGGACCGGATGGAAAACCCTTGAAAGTCACTGACGAGAAGGGAAAGAGCCGCAAAATCGAAATCTTTGCTCGCGAGGGCTATATGGCGCCGAAAGGATGAGGCTCAGTTAACCGATTTTCGCCCGCATACCGCCGCTCGAAGAAAGGGGTCTCCCGTGAACCGGGCAATTCGCAAATTCGCCGCCACAGTTTCGATGTTCCTGTTGATCATGATGCCAGAGCTGCAACTCGTTGCGCAGTCGCCGGCGGCAGCAGAGCCGTCGCAATCGCAATCGTCGCAGCTGGATCTGCACCAATATCTGCAAAAGTCCTACGAAGAACTGTTCCAGCTTTCGCCCTCGCTCACCTTCAACGCCGCCGATGTCGAAAATGAACGCCAGGCTCTCAAACGCGGGGAGGATAGTTGCCGCGGGCGGTTCAAAGACCATTCCAAACAGTATGGGAAACAACTGGACATCGCTCGGAATGATCTGAAGAAGGGCGGCTCGGGGCTCCCTGATGTGCGGCGCCACGATCTGCACTGTCAGATTCAGAACCTGGAACTGCTCCGCAGCGAAGCCGATATCCTTTCCGGACAAGCCATTCCCAACGCATACGACAACCTGAACGCCAAGCTTGATCTGCTTGTGCAGTGGCCGGCGCAGAACCGGGAAATCCTTGCGGCTATCGCATCCGGCTCCCATAACCAGCGGCGCTGGAGTGACGTAAAAGACATTGGATTCAGAGAAATTGCCTCAGGACAAAGGGACGACATCAAACGCGGCCAGGATGCCGTCAATGAGCTGAAGCGAACCGGCCTTCTGCCTCCTGAAGTCGAAAGCAAAGCCGTTCAGGATTACGTAAAGAAAGTTGCCGACCGTGTCGCGCAGCACTCCGACCTGAAGGTTCCCCTGCATGTAACGGTGCTGCAATCCAAGGAGATTAACGCGTTTGCCCTGCCCGGCGGCTATCTGTTTATCGAACGCGGCCTTCTGGAAGCTACCGATGATGAAGCGCAACTGGCCGGTGTCATCTCCCATGAACTCGCACACGTAACTGCCCGTCATGGGGCAAAGCTCATGAAGCGCGCCACCATCGCCGGCATGTTTTACCAGGCTGCTCAGATTGCGGCGGTTGTGCTCACGGGCGGAATGGCAGGCATCGGCATGTACTACGCACTGCAGTACGGATACTACGGCCTTGGTCTGGTGCTGAATCTCAAATTACTTGGTGTCAGCCGCGACTATGAGCTTGAGGCCGATCAGTTGGGAATCCAGTACGCATGGAACTCAGGCTACGACCCCACCGGGTTTGTACGCTTCTTCGACAAGATGGCCACCCGAGAAGGCTATGTGAACGGTGTGAGCTGGTTTCGCACCCACCCGCCTTTTTATACGCGGATGGTCGATGCCCAGCGCGAAATCATGTTCCTCCCCAAAGGGCGCGACCTGGAAGTGCAGAGCGCCGAGTTTGAACAGATGAAGAAGGATCTGGCGCCGGTTGTCGCCGCTGCCGATAAAGAAGAGAAGGAGAAGCCCAGCCTCCTGATGACGAAAGAAGAAGGTTGTGCGCCGCCGAAGAAGATCGAATACAAACCGGGCCAGCCAGTCGAGCAAATCTGCTCGACTGACCTGCGCGCCCCCAATCCGGAAGAAAAGAACGATGGCGGAAATACATCCGGAAAGGATGAAATCGGCATGAAGCGACTTTCTTCGCCATGTACGCCGGCCAGCTTTCGATAAGCGATGAGTCGCTGCCTCATAGCGCTTGCCCAAGTTGGATGCGGCTTGAAGCTTCACGATATTTTTGCCGTCCTCGAAGTGGTGCTTTGAGGGAGTTATTCGATGCCTTTCCGCGTGCCCCGCTTCTGCGAAAACCGTTGCGTTGCGGCAATTCCTGAAGCGGTCAACTTATCTGCACGGGCCCGTACATCGCTGCTGTCAATCGTCTGGTGGGCTCAGAGACCCACTAGCGCAATCCAATCCTTATCAGTCACAGAAAGGAAATACCATGCAATGCGCCAACTCCAAGTGCCGCCGGGATGCCGTGGATCTTCAAACCGGAACTCTGTGTCTCATTGAACTGTCTCTCCCTCCGGATGAGCGAATCATTCGAGCTGACAGCGGCTTTCCCGTTGTGGTGGCGCCGAGCCGTTATTTCTGGCTGTGCCCGGAGTGTTCCCGCATTTGGAAGATGAAGCGTTGGACGTCAGCCGGAGTTGATCTGGAGCCGAACCCGCCGGATTGGCGCCAGACACATGAAACTCAGACAGCAAAGATCGCACCTGCCCGGGAAGGGTTTCGTCCCCAAAGACAGGTGCTCCCGCACTTGGTGGCGTGATCGGCAGAGATCGGGCACTCATGAAATGGCTGTGGAATCAATTTGGACACTTTGCCGTTTCAGTCTTGCGCTGGCTGACCACGGCGGTTGCGCCTGCCGCGATGATGGCTGTGACAAGCGCAGCGCCGCTTCTTTCAACGCCCCGGCTGGGGAGGCCTTGTTGAAACGAGAGAGATCTCGATTGGGTATTTTCCATTGAGCTGCCGGCGGCCGTTGCGAGAGCCAGAATATAAAAGCGGCCTGGGTTGTCGAGCTGCATCTACATGCCCGAACGTACCCCAACACGAGAAGATCCGAAGCCGCAGAAGGAGTCTCCATCCGAAGAGACGCGAGGGAGAGCGATGGATCGATTCAAATGGCGGGCTGTTTACACGGTTTTCGTTTGCCTGGCATCTGTCGTGGCGCTCCTTCTGCTGTGGCAGGCCCGGTCAATCCTCCTCCTCTTGTTTGCCGGTTCTATAGGCGCTCTGATTCTGGCCACGCTAACCTCGAAATTTCAGTCGTGGTTCCACATCCGGCGGCGTGGCCTGGCCTTTACGCTGGTTATCATCGCCGTTGTCGGAGTGTTCGCCTTAGGCATCTGGCTTCGTGGACCGGCCCTCATACAGGAACTCGTCGCTCTCCGTGCCGACATCGCCACGGCCGTCCGGGAATTGATCTTCAGGCTTCAGGCAATGGGCTGGGGACGCTGGGTAATGGCGCATTCCGAGGATTCGAGCCAGGTCTCCCGCGCTCTCACCATGATGCTCTCAGGCGTGGGCGGCGCGGTCTATGTGACCGCTTCCATGATCGCGGGGCTGTTTCTGGTCACAATCACCAGCGTCTACCTTGCCGCTGAGCCGGATTTCTATCTTCGCGGGATCCGGAGAATTCTCCCCACTCGAAAGCGCGCTGCCATCGAGTCGTGTTTCGAGGCGGCAACGCGCACGCTTCGCGCCTGGCTGCTGGCAAAGGCCGTTTCGATGATATCTATAGGCGTCTTTATCACCGTCGGCCTCTTCATTCTTCACATTCCTCTCGCCGGAACTCTGGGCATCATTGCCGCACTGATGACATTTATCCCCAACATTGGCGCAATTCTGTCCTTTATTCCTGCGGGTCTGCTTGCATTTGCTGTGAGTCCTATCACCGGCCTGCTCACATTAGCCTTGTATTGCCTGGCGCATTTTCTGGAGGGAAACATCATCACTCCACTTGCAGAGCGCAAGATCGTCAGACTTCCGCCGGCGCTTACGCTGGCGCTCCAGCTCTTGCTGGCTTCCGTAGCGGGTGGCCTGGGTGTGGTGATGGCCGCACCGCTCACCGCAGTCCTGTTGAGCGTCGCCGACGAGCTTTTGCCGCCGGAGAGCAGTAACTTCCGTGTGGACTCGGCAAAGGCTGGCGCCCCCGCGGAAAAACTTGACAGCCGCGTCCAAGCTTCTTGACATGGCCGGGGAAAGCCCGGGGGCGAATCGTGAAAAGAGGCATGTTCGAGCCCGAGATGGATGGCATGCGACGTGCAATCTGTTATAGCGCGTGAGGGATTTGGCATCCTCGCCCAACGTGTCCGCCCTTGCGAAATGGCCGGAGCAGCTACTCTGTGGCCGACCTCCTTCCCCAAACCGGGCGCGCCCGGAGGCCCCTCCGAGGCGCACCCGGCTCTAACTGAACGTCTTGGGGACGGTAAGCGCAGGCCCAAACCGGGCCGCACAAAGGAGAAAATATGAAATCGCTCAAGCTCGTAACGATCCTTCCGCGGCTTGCCCTGCTCGCCCTCCTGCTGCCGGCAGGTATGCTCGCGGCGCAAAATCCCGATTCGGCCGCGATCTCCGACCTCTTGAAAGCGGTAGAGTCTCATGCCACTCAGGCCGATGATGATGCTCAAATGCTGGCAAATTACACGCTGTCGAACCTTGACTGGCGAACCCACGCCAATCAGTTGAACAGCATCAAGGAGCACATCAACAACCTCATCAGCGACGCCAATCAGTTGACTTCCTTGCGGGATGAAGGATCGCCCTGGCAACAGGAAGCCATCGACCGGATCTCTGTCCTGCTGCCCGAAATGGCCGCACACCTGACGACGACCATTAATCACTTTAATGACAACACGACTCAGACTCAAATGGCTCCATATCGCGATTTGGTGCTCACCAACCGAACCATGATCGAGAAAGCACACGCGATGATCTCGAATTTTGTGGAATATGACAAGGCGAAGGCAAAAGCGGATGATCTTGAACGCCAGTTGCAACTGTCCGCCGCTTCCGAAACGCCCTCCTAATTGAGACGGGCCGCCTTTCATTCTCCGGGCGGATCGGCTTGCGATACGTCGAGATGCACATCGAACAGCCGGATACGTTTGGATGGATGATTGCGCGGCCCGAACTCAACCAGAGCGAACGCAAGGCCGTGTGCTGATATGCGCACGATGAAGCCCGCTAACCCATTGCTCCGTGGCACTTCTTGTATTTTTTCCCGCTGCCGCAGGGGCAGGGATCGTTGCGCCCGACTTTGTCGCCGATGCGGCGCTGCTTGGGCTCGCTCGATTCGCCGGCTCCGGCGCGGCTGGCTACGGCCAGTTCCCGCTCCTTCTTGCGCGCAAACTCTTTCTCGATGGCATCGATCGTGGTCGAAGGCGCGCGCGTCGGAATGGAAATCTCGCGTGGAGCGCCGTCGCCCATCGCAGGCCGCGCCGCACTGGCCACGGGCGGCGCCTGCGGCACCGGACCACGCGGCCGCATCGGCTCAGTCACAGGCTGGCCGTCGGGGCCGATGATCTGCATCCGGAAGAGGAAACGCACAGTGTCTTCCTGGAACTTCAGCATCATGGCCTCGAACATGTCGTAGGACTCGCGCTTGTAGGCCACCAGCGGATCCTGCTGCGCGTAGCCACGCAGGCCAATGCCCTCTTTGAGGTGGTCCATGTTGAGCAGGTGATCTTTCCACAATCCGTCGATCACGCTCAACATCACCATACGCTCGTGATAACGCATGGTCCCACCGCCAAGGATGTTCTCTTTGCCCTCGTAGATCTCGGTGAGCTTGGCGAAGATCGCCTCGCCCAGCTCGTGGCGGCTCATCTCCTCGGGCTTCAAGCCGGAGGCCGCGAGATTGAATCCGAAGTGATCGAGGAGCTTGTCGCCGAGCCCCTTGAAATCCCACTGATCTTCGCGCGTGCGCTCGTTGCAATATTCGTCAAGCAGGTTCGACAGGATTCCGCCAACATAATCCTCGAGAATCAGCTCGCGCTGATCGACGCCCTCCAGGAGCTGGCGGCGCAGACCGTAAACGGCCTCGCGCTGCTTGTTCATCACATCGTCGTACTCAAGCAGATGTTTACGACTCTCAAAGTTCTGCGCCTCGACGGCCTTCTGCGCGCCTTCGATGCGCTTTGAGATCATGCGCGACTCGATGGGTACGCCTTCTTCCATGCCCAGCTTTTCGAGCAGCGTCGAGACCCACTGCTTGGCGAAGATACGCATCAGGTCGTCTTCAAGCGAGAGATAGAAACGCGACTCGCCGGGATCGCCCTGACGTCCGGCGCGCCCGCGCAACTGGTTGTCGATGCGCCGCGATTCGTGCCGCTCGGTGCCGAGGATGAACAGGCCGCCGGCCTTGATGACTTCCTCGTGTTCTTTTTGCGCGGCTGCAGCGTGGATCACATTGGTCTCAGTCCAGTCGGCATCGGAGATTTCGAACTCCTGGCCCTGGTAGTAAAAACGCTGGAACCCCGGCGGCGCCATGGGATTGATGGCGCCCTCGGCTACACTGATGGCACGCGC
>JAJYFA010000166.1 GCA_021790995.1 Acidobacteriota bacterium
GCGATAAAGATCGCCGTCGAAGAAACCGTCGCCGAACTCATTTCAAGCGACGCGGTCGAGAAAGTAATCTTTGTCTGCTTCGGCGATGAGATTTACAACGCGTACCGGCGGGAGGTGGACAAACTTTCGTAGTCGTGGATCTGGAGCCGCGTTTCAGCGGCGGCCTGCCGTACTTGCGTCCGCCGAAGCGGGCTTCCGTCTCACAATACAACTTCCGTCAACGCAACCCGTTCTCAAAAATTCACCGTAACCATCGCCGTCAGCGCCCTCGGCGTCACGTAGTGCGTGCCGCTGAAGGTCGACAGGAAGTTGTAGAGCGCGTACTTGTTCGTCAGGTTGATCGCGGTCAGTTCGAGGTCCGTTTTGTAGCGATCTGCGTGGAAGATGTTGCTCTTGCCGAACGAGAGGTCGAAGAGGCTGCGCGGCGCAACGCGCGGTGGGTTGTGGTCGTTGCTGCCCTTGCCGATGGCGGGAACCTTCAACAGGCTCGAAGTAAACTCGTTGGCCGGGCAGACCGCGGGCAGCGCCTGGTTGGGCGTGGCTTTGACGCCGTTGCAGGCCATGCCGGCCTCGAACTCCTCGTCGGCCGTGAAGGGTAGATAGACGCTCGCGCCGGTGACCGGGTTCGTGGTTCCCGGAATATTGTTGTCGACCATGGCGACGGCCGGCTGACCGTTGAGCAGCACGGAGCTGTTGGCGCACGCGGTGTTGGGATCGGTCGAGTCATAGCAGGGCGTGGAGCCGGCAACCTGCCCCGAGTCAAAGCGCCAGTTGAATCCGCCCCACAAGCCGTTGAGCCAGCCAGAGCGAGAGAACGTGTATTGCAGGTGCGTTGTCTGGTTGAACTTTTCGTCGTGATCGATGCGGAAAGGATAGCCGCTCTGCCCAACCGTAGCTCCGGCGCCTGCCACCTGCGGCGGGAAGAAGCGCGCGGCCACGGACGACATCACCGAATAGGCGCTGAAGCCTCGCCAGGTGGGCACCTCGACGTGCAGCGCGTAGCCGGGAATCTTGGAGTTGTGCCAGTCAATGGGGAAGGTGATGGGCGTATTGCCCAGCACGCTGAAGTCGAAGGCGTTGTGCGTGTATTTCCAGATGTACTCGCCGCTCACCACGAGATGTTGCCCGAAGGCCTGCTGCAGGCTGGCGTGGAACTCGTTGCGGTAGCCCGGCGCCATGGTGGTATTCACGCCCGGCGAGCAGTTGAGCAGCGGCGCAAGCACGCTGTTGGCGCAGCCCTCGCTGGAGAGCACCAGGTTCTCATTGAAAGGCGTCTCCAGCGTGCGGGCATAGGAAACGCCGAGCACGGTGTTTGTCGGCTTCACGCTGTAGGCCACGCCCAGCCGCGGTTCGGCCTGGCTGGCGCTGGCGAGGCCGTTGTAGACATCGCCGCGCAGGCCCAGGTTGAAGTTCCAATTGCCGGCCTTGATCTGGTCTTCAATATAGAGCGCCAGTTCCTTCACGTCCGCCTGGCCGAAGTAGAGGTATTCGCTGCCGCCTCGGGTCAGATCGTAAGGCGCAAGCACTGAAAGATAGTTCGGGTTCGGGATACTCGTTACTCCGTCGCACTCCGAGGGATTCGAAAATCCCGGCAGTGAGACACCGGTCACCGCATCCACACAAGGCGAGTTATAGGTGTTCTCCACAATTCCCAGTTGATCGTGCTCACGCAGAAAGGTCTGCCCGTACTGCACTCCGGCTTTGATGTTATGGATGCCTTTGGCAAAGGTGTAATCCGCGTGAATCGCGGAGTCGGTCAGTGTGCGATACTGGCCGATCGACGAGGTTTGCAGGTTCGCGGGGCCCAGATCGGCCAGTGGATTCGAACTGGGGAAATAGTCGTAAAAGTCCTTGCGGATAAAAGCGCCGATGTTGAGCACGGCATAGTTGCTGATGATTCGCGTATAGGTGGGCGAGATGTTGAAGGTGTTGATCTTCGAGCCCTGGTCGGCATTGCCTGCGTTCCCGAAAACAGGAGTCGCGCCGTTGCCTCCGGCAATCACATTCTGCACGTTCAGGTTGTCGTAGGTATTCGGCGTCTGGAACCAGGAACGGCTGTAGTTCAGGTCCACGTGAATGGAGTCGGCCTGTGTAAGGTCATAGTCCGCACGGTTGAAGAAGTTCTGTTCGTTGCCCTTGTCGTGGAAGACGGCGAACTCCGGAGAATCGAGAAAGCGCCCGGTATCGAGGCCGTCGGCCTCGATAAAGTTGCCCCAGTTTTTCCCCCCGTAAGAGAGATTGGCGCCGCCATCAGCCGAGCCGAAGCTGCCGTAGGAGCTGTAAATGCTTCCTGTGGGCTTCGTGATACCCATGCCAGAACGCGTCGTCGCCACAATGACCAGGCTCGTTTTGTCGCCGTACTCGGCCGGCGGCGCGCCGCTGATGACTTCGATCGATTGGATCGCATTCGAGGGCAACTGGTTGGAAAAGACCTTGCTCTGCTGGTCGGTGATGGACTCACCGTCGACCGAAAACGAGTTTGACGCGTGGTCGCCCAGACCGTGAAACATTCCGTTCGAGTCCGCGGAGACGCCGGGAGAGGAGAGCGTGACCAGAGAACTAAGCGTGGACGACTGGCTTTCGAGCGGCACCTTCAGGAACTCGCTGCGGTCCACGTCGGTGTGAAAGGTGGGGTCGTCCTCGACCAGGTCGCCCCCCGAAGCTACGGTAACGGTCTGGCTGGCGGCTTCCACCTGCAACACCAGATTCAGGTTCATCTCCGCCGAGTTAAAGACGATGCGCTGGGTCAATGGCGAAAATCCGGGAGCGGTGACATCGATTCTGTAGAAATGAAAGGGTACGTTCGCAACGCTGAACTGGCCAGTCGCATCGGTGGTGACAGTGCGCACGAAGCCGCTGATCCGATTCGTGAGGCGCACGGTTGCGCCAGGAACCACGGCCCCGGTGGGATCGTTCACCACGCCATGCACGATGCCGGAGCTGCCGCCTTCCGCATTCACCGGGACGGCCAGCAAGAAAAGCGCGAGAAGGGGAAGAATGCGCAGCAGCGCGCTACGGGGAAACGCCATTGAATAAGTCTCCTGAAGACTGCCGGGCAAGATGAAATCGAATCGTGCAACGCGCCGTCGCGGTATCCGCAATGCGATCGGCGAGCTTCGTTCCGAATCATGGGCCCGAATTTTGCGTTGTGCGGATGCGCCGAATCGTCGCTGCGATCGAACAGCGGCGAATAACGCGAGCAACTCAAACGATTACGGAAAGATGCTCTGCCGGGAGACCGGAGGAGGCCGGATGTAGAGGCGGAATTGAGGCTGCCGGGTCAGGACGATGGGCTCGGCCTGCGGCGCGGAGACGCTCAGTTTTACCAGTACGATGGCTACTGCGGCAATTGTCGCGGGCACCACCGAGTGCATGATGATACACAGCGGGCAGTGACCCGCGTCGGCCTGGCTCTGGTGCACGTGCGCAACCTGCGCCACGGCGAGAAGCGCCAGCAGGACGAGACACACCACAGCCACCACCGGCAGAAAGCCGGTGCGGCCGCGTTTCCCGAAGTGATGTGCCTGCAATCCTCGCAAACGTATGCCTCTACCGCATTTATTCTACAGAACCGTACATTGAATTTGACGCTTCCGGCATCGGGAGGTTGCAGAAAGGGTGAATTTTGGTCTGTCGAGCGGCCAGCGGCTTGCGAATCGCGTCTAAACTGTGTGCGATGAGGAATGTTCTCCCAAGCAGGTTATTTGTGGCCATCGCCCTGGTGGCATTGGCGTTAGCTGCCACGGACGCGGCTGCGCAGACCGGCGCTGGCAACTCACCCCAAACGACGCAAAGCTCGTCCGCTCAAAGCTCGCGGGATGAGAACTCCAAGCCACTTTCCCTGAAGCCGTCCCTGGCCGGCATGGGGCGAAATCATCGACTTATCCTCAAAGACGGTTCTTTCCAGATGGTGCGCGACTACCAGATCGTGGGCGACCGCGTGCGCTACCTCTCACAGGAGCGCGGCGACTGGGAGGAGTTGCCCGTCGACATGGTGGATTGGGACGCCACCCGCAAGTGGGAGAAAGAGCACGCCGGCCTGGCCAGCGGGGATGCTTCGCCGGCGATGAAGGAAGCCGAGGAACTCGACAAGGAGGAATCCTCGGAACGTAAGGACCAGTTGGCGCGCACGCCCACGGTGGCCGAGGGGCTGGAACTCCCGGATGAAAACGGCGTGTTTGCCCTCGACACATACCGTGGCGCGCCGGAGTTGGTGGAACTAAAATCGAGCGGCGCGGCCTTGAATGCGAAGACTCGCAAGGGTATCGCGGTGTTCAATCCGCTGGCCGCGCGCAGGGCTCGGCTGGAGCTCGACGGCGCGCACGCCAAGGTCCATCTCCACGTCAACGATCCGGTGATTTATCTATCGCTCAACGTTGACGATGAGGCGGAGCCTGTGCTCGCGCACCCCTTCACCGTGAATACCAACGGCGCCAATGCAGTGAACGGCAACCCCGGAGCGCAATCGGCACAGTCAAAATTTGCGATTGTGCGCCTTGACGAGCGCCAGGCGGCGCGCATCCTCGGCGCCATCAAGCTCGATCCCAACGGAGCCATCGCTCAGAACGAAGACACGATCCTCACGAAGGCGGAGACGATGCCCGGCAAACACTGGCTGCAGGTTACGCCGCTTCAGAAGCTCACCATAGGCGAGTATGCGCTGGTTGAGGTTGTTTCGCCTTCGGAGATCAACGAATCGGTGTGGGATTTTCGCGTTGACCCCAGCACCGGCGATAATCCCGGATCGATCGGATCGATCCTGAAGCAGCCGCGCGACTAGCAACGCGGCGGGCGCGACGGGGACCGCTCAATCAGCTCAGAAACCTGGCAATCGCCGCCACAACCGTCTGCTGCTCGTCTTCGCGCAGTTCGGGGAAGATGGGCAAGGCCAGTACCTCGCGCGCGGCACGTTCCGCTTCGGGGAAATCTCCCTCGGCATAGCCCAGACTTTCGAGAGCCGGCTGCCGGTGCAACGGCAAAGGATAGTAAATCTCCGATCCGATACGGTGCGCGGTCAGGAATTCACGCAGACCGTCGCGGCGCGGCGCGCGGATCACAAACTGGTGCCACACGTGCCGCGCGCCAGGGACTTCGCGCGGCAGAACCACGCCGTGCACCGGATAGGTTCCGGCCTCAGCCAATCCCGCCTGCGCAAACATCTCGCGGTAGCGCGCGGCCGCAGCGCGGCGCGCCTCGTTCCACGCCCCAATGTACTTGAGCTTCACCCGCAGCACCGCGCCCTGGAAGCCGTCCATACGCGCATTCCAGCCCAGCTCGTCGTGGTAGTAACGCCGTCTCATGCCGTGCTGGCGCAGCATCTTCACCCGCTCGGCCAACTCGGCGGAGTGGGTCGTTACCATGCCCGCATCGCCAGCGGCGCTCAGGTTTTTCGTGGGATAAAAGCTGAAGGCGGCGATGTCGCCCAGTCCACCCGCCTTCGCGCCATTCCACTCGGCGCCCCAGGCCTGCGCTGCGTCTTCAATCAACGCCACGCCCCGTTCCTGCCGCAAGCGCGAAAACGCCGTCCAGCCGGAGACCTGCCCATACAAATGCACCGGCAACACGGCGCGCACGCTCGCGCCGCGCGGTCCGTCGAGCACAGCGGCCACGGCCTCGGGCGAAAGATTGAACGTGACGGGGTCGATATCCGCCAGCACCGGCGTAGCGCCGGCACGGAGAATGGCGCTGACCGAAGCGAAGAAGCTGAACGGCGTTGTCACGACGGTCTGACCCAGGCCCACTCCCGCTGCGGCCAGCGCCAGCCACAAAGCATCCGTGCCCGATGAGCAACCCAGAGCGTGAGCGACGCCCAACTGCTCCGCTGCCACTTTCTCGAACGCCTCCACCTCGCCGCCGAGGATAAACTGCTGCCTGTCGAGAACCCGGCCAAGCGATTCCAGTAGTTCCTGCTGAATGGGCGCGTACTGGCGCTTCAGGTCCAGCATGGGAACAGGCGCAGGCACGGTTTTGCCAGTGGTAGCGCCCACGGGGGTCGAGATGTGTGACGAAACAGAGCTTCCTGGCACATCTAGATGCTATCAGTCACGGAAGTTAGCCGTCCCCCACCCCAACACTTCTCATGCCATTTGAAATCGATTTCCATAGGAAAAGACGTTTATCGCCTTGAAATGGAGCGAAAAACTCTATAATCTTGTCACATTGCGGGGGTTGCCGGCTCCGGGAGTTCCGGAGTCGTCCCCGCGCAGTTGAAGTTTGCAGTAAGTCGATTTATAACAAACACCTTCACCAAGAAAGCAGGAGATCGGCACATGGACAACAAGCCGGCACAAAATATTCAGGACACCTTCCTGAACACCGTCAGGAAGGACAAATCCCCGATTACGATTTATCTGGTTAGCGGCGTAAAGCTGACTGGGAAGATCCGGTCCTTTGACAAGTATTCGGTGCTCCTGGAAAACAATAGCCAGGAACAATTGATTTTCAAACACGCGATTTCAACCGTAGTCAGCAACCGGAGCGTGATTCATAGCGAACACCGTCCGATTGCGACATCATCTGGCATAGGTCCTGCGCCCGTGCCGGCAGCTACGGCAACGCAGGTGGCCGCGGAATCAAGATAGAGCCGGAGCGTCCTCGATTGGCAAGCGAGGCGTACATGAATGGGTCTGCCGCCGCCCGCGGCAGTGGCCGACCTGAGCGCGCAGTTCTCGTTGGAGTGGACCTTGGTGTTCGCTCGCGGGATAGCCGTGTAGCTGTGATAGCTGCGCGGGCGCGGAGTTTGCGCCTTGATTCTGCTCCGGATGAACCGGTCTCGCCATCTCTCACGCCTCGATCATCCTTGCAGCCGCAGCAATCTCACGGAGTCTTGCGCCAGGGTCAGGGCCTCGATGTTGAGGAGTCTCTGGCCGAGTTTCGTGAGCTGCTGTTGAGCGCGGGCGGCAAGGTGGCGGCCGAGATTCTTCAGCGCCGTCCGCATCCCGATCCGGCGACGCTGATTGGCTCGGGCAAGGTGGAGGAGATTGCCGCCGTCGCCAAGGCAACGAACGCGGATCTGGTTCTCTTCGATCACGATCTGTCGCCTACGCAACTGCGCAACCTTGAGGCTGCCCTGCCCTGTCGCGTCCTCGATCGCACGCAGCTCATCCTCGACATCTTCGCCCGCCACGCCCGCACCCGCGAAGGTCAGTTGCAGGTCGAGCTGGCGCAGCTCGAATACATGCTGCCGCGCCTCACGGGCCGTGGCAAAGCCATGTCGCAACTCGGTGGAGGCATTGGTACCCGCGGACCGGGCGAGACCCAGCTCGAGACCGACCGCCGGCGCATCCAGCGCCGCATCGATCAGCTCAGGCGCGATCTTGAAGCCGTGCGCCGCGTGCGCCGCCAGCAGCGCCAGCGCCGCGAGGCGGTTCCCGTGCCCACGGTCGCGCTGGTCGGCTACACCAACGCCGGCAAAAGCACGCTCTTCAACACCGTCACCGGCGCGCAGGTGCTTTCGTCCTCGCGCATGTTCGCTACCCTCGACCCCAAGTTGCGGGGCATCGAGCTGCCCAGCCGCCGCCGTGTGCTTTTGTCGGACACGGTGGGCTTTATCCGCAATCTGCCGCACACGCTCGTCACCAGCTTTCGCGCCACACTCGAAGAGGTTGAACAGGCCGAGGTGCTCATCCACGTGCGCGACGCGGCCTCAAGCTATGGCGAAGAGCAGAAGATACAGGTTGAGAAGGTTCTCGGCGAACTCGAAAGCCTCTCCAAGCCGCGCATCGAGGTGCTGAACAAGATCGATCTGCTGCCTGAAAACGAGCGCGAAGCTCTGCTGGGGCGAGCGGGCATCAGTTCAAACGCCGGAACGTCCCGCTCTTCGAGCGTTCTTTGCTCGAAGGGTGGGAAGGCAGACGCCCCCGTCGCAGGAGAAAACGCAGCGGTAGCCCTTTCGGCGCTCACCGGCGAAGGCGTTGAGCGCCTGCTCGCCGCCATCGACGCCGCCCTGCACTCCGATCCGATGGTCGATGCCGAACTGCGCATTCCGCAGCACGAGGGCGCGGCGCTAGCCGCGATCGAAGCCGGCATGATCGTGCACGCGCGCGAGTACGAAGGGAATCTCGTTCGTCTGTCAGTCAGCGGCCCAGCCTCGCTCGTCGGTCGCTTGCGGCGCTTCCGCGCAAAACACACTGATGGGGCAAAGTGAATCCCCGGCCCACCGAGTCACTACGCCCATTGACCTGTCATACTGAACAGCCGGGCAAGCCGTAACGGCGCAGCGAGGGAGTCTCAGGATCTGAGCTGCTCCTGCCTTTGCTTATTCCGCATCAACCATTGCGCCATGCGCCCCGCGTCTTGCCTTGAGACTTGACGAAGCACGCGCCTTCGCTCAATCGCGTTTCCTGCCGCCGCGCGGCGCGCCAGGGCGCGAGAAACCACTCCTTGGGCCGCTTCCGCCCTTGCCACGAAAGCCGCCAGTCCCGCCAGGCTTGCCGCCGAATCCGGGCTTGCGACCGAATCCCGGCCTGCCGCCGAACCGGGGCTTCGGTTTGTCTCCGCCGGCTCCTGCGCCGCGCTCACCCTCGAATGGCTTCGAGAACCCGCTCCGTGGTTTGAACTCTCCGCGAGGCTTGAACTCTCCGCGAGGCTTGAATTCTCCGCGAGGCTTGAATTCTCCGCGAGGCTTGAATTCTCCGCGAGGCTTGAATTCTCCGCGAGGCTTGAATTCTCCGCGAGGCTTGAATTCTCCGCGAGGCTTGAACTCTCCACGAGGCTTGAACTCTCCACGAGGCTTGAACTCTCCGCGAGGCTTGAATTCTCCGCGAGGCTTGAATTCTCCGCGAGGCTTGAATTCTCCACGAGGCTTGAACTCTCCGCGAGGCTTGAACTCTCCGCGAGGCTTGAACTCTCCGCGAGGCTTGAACTCTCCGCGAGGCTTGAACTCTCCGCGAGGCTTGAAC
>JAJYFA010000016.1 GCA_021790995.1 Acidobacteriota bacterium
GAGTGTACGCTTGCTCATGACGAGGTGATTCCGGCCCGTGCCGCCTGCTCTCCAGTATCTTTCTTTTGACCCTGCCGATCCGCGGGCTGCGCTCACACAGTTGCCGCAGGCGCAGGCGGTGTTTGCTCTCTATGGCGCCGATGCGCGCGGCGAGCCGTATATTGGCCGTACGCCGAATCTGCGCGCGCGCCTCGAAAAGCTGCTGCAGCCCTCGGCAAAGCATCCGCGCCGGCTGCATCTCGCCGGGCTCGTGCGCGAGATTCGCTGGCGGCTTGCGGGCTCGGAGTTCGAGTCGCTGCTTGCGCAGTTCTCGCTCCTTGAAGAGATCCACGGCGCCAAGGCACTGGAACGGATGCACCTGCGCTCGCCGGCCTTCGTGCGCTTTCTCGGCGGCAACCCATACCCGCGTATTATCGTGACCAACCGCCCCAGTCTGCGCGAGGCCGCGTGGGCCTACGGGCCCTTCCCCTCGCGCGCCGCCGCCGAGCGGTTTGCCGAAGAGGCGCTGAAGCTGTTCCTGCTGCGCCGTTGCACGGACGATCTCGCGCCCTCGCCCAACCATCCGGGCTGCGTCTACTCCGAGATGAAGATGTGCCTCGCGCCCTGCTACCAGGGCTGCACCGATGAACGCTACGCTGAAGAAGCCGCCGCCGTCGAAGGCTTTCTGGCGACGCGCGGCGAGAGCCGGCTCGTTGTGTTGCGCACCGCGCGCGGCAAAGCTTCGGAGGAACTGGAGTTCGAGTCTGCCGCGGCGATTCATGCGCAGGTCGAGCGCGTGGAGGCCGTGCGGGCGCTGGCCGCGGAATTGGTGCGGCCCTTGAGCCAGCTCCGCGCCGTCATCCTGCAAGCCTCGGCCAACCCCGGCGAAGCCGCGGTTTTCCTCTTTGAGAATGGGCGGCTGCGCGGGCCGGCAGCATTCTCCACCCTCGGCATGAGAGTCCAGAACGAACAGTCCGGCTCAACGTCGCTGTTCGCGCAGCCCATGGCGATCGAACCCGTGCCGGAAAAGCCGGAAACAAGAGACCAGGGCAACGAGGAAACAAGGGACCAAACGAGCGAGGAAGCGGAGACTGGCGCAAGTTCTCCAGACGAGGCTTTGAAACGTCACGACCAGGGCGCCCAGCCAGTGCGTGGGTTGCGCGCCGAAACCGGCCCGGCAAACGAGGCAGCATTAGCCGCTGTTGCGTCCTTCGCTCCGGCAAGAGTTCCGCGTGGCCTTCTCGAATCCCGCCTCGAAGCCGCGCTGGCCGAACTCGCCGCTCCCGCCCCTCCGCCTTCGGCCACCATCCGCCAGGGACATCTCGCCTTGCTCAAGCGCTGGTACTACCGTCCCGAGGCGCGCCGCGCCGGCGAAATCTTTTTTCCTGGCGCCGAAGGCCATTGGCCGATCAAAGCGATTCTGCGCGGAATTGGGCGTGTGGCGGTCAGTCAATCGAATCCCTCGCGCAAGGATCCAATTCAGCCGTCCCGCCTGGCTGGCCCCGCCGCCTGATAAACTGTCCCCGCAAGGAGTTTCGCTTTTATCCATGGTTGAGCTGCTTCCATCCATTCTTTCCGCCGATTTTGCGCATCTGGCCGACCAGGTTGCCGCGGCCGAGCGGGGGGGAGGCACGGTCATTCACGTCGATGTGATGGACGGCCACTTTGTGCCCAATATGACGATCGGCCCGCCAGTGGTGAAGAGTCTGCGCAAGGCCACCAGGCTGCCGCTCGACTGCCACCTCATGATCGATAACCCCAACGATTTCATCGCTGCCTTTGCCGATGCCGGGGCCGACTGGGTGAGCGTTCACTACGAAGCCTGCCCCCACCTGCACCGCACGCTCGAACTCATCCTGCACCAAGGCATGAGGCCGGGAGTGGTCCTGAACCCGGCGACGCGGGTGGACCTGATGGTCGAGATCCTGCCCATGGTGCACCACGTGCTCATCATGAGCGTGAATCCAGGCTTCGGTGGCCAGGAGTTTATCCCCTTTTCGCTGGCGAAGATCCACCGGCTGGCCCTGATGCGCCGCGAACTAGGCCTGCAATTTAAGATCGAAGTAGACGGCGGGGTGGCTCACGACACGGTCGCCGCCATCGTCCAAGCAGGTGCGGAACTGCTGGTTGCCGGTAGCGCCGTTTTTGGCGCCGGCGACCCGGAACGCGATGCGCGCGCTCTGCTGGCTGCGGCACGCCAGGCAGAAGATCTCCACTCCGCAAGCAAATTGGCGGACGAGAAGAGTAAAATTCACTGATAGGAACAAGCCGAGTTAGCGGAGGTAGTCCTCCCCCCCGGAAGCGGTTCATCGGCAAATGTCAAGCGTTGTGGGTCCGATGAGCCAACAAGGGAGAGAAAGCCTGTTCCGAGCGGACGGCCTTACGGGCGCCGTTCTCCAATGAGGTAGCATGAACCGGTCGTCTCTGAAAATCGTCGCTGTCGCGCTGGCTGTGCTGTTCCTGGGCGGGGTTGGGGCAGATGCCCGCACCCGGCAGAAGCAGAAGAAGCACAAGAAGTCCTACGATCTGAGCGCCAATCCGCTGGCCAGCGTGCAGTCGAAGCAACCCGATAAGGAGCTCTACGACAAGGCCATGGTGGCCTTGAAGAAGGGCCGCTACGACGTTGCCCGTCTTGACCTGCAAACTCTGCTGAACACCTATCCCGAGTCGGAATACCGCATGAGGGCCAAGCTCTCGGTCGGCGACACCTGGTTCAAGGAAGGCGGGTCGGCAGCCCTGACGCAGGCCGAAGCTGAGTATGAGGACTTTATCACCTTCTTCCCCAACGCGCCCGAGGCGGCCGAGGCCAAGATGAAGGTGGCTGACATCTACTACGACCAGATGGAGAAGCCCGACCGCGACTACACCAATGCTCAACAGGCCGAGAGGGAATATCGGGAGATGATCAATATGTTCCCGGATTCTCCGCTCATCCCGCGCGCCAAGCAGAGACTGCGCGACGTGCAGGAGGTTCTGGCGGAGCGCGAATTCCTGATCGGCGGCTTTTACGAGAGCCGTGAGGATTTTGTAGCTGCCATTGCCCGGCTTGAAACTGTGGCCGATGCTTATCCGCTCTATTCCAAGAGTGACCAGGTTCTCATCGGTATTGGCGACGCATACGCAGGCGAGGCGCACAACGTGATGCTCGCCCCCGGCCTGAACGGCGCCATCCGCGAGCGCCTGAGCGCCTTGTACGAGAGCAAGGCCGCCCAAGCTTACGACAGGGTGATCACGCGCTATCCCATGGCGCCGCACGTTGAGGATGCTCGCGACCGGCTCGTAGCCATGAACCGGCCGATTCCCGAGCCAACCCAGGCGGCTATCGCCGAGAACGACGCAGAGGTGCGCAGCCAGCAACCGCTGCACTTTACCGATAAACTCTTCGGGATCATCAAGCGCGGTCCGACGGTGGTTTCGGCTACGCACGTCGGCGAGCCTACGATTACGGATCCCAAGCGCGTGCTGGCGCCGGAGATTACCAAAGAGAACGTAGCCATGTTCCGAGAGGCCGCGAACTTGAAGACGCCTGTCTCGGTCGTCACGCCTACCGGCCCCAACGAGCCCCCGCGCAGCGACCAACCCTCGACTGCTCCGATTGAGATGCAGGCTCCGGCGACAGGCACTGGCATGGGCGTTGAAATCGTGAATGCGCCCAACAGCCCGGCCCAGACGCCGGCAAGCGCCCCCAAAACCGATCCTAACGCGCTGGTAAAGCCCGTGGGCCCGGTCAACACTTCGCTGCCGTCTGCGTCTGCGCCCGCCGAGGCTCCCGTACAGGTGAACGACATCAAGCCCGGCGACGTTACGGCGCCGATTGTTGCCGCCGCCCCCAAGGGCAAGCAGAAAAAGCCCAAGGTGGACCTGAGCGAACAATCCTCCAGCAAGAAGAAAAAGAAGAAGGGCCTGGGCAAGCTGAACCCGTTCTAAATCGGCAAAATCGACGAGCGATCCACGATCAAGGGCTGCCTGCGGGCGGCCCTTGCGTTTCGCAGATAGAATTCTTTTCACGTGGTATTACAATAGGGATTCTAGTAATACCATGTGCTTCAGGAGGTGTGACCAATGGCGACGACGGTTACGATCAAGGGACAGGTAACCATCCCCAAGCGGATTCGCGACGCAAAGGGATTCAAGCCGGGATCCAAAGTTGTCTTCGATATCAACGAGGCGGGAGAGACAGTCATTCGGCCCGTAGGCCGGCGTGTGTCTCCTGGCCCCATCCGCCTGGATCGAGTGATTGGCTCCTCGCAGATCAAATGGGGAGGCACCACCGACGAGTATATGGAGCTGATTCGCGGATATTCCGATGATCCTCGTTGACTCGAACATCATCTTCGATCTGCTCGACAACGATCCGCAATGGTGTCTCTGGTCAGGTGCCCAGATACAGCGATGCGTTCAACTGGACAAGATTGCAATCAATGCCATGATTTACGCGGAGCTTTCACCAAGATATCGATCCGAGGCAAAGGTCGATAAGTTACTGAAGGAATTGATGCTGGATTTCGTGGAGATTCCGCGATCCGCCGCCTTTCTTGCCGGTAAAGCCCACCTTCTGTACCGGCAGCGCGGCGGGGCGAAGACAAGCGTCTTGCCGGATTTTTTCATTGGCGCGCACGCAACGGTTTTGGGTTGCCCTATCCTCACGCGCGACACACGACGCTATGCCGCCTACTTCCCCACGGTCCCCCTCATCGCGCCGTGAGTCGCGCTTGCCCGTCGTCTGCTACCCTGAGAAGTAGCCCCTTCTGTTTGAAAACCCCTGTATTCATGGGCGTTTTCCCGAAATCTTCCGGGGCTCGCGCGAGAAAAAATGCCTCACGATCTGCCCAAAGCTTACGACCCAACCGCCATTGAGGATCACTGGGCGGGGTACTGGGTCCGCGAGAATCTTTTTGCTGTTCCGGCGCCCGCTCCCGGCACGACACTTGTCCAGAACCAGGGCCTGGACGGCAAGTCCCCCTTTACCATTTTGCTGCCGCCGCCCAACGTGACTGGCCGTCTGCACATGGGCCATATGCTCAACCAGACGGAGATGGATATTCTCACCCGCTGGCGGCGCATGAGCGGGCGGCTGGCGCTGTGGGTTCCCGGCACCGACCACGCGGGCATCGCCACGCAGATGATGGTGGAGCGGCAACTTGCTGAAGAAGGCTCGTCGCGCCAGAAGCTTGGACGCGAAGCCTTCATTGAGCGCGTCTGGGCGTGGAAGCGCCACTATGGCGGCGCGATTCTTGAACAGATGAAGCGGCTCGGCGCCTCCGTCGACTGGAGCCGCGAGTACTTCACCATGGACGAGCACCTGTCGATTGCCGTCCGCGAGGCGTTTATCCGCCTCTATCATCAGGGCCTCATTTATCGCGGGGCCTACATCGTCAACTGGTGCCCGCGCTGCCAGACCGCCATTAGCGATCTCGAAGTGGTTCACCAGGAGCAGAAGGGACACCTCTGGGAGATCAAGTACCCCGTCATTGGCCCTGCGGGCGGCAGCGTTTCGGATGAGTTTATTACCGTTGCGACGACGCGCCCGGAGACGATGCTGGGCGATACGGCCGTGGCGGTCCATCCCGAGGACGAACGCTACCTCGATCTGCACGGCAAGAAGCTGCGCCTGCCGTTGATGAATCGCGAAATTCCCCTCGTGACCGACGAATGGGTGAGCCGCGAGTTTGGCACTGGCGCGGTGAAGGTGACGCCGGCGCACGACCCGAACGACTTTGCTCTCGGTGAGCGGCACCATCTGCCCTCCATCAACGTGATGGACGATCGCGGCCACATGAACGAGAACGGCGGACCTTACGCGGGTCTCGACCGCTACGCGGCTCGCAAAAAAATCGTGGCTGATCTCGAAGAGCAGGGGCTCCTCGTGGCCGTCAAGGACTACACGAACAACGTGGGACACTGCGACCGCTGTAAGACGGTCGTTGAGCCGCGGCTCTCCACGCAGTGGTTCATCGCCGTCAACAAGAAGCCCGAGGGTGGCGGCGCATCGATGGCCGAGCTGGCCATTGCCGCCGTCAAGGCAAGCGCTGACGGCACCAAGGCGATCCGCTTTACGCCGGAGAACTACGAGAAGATTTATCTGGAGTGGATGACGAACATTCACGACTGGTGCATCTCGCGCCAGCTCTGGTGGGGGCATCGCATTCCCGCCTGGCGCTGCGCCGCGTGCCAGGAGATCACAGTGCCCAAGCCCAACCAGGCCGATCCCACCGTCTGCGCCCGCTGCGGCTTGGACCAGATCGCGCAGGAGACCGACGTGCTTGATACGTGGTTCTCCTCGGGGCTGCTGCCGGTGTCGGTCTTTGGCTGGCCGCACCTGACGCCGGAGACGCGCGCCGGCTTCGACGCTTTTTATCCGACGAGCCTTCTCGTGACTGGGTTCGACATTCTGTTCTTCTGGGTCGCGCGCATGATCATGATGGGCTGCTGGTTCTCTAGCGACGTGCCGCTCAAGGACGGCAGCCCGCGCCCGCTTGCCGAATCCGTGCCCTTCAGAGAAGTCTATATTCACGCGCTGGTGCGCGACGCCAACCGCGAGAAGATGTCGAAGACCAAGGGCAACGTCATCGACCCCATCGAGATCGTGAAGCAGTACGGGACGGATGCGGTGCGATTCACGCTCGCGTCAATGGCCTCGCCGGGAACGGACATCGCCTTCAACGTGGCTCGCACCGAGGGCTACCGCGCCTTCGCCAACAAGATCTGGAACGCCGCGCGCTTCATCTTCATGAACGTGGACAAGGCGGCAGAAGCCGGCATCAAAGTTGATCCCTCGACGCTCGGCTCCATCCCGGTTGTAGGAGCCGATGCGCCCCTGGAAGATCGCTGGATTGTCGCCGTGCTAGAGTCCACTGCGAACGATGTCAATCGTTCCCTGGAAAATTACCGCTACGACGATGCCGCCAACGCGATTTATCAATTCTTCTGGGGCAGCTTCTGCGATTGGTATCTGGAAATCGTAAAGAGTCGCCTCGATTTTTCGGAAACCCCTGAAAACGCAAAGATCGGGGCTGCGCTCACGACACTGCTCAACGTATTTGAAGCTTCACTGCGGCTGCTCTCGCCCTTCATGCCGTTCATCACAGAAGAGATTTGGCATGCAGTCTATGATGGCAATCCTCCAGCGAAGTCAATCGCGCTGACATACTATCCGCCAATACAAGGCGTTATTGATGTGACGTCGCAGACCGAGATGGAGCTTCTGCGAGCGCTTGTCGCTGAAATCCGTGGCCTTCGCAAAGAAATCGGAGTTGAAGAGAAGGCTTCAACCCCAATCGAAGTTCGAGTGGATTCTGCGAAACGCAAGCTCATCGAAGAAAATCACGCGATTGTGGAGCGCCTAGCCCGTGTCAGCGAGATTCGCTTCGTCGAACAGATCAGCGAAGGCCTTTCGAAACATCACGCCGCCGCATTCGACGTTGCCGTAGTCTATGAGAAGAAGATCGACCCCGCCGCCGAGCGCGAACGCTTGACAAAGGACATCGCGAAGTACGAAAAAGGTCTGGCCTCCGCCGAGCGCCAGTTGGGCAATGAAGCCTTCCTGAAGAAGGCCCCACCGCAGGTGGTCGAAGGATTGAGGAAACAGGAAGCGGAGACGCGCCTGCTGCTCGAAAAGGCCCGCGCCGCGCTTATTGCGCTGCCCAGGGAGTAGGAATGGTAACTGCGGATCCTTCGACTTCCCGACCGCCGCGGCAGGCGCGTCGCTCAGGATGACAATGCCGGGAGTTGAGCTAGTACCACTGAGAACTGCAAACTGAGAACTGCGAACTGCAAGTTGTGAACTGAAACCGGACCACTGACCACTGCTCTATGGACTGGAAAACGCACCGCATCGACGCACTGCTGGAGCAGGCCCTCGAAGAGGATCAGGCTGCGCGGGACGCAACCACGCATCTCACTGTCGATCCCGGCCTGCGCGCCACCGCTTCGGTCCTAGCCCGCGAAGACCTGGTTGTCGCCGGCCTGGGGGCCATCCCGCGCTTTCTTGAGATCTACGCGCGCCTCGATCGGCGCCCGAACGCGCAGACGCGCTTCGAGGTCGTCAGCCATCCCGAGATTTTTGATGGGGTAAAGGCCCGCAAGGGCCAGGTGCTGGCCGTCATCCGGCACAACGCGCAGGTCCTGCTCAGTTGCGAGCGCGTGATTCTGAATCTTCTGCAGCATCTGAGCGGCATCGCCACGCTGACGCGCAAATATGCCGACGCCATTCACGGTACGCACACTCACGTGCTCGACACGCGCAAGACCGTTCCCGGCCTCAGGGCGCTTGAGAAATACGCAGTCCTTTGCGGCGGCGGCGCCAATCATCGTCTGGATCTCGCCTCTGGAATTCTCATCAAGAACAATCACATCGCGCTTGGCGGCGGCATCCCGGCTGTACTCGGGCGCGCTCTCCGCGAGCGCCAGCCGGGGCAGCGCGTGCAGGTGGAAGTGCGCACGCCAAAGGAGCTTGACGAAGCCCTGGCCCACGGCGCCGAGGCGATCCTGCTCGACAACATGACGCCCCAGGAAGTGAAATCGTCTGTCAAGCGAATCCGATCGAGCCAGCCCGGCCGCGTGATTTTCACCGAAGCCTCGGGTGGCATCGTGCTTGAGAATATTCGCGCCTACGCCGAGGCTGGCGTTGACTTTATCAGTGTGGGCGCGTTGACGCACTCGGCCCGCGCCGTCGACATCTCAATGTCCATCGCAGCCGAGCAGAACTGATCGATGTACGACCTCGCCGCACTCGAAGTCGAATTGGCCGGCACCATCTTTGCCGGTAAGCTGCACTACTCTCGCACTACCGGCTCGACGAACTCGGATGCGGTGGCTGCGGCTCGCAGCGGCGCGCCGGGCGGTTCAGTCTACTTTGCCGATGAGCAGCTGGCTGGCCGCGGGCGTGGCGATCACGGCTGGGTCTCCGCCGCCGGCGAAGGGCTTTACGCGAGCGTGCTTTTTCGCCCGGAGATTCCCCCCGCGCGCCTGCCACTGCTGCCGCTTGCCGCGGGTCTTGCCGCCGCCAGCGCCATCCGCGCCGCTGCTTCGCTTGCCGTCGATCTGCGCTGGCCCAACGATCTGCTGATCGGCCCGCGCAAGGCTGGGGGCATCCTTGTCGAGTCGATCATCCATTCCAAAGGTCCGCCCCACGTAGTGGTCGGCATTGGCATCAATGTGCATCAGCACACGTTTCCGCCGGACCTGGCCACACCGGCTACATCGCTCGATCTCGAATCCGGGGCCCCCAGCGACAGGTCTTCGTTGCTGGGGTGGAAATCCGGGGCCCCCAGCGACAGGTCTTCGTTGCTGGGGTGGAAATCCGGCCGTCGCATCCCGCGGCAAGCCCTCCTGCTCGCGCTGCTAAAATCGCTGGAGCAGGAAGCTCAGGCGCTGGCAAGTCAGGACGCGGCAAAAGGAATCGTGGAGCGCGTTGAAAGGGCCTCCTCGTGGATGCGCGGCCGCAGCGTGGAAGTGCACGGCCCGCAGGCTTGCATCGGCGTCACGGACGGATTGAACGAGAACGGCTTTCTGCGAGTGGCGACCGCGAAGGGGATGGTCATGGTGCAAACCGGCGGCTTGCGGGAAAATATCAGCTTCTAGCCGCTAGCTTCTAGCTTCCAGCTTGTTCGTGTCAGATTCATCGTTTGGCCGTGGCGAGAATAAGCTAGTAGCTACAGGCTAGAAGCCAGGAGCTGTTTTTATGCTGCTCGCACTCGACGTTGGCAACACCAATACGACCCTCGGCCTTTTCAAGTTCGTTGGTGAGAAGCCCGAGCTCGTGGCGCACTGGCGCGTCACCTCGCATCGTACCCAGACCGTAGACGAATATGGCGTCTTCTTCGTCAAGCTCTTCGAGATGCACGGCATGTCGCCGAAGCAGGTGACCGATATCGTGATCGCGTCAGTGGTGCCGCCGGTTGACTCCACGCTGCGCCAGGTGTGCGAGACGTATTTCAGCGTCGAGCCCATGTTTATCGAACCCGGCATCAAGACCGGCATGAAGATGCTGATCGACAATCCCACCGAACTGGGCGCGGACCGCCTGTGCGACGCGATTGCCGCCTATGAGCGCTACGGCGGCCCTTGCATTGTGGTGGACTTTGGCACGGCCACGAAGTTTGAAGTCATCTCGGCCGAAGGCGAATACATGGGCGGCGCCATTGCGCCCGGCCTTGGGCTGAGCGCCGATGCGCTCTTCTCGCGCGCCGCGAGGCTCTACCGCGTCGACATCAAGCGTCCCGCCAAGGTGATCGGCACCAACACTGTCGCGCATCTGCAGAGCGGGCTCTACTACGGCTACATTGGTCTGGTGGATGGCATCATCGAGCGCATTCTCGCCGAGTTGAGCGCAGATTCCGGCACGCCGCCGCGCATTGTGGCCAGCGGCGGGCTTGCGCATCTCATCGCGCCCGATTCGCGCTACATTCAGGAGATTGACGACATGCTCACGCTCAACGGGCTGCGCATTCTTTTCGAGCGCAACCGCCGTGCGCGACCCCGCGGCCGCGCGCACTGAAGACAGCGCGTCGTCAGTGCGCGCGCGGTTCAAGTCATAGCGCGCTCTTGGCATTCTTTGTGAAAAGGATCGAATCGCAAATGCCGGATTTTCCGCGCGGATTCACAGCCCCGACAGGATCTCCTGCGGACCCGGGGTGCGCGCGCGCAGGCTCTCTGCGGTCAGCTCGTCGGCTTTGCGCAGCCTCGGAAAGGCCGCGGCCCACAACCCAGCAACGGCCAGCGCGCCTACCCCGCCAATCACCGTAGCTCGCACCGCGCCCCACCACTGCGCCGTCAGTCCGCTTTCAAACTCGCCCAGTTCGTTGGAAGCGCCGACAAACAGCGAGTTCACTGCGCTCACGCGTCCGCGCATCTCAGGCGGTGTGGCCAGTTGCAGCAGGGAACCGCGAATGATCACGCTGATGCTATCGGCCGCGCCTGCCACGAAGAGCGAGGCCAGCGAGAGCCATAGCGAGCGCGACAAGCCGAAGACCACTGTCGCCGCGCCAAAGATCGAAACGCACGTGAAGAGCCATCGCCCCGCGCGGCGACGCAACGGAAACCGCGCCATCGCCAGCGACATTGCCACGGCGCCTGCCGCGGGCGCAGCGCGCAGCATTCCCAGACCGCGCGGCCCCTGGTGCAAAATATCGTGCGCGAAGATCGGCATCAGCGCGGTGGCTCCACCCAGCAACACCACAAAGAGGTCGAGCGAGAGCGAGCCAATCAGCAGTTGCGCCTGCCGCACATATTGAAAGCCTGCCAGCAGCACCTTCAGCGAAAGATCGCGGTGCTCCATGCGTCCGGGCCGCGCGTTCAGTGTGGCCACCAGGGCAAGAAACCAGCCCAGCGTTCCCAGCGTGAACACATAGACGATGCCCGCGCCCTCCAACCGCGTGTGTGGCGCGAATTGCGCGAGCGGAAACGTGAACAGCAGTCCGCCCAGCGCCGGGCCGGTGATGTTGGCGAACTGAAAGATCGCGCCGCCCCAGGTGACCGCATTGACAAAGTGCGATTCAGGCACCAGGTGCGGGACCAGCGCCGTGCTCGCCGGTCCGGAAAATGCGCGTCCTGTGCCGATGAAAAACAGGACCGAATAAATCGCCAGAATGTTTTGCGTATTGTTGCGCGCCAGCACCACCAGCGCTGTGGTGCAGATGCACTGAAGCGTGTAGCAGATCAGGATCACACGCCGCCGGTCGAAGCGGTCAGCCACGTGGCCCGCCGGCAGCAGGAACAGCAGACCGGGGAGGAAAAGCGCCAGTCCCGTGTAGCCCAGATCGATGGCGCGGTGCGTAATGGAGTACACCTGCCATGCCACGGCGACCGATTGCGCTTCGGCACCGAGAATCACTGCCACGCGCGCGAGCTGGTAGCGCCTGAAGTCCCGGTAGGCGAAGGCCTCAAGGCCGCGACGCAGCAATGTAGGGGAAGTGGACGTCATAGTCTTTTTTCAGGGTATAACGAATCGCGTGGCTTGCGATCGGAACGCTGCAAGGGCGCCCGAATCGAGGCGCGGAATTCCTGACGGCCTTTGCCGCGCTGGTTGCGGCAGGCAGAATCGCAGAATCTGCGGCGGCTCTTCAAGAGATTTCAGACGCACCACATTGGTTGCGGTCAAGGATGAGGCCAGTCTGTTATATTGGCTCGGCGGGGATTTTTGCCCTGATTTCGTAAACGCTAACGAAACGCCGGCCCGGCTGCCGGCCAGAGGCCTGCACCGAGGGAGGGAGACAACGATGGATTGGAGTGAAAGCACGAGACGGGTGTTTTTGAAACAGTTTGGCGCGGCGGGCGCCGCGGCTTTGGCCGCCAGCAGGGCGAACGGGCTGGCAATGCCCGCGGGCCAGGGCGCGCAAGCCCCTGCGGCGCAATCGGCACTGACGGCTACTGACCAGAAGCAGGCGGCCACACGCGAGGCACGCATGGCATGGTGGCACGAGGCCAAGTTTGGCATGTTCATCCACTGGGGCCTTTACAGCGTCATCGGCCAGCACGAATGGGTAAAGGAGCACCAGGGAGTACCAATTCCCCAGTATGAGATCCTGGCCAAGCACTTCCACCCCAAACCAAACGCGGCCCGCGACTGGGCGCGGCTCGCCAAGCGCGCAGGCCAGAAGTACATGGTGATGACCACCAAGCACCACGAGGGTTTCTGCAACTGGGACACCAAGCTCACCAACTACAACGCCATGCAACAGGGGCCGGGGCGCGATCTGGTGCGCGAATACGTGGAAGCGGCGCGGGCCGAAGGGCTGCGCGTGGGCTTCTACTACTCGCTCATGGACTGGCACCATCCCGACGGCGCCAGGTGCAAGACGGACGAGGCCGCTCGACGGCGCTTTGTGGACTATACGCACGGGCTGATCCGCGAGCTGATGACGAACTACGGCAAGATCGACATTCTCTGGTACGACGTGGACTGGCCGCTGACCGCTGACGAGTGGGAGTCGGAACGGATGAACGAGATGGTCTTCTCGCTCCAGCCCGAGATTATCGTGAACAATCGCAACGGCCTCCAGGGCGATTTCTCCACGCCGGAGCAGCACATCCAGGCCTCGAAGGCCGGCCGCGCGTGGGAGACCTGCATGACGCTGAACGAGAGTTGGGGTTTCAATCGCACCGACAACCAGTGGAAGACGCCGAAGACGATCGTGAACAACCTCATCACCTGCGCGCGCGGCGGCGGCAACTACCTGCTCAACATCGGTCCCGAGCCCGACGGCTCCGTGCCGCCGGCGTCGGTGGAGATACTGGAAGCCGTGGGCAAGTGGATGGACACCAATGGCAAGACCATCTATGGGTCGGAGCGTATGTACGCGGAAGGGTACGCGCTGGTGAACTTCACGCGCAAGGGCAACACGCTCTACGTGCACGTGTATAACTGGCCCGGCCACACGCCCGCTGCCGAGTGGCTCGACTTCTACAAGCCCGAGGCGGTGGTGGCCATCGGCGGCCTCAAACCCAAGGTGCTCTCGGCGCGCGTACTGAAGACCGGCCAGAAGGTCGAGTTCACGCAGGACGAGTTCAGCTTCCGGCTCACGGGCCTGCCGATGGTGGCTCTCGACCAGCCAGCCACAACGATTGAAGTGCAGTGCGACGGCGAGCCGATCGTCGATCACTCGGCGATGCGCCCGCTCTGGCCGCGCTACAAAGTGGGGATCAGTATTTAAGCGGCTGAGAATTACGAACCGCGAACCATAAATACCTTCACGCGAGCGCCGTCATCGCTCGCGCGAAGGTATACGGACCCTCCGGCAGCAGCGCCACGCGCGCTCCGGGCGCGAGGCCGCTGAAGAGCGCGGCAGTCGCCGCGTTCACACTGTCAAATGCGTTGGCTCCGAGGCTCCCCATCTGGCCGCGCGCCGCGCCGGGGGTGTAGAACAGCAATTCGTTCTTCAGCCCGGTCCGCGCCATCTGTTGAAGCTGCCACTGGTCGATTTCGACCGGCGCGTTCGCAATCGCGCTGAGAAACTCCGCGTGGCCGCGATAGTCCCGGAGCAGTCGCGCGTACTCAGGCGAGCCGATTCCCTCGGCACACTCGGCGACGAGCAGAATTTTTCCGCCGGGCTTGACGATGTGCTGCGCCGCGGTGATCCCCTTGATGCACTGGTAGAAGGTCAGGTCGAGCGGATACCCGGCCGACGAGGTGATGACTGCATCGGCAAGGCGGTCAAGCGGCGTCAGGGAGTTGTTCATCATGAACTCTACGCCTGCCGCGTGCGCCTTCACGGGATCGCCGGCGAAGACGCCCGAAATCCCGCGCTCGCGCGTCAGCGTCACGTCGAGGATAAAGTCATGGCGTGCCAGAGCGGCGGCTTCCAGCAGTTCCGCATGGAGCTGATTGCCTTCGATCGATCCCTCGGTGGCGAGCGGATCGCCGACGAAGCCCGGCGAGTGAATGACTTTGATGGTTTCCTGCGCCGCCACTCCGGGCACGACGAGCTTGCGTCCGCCGCTGAAGCCCAGCATCAGGTGGGGCTCAATGAAGCCCAGCGTAATGTGCAGATCGGCGGCCACAAAGCGATCGTCGACATACACCGGCGTGCCGCGGCGCGTGACGCCCACGGCGCGGTGTGCGGCAAAGTCGCGTGCATCGTGGCTGACGGCCTTGTAGGTTGCGGCGATCTCCGGCCCGAGAATGACGTCAAGCTCTTCCGGCGTGGCTGCGCGGTGCAGGCCGGTGGCGATGATGATGGTGACGCCCTCTTTGGGAATGCCGGCAGCGTGCAGACGCTTGAGCAGCGGCGGAAGAGTGACGCGGTTGGGCGCTGGACGCGTGATGTCGCAGACGGAGATGGCAGCAGAGCGCTTTCCAGCGGCCAGTCTTTCGATCGGTTCGCTGTGGATCGGTTTGTCGAGCGCCGCATCGAGGGCTGCCGAAACATCGTCGAGAGCGCGCGCCGCGCGGCTCCGCACCACATGGCAGTCGAATCCGTCGGGAGTGGTGACTGTAATACCATGCTTGCCGAATGCGAAATGGGTTTTCATCAATCCCCCAAACAAAATGGAAAAATCTCTGCGGCCATTCTATTCGGAAGCGGCAAGAATAGCATCGGTAATGCGCGCTGCTTCGACCGCCGGGCGCACCTCATGGACACGCACAATTGACGCGCCGTTCAGGATTGCCGCCGTCATTGCGGCCAGGCTTGCATTTTCGCGCGCACGAGGCGGTGCATCGCTGCCGTCAAAGAGCGGCGCGAGCGTGCGCCCGAGAAACGATTTGCGGCTCAGTCCCACGAAGAGCGGACAGCCCAGCGCGAGCAGTTCCGATTGCCGGCGGAGCAGCGCGTAATTCTCGCCGAAGCGTTTGCCGAATCCGTAGCCGGGATCGACAACCATCCGGTCCGGCTTGATTCCGGCCTCCCGCGCCACGCGCAGGCTTGCGGCCAACCCGTCGCGCACCGCAGCCACGAGCGCGTCGGGAGCGAGCGTTGGTTGCGCGCGCCACTCCTCGGGCCGGCCGCGCGTGTGCGAGACAACCACCCCCGCGCCAATCTCGGCGCAAACCTGTGCGAGGCCGGCATCCCACGCGAAGCCGCTGGCGTCGTTCACAATCTCCGCGCCTGCCTGGAGCGCCGCGCGCGCCGTGGCCGCCTTGTAGGTGTCCACTGAAAGCACCGCAAGCGGACGCGCCTTCAGCACTCCTTCGAGAACCGGCAGCAGCCGCGCTTGTTCTTCCTCGGCGCTGACGAGCGCATCCACGCCGCCTGCGCGCGATCCGGGCCGCGTGCTTTCAGCGCCCAGATCGAGCAGGTCGGCGCCTTCCTCGATCAGCCTGATGGCGTGGGAGGCGGCCTCGTCCGAAGACAGAAAAAGACCACCATCCGAGAACGAGTCGGGAGTAACATTCACTACGCCGCAGACGAGCGTGCGCCGGCCCAACTCAAGCGCGCGTGTGCGCAGCCGCCAATTTGCTACGGTTCGCATAGGCTCCCACTCCCGATGGTACGCCGCTGCGCCTCGCATCCTGCTAATCTCGTGGCATGACGATTTTGCGGCGAATCCCGGCCATTGTGTGCGGTGTTGTCCTGTTGTGCGGTCCTGCTCTGAACGCGCAAGCCTCTGCCCGCCGGGAGCATCACGCGCCGCCGCGCAGAATACCCGAAACCGGCTCTCTTGCTGAACGCATCAAGAGTATTCTTGCCGATCCCGAACTGAGCCGTGCGCACTTCGGCATCAGCGTGACCACGCTCGACGGGCAACCGCTCTACGGCTTGAACGACGCCGAACTCTTCACGCCCGCCTCCAACGCCAAGCTCACCACGACCGCGACTGCCTACGCGCTGCTGCCCGTGCAGACTCTCACGTGGACGACCTTCGTGGTGGCCAATGGTGACGTGGATGCATCGGGCACACTGCACGGCGACCTGGTTCTGCTCGGCGCCGGCGATCCCACGATCGGCGCGCGGCCCTATCCTTACGTGGAGCCGGGAACCACCCCACCTGCAGAATCGCAGGCGGGCGCCGGTCAATCCAACGCAAATGCAGTGAGCGCCGCTTCATCAACTGCCACGCCGGCAAGCGTGACTCAGGGAAGCGAGGTCTCGCCCGAAGTGGCCGCGGAGAATGCGCACGCACTCAAGATCCTGGCGCCGCTCGATCTGCTTGCCGAGCAGGTGGAGCAGGCGGGCGTGCGCACGGTGGAAGGTGCGGTGGTGGGCGATGACACCTATTTTCTCGACGAGTCCTGGGGACCGGGATGGAGCTGGGACGATCTGCAATGGAGCTACGGCGCGCCGGTTTCCGCGCTGACTTTCAACGAGAATACCGATGAGCTGAACGTCGACGAGCGGCCGGCCGGGAGCGGACATACCGTGGCCTCGTGGACGCTTGACGTGGATTACTTCACGGTGGACAACAGCATGAAGCCTGCTGCTTCGGGGCAGGAAGCGCATCCGGGCCTGGAGCGCCGTCCCGGCCTGACAATGGTGCGCGCCTGGGGCACGGTTCCCGCCGGTGGGCTGCATGTTTCAATGGCTGTTGACGACCCGGCGGAGTTCACCGCTGACGCTTTCAAGCTCGCCCTGCTGCGCCGCGGCGTCAAGGTAAACGGCGATCCCGAATCGCGCCACCGGTTCTCGACCGGAACCGGCGATTTTGCCGCCGAGCGCGCGATGCCGCTGAAACTGGCGCCGGTTCAACTTACATCCATCTCCGGCGCTATCGAGGGCCGGCGCGTGCTGGCTGCCCGCATCTCCGTGCCGGTGGCCGAAGACATTCAGGTCACCAACAAGACCAGCCAGAACCTGCATGCCGAGATGCTTTTGCGGCTGCTGGGCAAGATTTATGGAACAGACGGCAGCTTTGAAGAAGGCGCACGCGTGGTGCGGCAGTTCCTGGTGGATGCAGGCATCGACGACCGCGATTTCTTCCTCTACGACGGATCGGGCATGAGCCCGATGGACCAGATTACGCCGCGCGCTCTTACGCACCTGCTTGCCTTTGCGTCGCACCAGCCGTGGGGCGATGCCTGGCGCGAGACGCTGCCTGTAGCCGGTGTCGATGGGACGCTCGATCACCGCTTCGCGGACACCGCGCTCAAGGGCAAAATGTGGGCCAAGACCGGAACCTTGTCGGAAGCGAACGCGCTCTCCGGTTACGTGGCCGCCGCCAGCGGGCGCACAGTGGCCTTTTCCATTCTGGTCAACAATCACTATCCCGACAGTGACGCGGAAGAGCAGGCCATCGACCGCATCGCGGAGGCGATTGCCGCGGCGGAGTGAAGGGTATTCAGTCACTTCTGCGGCGGCGGTTGCGGCTGCTGATTCTGCGGCTTGCCTGCGTTGTCGATCTCTTTGCCGCCATAGAAGATCTTGGACGTTGAGCCAAACCGCTTGTAGTCGGAGTACTTGACGACGTCGCGGATGTGCACGTCCTGCGCCATGTAGCCGTAACCGCCGGCAAAGTGCAGCCAGCCCTCGCCCTTGGTGTAAACGGGGAACCAGTAATGGCCGTCGATCTGCTGCCGCCAGGTCATGAAGGGCGGGTGCAGGTCTTCCTGGCCGCGCTTGGTGTCGTCGGGGACCATGCGGCCGTCGGTGACCACGATCTGCAGATCCTGCGAGTCCACCCAGATGCGGCCGTCCAGGTATCGCTGGTGTTTTTCGATCACTTTGGGAGACACGTCGAAGACGTAGCACCCCAACTCGTCCACCTTTTGCCGGCCCACATACTTGATGTTGTATTTGGGCAGGTCGGCGGTGGTGAGTACGAAGGGATAGCCATACTCGATGTCGTGCAGGTCGGAGGGCGACATCATGATCCCGCCGTTCTCCAGCGTGCTCGGCGGCGCATCGACCACCTTTTCCGTGCGCCTGCCTGTCGGGTCAAAGACCACGTCGTCCACTTCGTACCATTCGCCGGTTACTTTGTTCTCGTCGTCCAGTGTGTCGACTCGGGCGGTGCGGCGGTAGGTGTAGTGGTTGAGAGCATCTTGAAATTCGGTCTCCTTGGCCGCGAAACGCTGGATGATTTGTTCCGGGGGAATCGCGGGAGCCGACAGGTTCATGGGACCGAAGCCCGAGTCGAGCGGCATGGGGGTAAATGTATCCTGCGCCGCGGCAGATTTCAGCCCCAGCAACGAGGAATTGCTGCCGGAAATCCCGACAAAGGCAAATGCGGCGAAGGCAGCCGCCGCAATCCACGGACGTAATTGCACCATGGTTGACCCTCTCCTCCGATCTGTGCGCACTTTCAATTCCGGCGCAGCCCCTCGCCGGCTCTAGCTGGTTAGATGCAGTTGGGCGGCTTTTGGGAGGTTTTTGTCAGAAAGGGTGGAGTCCTCCCGAATCCGCCCTGCAAGCGCGAAGGCAGGGCTTCCCCAATCTGTGGGAGAACACGCGTCAGGATGGTTAAGGTGGGCGACGCCTTTGTCGCCCCACGTGGAACCCTCGCTGTCGGCCGTGAAACAATGAATCCATTAAGCTCATGACTGACGAAATCCTTCCATCCGCCGAACCTACGCCTACCGCGCCCGAACCCGCGCCCGAACTCGCGCAGGAAACCGTCTCCACCGAGACAGCACTGCCCGCTACGCCGGCCGAGATCCGCATCGGAGAGAGCGCGACTGTCGCTGCCGCCGAGAGCCAAATCCCGGCCAGCGAACCAGAGCCGGTCGAGTCCTTTGCTGACGTGCTCTTCGCATTCGAGCGTACACACACGCATCGCGCCGAGACGAAACAGCTCGAAGGCACTGTGGTCTCGCTCTCTGCCGATCAGGTTTTCCTCGACATTGGCTACAAGATGGAAGGCGTGCTGCCGCGTTCGGCCTTCGAGAACAACGCCGGGCAAGTAAAGCCCGGCGACGCGTTCCCCGTCTCCATCACCGGCCGCAACGAGGAAGGCTACTACGAGCTTTCGCGCTTCCGCGTAGCGCAGCCGCGCGACTGGTCGGCGATCGAGCGCGCCTTCGCCGAGAAGACCGCTGTAGCCGGAACCGTGACCGAGCAGGTGAAGGGCGGCCTCAGCGTCGACATCGGCGTGCGCGCCTTCATGCCCGCCAGCCGCAGCGGCGCGCGCGATGCCGCCGGACTCGAAGCTCTTGTCGGCCAGCCCATCACCTGCCGCATCACCAAGCTCGATGTCGCCGATGAGAACGTCGTCGTCGATCGCCGCGTAGTTCTGGAAGAACAGGCTCGCGCCGGGATCGCCGAGCGGCGCGCCGCGCTCAAGGAGGGCGACACCGTCACCGGCAAGGTGCGCACGCTGATGCCTTACGGCGCGTTTGTTGAGATCGAGCCAGGACTTGACGGGCTGCTCCACATCAGCGACATCTCGCGTTCCCGCGTGGCCAGGCCGGAAGACGTGCTCTCCGTCGGCGAAGAGCTTACTCTTCGCATCCTGAAGATCGATCCCGAGAGCAACAAGATCTCACTGGGTCTCAAGCAGCTCCAGCCCGAGCCCTGGGAGACCGCTGCGGAACGCTATCTGCCGGGGCAGCGCATCGCCGGCGCTGTCACGCGGCTCACCGACTTTGGCGCATTCGTCGAGCTCGAGCCTGGTCTCGAAGGCCTCATTCACATCTCGGAGATGTCGTGGGACAAGAAGGTCCGCCATCCCGGCGATCTGCTGCACCAGGGCGACCGCGTCGACGCCGTCGTGCTCTCCGTCAAGCCGCCTGCCGGCACAGAACCTGGCCGCATCTCGCTTGGCCTCAAGCAAACACTTGCCGATCCGTGGCTCGAAGTTCAGCGCAAGTTTTCCGCGGGCTCGCAGATCGAAGGCCCCGTGACCAAGCTGATGAACTTTGGAGCGTTCGTTGAGATCGCGCCGGGCGTCGAAGGACTGGTCCACATCAGCGAGATCGTCGCAGACCGCCGGCTCAACCATCCGCGCGACGTGCTGCGCGCGGGCCAGCGTGTGAAGGCGCTCGTTCTCGCCATCGATTCCGAGAAGCGGCAGATCAAGCTCTCAATGAAGCAGTTGATCCCAACTTCGATCGACGAATACATTGCTGAGCACAAGGCGGGCGATCGCGTCTCCGGCCGAGTCGTTGAGCTCACGGCCTCCGGGGCAACGGTCGAACTCGGTGAAGGCATCCGCGCCACCTGTAGTGGAGAAGGCGCTGGCCGTGCAGGCAATGCGCCTTCGGTGCAAGCAGCGCCTCAAAAATCCACCGCGCCGGAATCGGCCGTCGGCCAACCGGATCTCTCGCAGCTCTCGTCGATGTTGAAGGCTCGCTGGAAGGGCAGCGCGCCCGCGTCGTCGGCGGTTTCCGCGTCGCTCGCCGCAGGCCAGATTCGCAACTTCAGAATCACGAAGCTTGTTTCAGACTCCAAAAAGATCGAAGTGGAATTGACGTAACCCGGCCCTTCGACGACGCTGCGCCGGCACAGGCCTGTCATGTGCAGGCGCCTGCGCGCTCAATTTGTGTTTCCTGCGCGGAATTCTGCGTAGTGAGGCGCTACCGGCCTTTGAGAAAATAGATCTTCATGCTTGCGCTCCAGAATGCCGGCAAACGCTTCGGGCCGAGGGTGCTCTTCCTCGAAGCGAACTGGCTCATCCAAAACCAGGAAAAAACCGCGCTGGTCGGCGCCAACGGCACGGGCAAATCGACGCTGATGAAGATTCTCGCCGGGCTGGATGCGCTCGACTACGGCTCTCTCGACCGGATGCGCGGTATGAGCATCGGCTATCTGCCGCAGGAGGGTTTGCAGCTTGCCGGCCGCACCGTCTTCGAGGAGTGTCTCACTGTCTTCGACGAACTGCATGAGATGGAGCGTGAAGTCGAGCGGCTTGCGGCGCAGATGGCGGAACTCGATCACGAAAGCCAGGAGTTTCAATCCGTCGCCGAGCGCTATTCGTTGTTGCAGGATCGCTTTCATTCGCTCGATGGCTACGCGCTCGATGCTCAAGTGGGCAGCGTTCTCACGGGCCTCGGCTTCGACAAACAGGATTGGACACGGCAAACCGGCGAGTTCTCCGGCGGCTGGCAGATGCGCATCGCACTTGCTAAACTTCTGCTCGCCAAACCTAATCTTCTGCTTCTCGACGAGCCCACCAACCATCTCGACCTCGAAACCCGCAACTGGCTCGAGAGCTATCTTAAAAGCTATCCCTTTGGCTACATCCTTATCTCACATGATCGCTACTTTCTCGATGTCACCATCGACCGCACGGTGGAGATATGGAACAAGCGCCTGACGATCTACCAGGGTAATTACACAAAGTATCTCAAACAGAAAGATGAGCGCCGCGATCAACTCCTCGCTGCTTACCGCAACCAGCGCGAGCGCATTGAGCATCTTGAGGCATTCATTAACCGGTTCAGGTATCAGGCCACCAAGGCCAGGCAGGTGCAGTCGCGCATTAAGGAGCTTGAGAAGATCGAGCGCATCGAGGTGCCGGAGGGAGAGCCCGTCATCCACTTCAAGTTTCCCCAGCCGCCCCCCTCGGGCCGCACCGTTGCTGAAGCCGAGAGCCTGCGGAAGGATTACGGCGCAAAGTGCGTTTTTTCCGATGCGCGCTTCACCATCGAGCGTGGTGACCGCGTGGCGCTTGTGGGCGTGAACGGCGCCGGCAAATCGACGCTCATCAAGCTGCTCACCGGCGGCGAGCTTCCGAGCGCAGGATCGATCAAACTCGGCCATAATGTTGCCGCGGAGTACTTTGCGCAGGATCAGTACAAGGTTCTCGATCCCGAAGCGCGCATGTTGGACGACATCGGCCGCGCCGCCGTCAGAGTCCCCGAGGTGACGCTTCGCTCGCTGCTTGGCTGTTTTCTCTTCTCCGGCGACGACGCCTTCAAGCCGCTGGGTGTGCTCTCGGGCGGCGAGCGCAATCGCTATGCACTGGCGCGCATTCTCGTGTCGCCTGCGAACTTTCTGCTTCTCGACGAGCCTACCAATCACCTCGACATGCGCGCCAAGGACGTGTTGCTCGAAGCTCTCGACAGTTACAGCGGCACCGTGGTTTTTGTTTCGCACGACCGCTACTTCATCGACCGCCTGGCCACGCGGGTTCTGGAGATCGAGAATGGCGCCATCACGGCGTACGAGGGCAACTACGAAGACTATCTGCGCCGCAAGGAGGCGCTGGCCGCTGGAACGCCAAATGCCGGGATCAAACAGCCTTCTGCCGAAGTGGATACGCCTGGCGGAGCAACGATCCTCATCGAAGGCGGCTACGAGGAGACAAACAGCGCCGCTGCATCGTCGGCTTCCCGCGCCCGCCGCCTGAACCCGATTAAGCAGAAACAGATGGAAGACCGCTGCGCGTTTCTTGAAGAGGAGATCCCGCGCGTCGAGGCCTCCATTGCGCATACCGAGCAGCAGCTCGGCGTTTACGTCTCGGCCGCGGAAACGCAGCGCCTCACAGAACTCGCCGAAGATCTCCGCGCGCAGCTTGCCGCGCTTAACGCAGAGTGGGAGGATCTCATGCTGCAGCTTGATCTTTCCTGAGCCCCGCAGCCGTATTTTGCAGGAAATGCAGTTTTATAATCCGGATTGGACGAGCGTATAATCCGGATTGGACGGATATATAATCCGGAATGGACGTGCAATGAATCCGGAATGGACGAATCTTAAATCCGAAATGAATGCGCCGGAAAATGCGCTGTATCCGCGTTTTGCCGCCGGAGCTGTGGCTACGGCGCTCAAGGACACCCCGGTTATCCTGATCGATGGGCCTCGCCAGTGCGGCAAGACAACCATGGTCCGCGACCTGATGACAGGCCGCCGCGAGTTCCTTACGCTCGATGATGAGACGGTTTTCGCGGCGGCGCGCAGCGATCCGTCTGGATTGGTCCGCTCCTCCGGCCGCTTCACGATCGACGAGATCCAGCGCGCGCCTGAACTCCTGCGGGCCATCAAGAGAAGAGTCGATCTGGATCGCCAGCCAGGGCGTTTTTTGCTCACAGGCTCGGCCAATCTGCTCGCGGTGCCCAAAGTCGCCGAAAGCCTGGCAGGCCGCATGGAAATCGTCAGCCTGCTGCCGCTGGCCCGGGCCGAAATTTATGGTCGCAAGCCGGGGTTTCTCGAAGCGGCATTCCGGGGCAGGATGACAAAGCCGGGCCAACTTCTTATTGGCAAGAACCTGGTAGAGGCAGTGCTGACCGGCGGCTATCCGGAGATGCTCAAGCGCAAGCGGCCCGCCCGGCGCCTCGCCTGGGCGCGCGAGTACATCCGCGCCATCGTCGAAAGAGACGTGCGCGACATCGCTGAAGTGGAGAGGCTCGACCGGATGCCGCGTCTGCTCCAGGTGCTGGCGCACCATTCGGCTCAATTGACCAACTTCACCCAGATGGGCGGCCAGATTGGCTTCGACGACAAGACAACGCGAAAGTATGTGGGCATTCTGGAGCAGTTGTTTCTGGTGCGCAGAGTACAGCCCTGGTTCCGCAACGAACTGAGGCGCTTGGTCAAAACGCCCAAGCTGCATTTCCTCGATTCCGGACTCCTGGCTGCGCTGCTTGGCATTACTCCCGAGCGCGTTGCCGCCGACCGCGCCATTTTCGGCAGACTGCTCGAGACCTTCGTCTTCGCGGAGATCCTCAAACATCTTTCGTGGCTCGATCGCACCTGCGCGATCTTTCATTATCGCGACAAGGATCAGGACGAGGTCGATCTTGTGCTCGAAGACATGGCTGGAGCAGTAGTCGGCATCGAGGTCAAGGCCGCTGCAACCGTGATGACAAGCGACTTCAAGGGGTTACGTAAACTCGCCCAGGCATGCGGCAGCGCCTTCCAGGCGGGCATTGTGCTCTACGACGGTGAAACCACGGTTCCCTTCGGTCGCCGGCTTTTTGCTGTGCCCGTTTCCTGTTTGTGGTGACCGGGCGCTGCTCGATTTCCATCGTGCATAATCAAAATACGATGGCTTCCCTTTGGTATCCCGAAAGCTGGACCCAGCGACTGGCCGAATTGGAGGCGCAATCCGGCGATCTGAAAGAAGCGCCACTACGCCGCGATGTGCGTTCGCTGGGTGCGCTGCTGGGCACAGTGCTGCGCGAGCAGGCTGGCGACGAGGCATTTGCACAGGTTGAGGCGCTGCGCCAGGGAACGATCCGCCGCCGCGATGCCGAGTTGCGCGGCCAAACCGGCGAAGCTGCTCGCCACGCCTTAGCCGCGCTTGAACTGGTGCGCGCGCTCCCGGTCGAGCGCGCCATCCTGCTCACGCGCGCCTTTGCCTTTTACTTCGAGCTCATTAATCTGGCCGAGACCAACCATCGCAAGCGCCGCCGCATGGCGCTGCGCCTGAGCGGGCAGGCAGGCCGCCAGCGCGGCTCTCTCGAAGGCACGTTCTCGGAGATGCGCCGCGTGGGCATTCCCGCGGAAGAAGCTCTCGACTGGCTGCGCCGCGTGCTGGTCGTGCCCGTGTTCACGGCCCATCCCACGGAAGCCGCGCGCCGTACCGTGATGTTCAAGCGCCGCCGCATTGGTGAGCTTCTCGCTGCGCTTGACCGCATTCCCGTCCCCGGGCAGGATCTGGCGCGGCTCGAAGAGCTTGTGCTGGCCGAGATCACCAGTCTCTGGCAGACCGACGAGGTGCGCTCGCGGCGGCCCACGGTCTACGACGAGATCAAGATGGGCCTCGACTACTACGATGTCTCCATCTTCGAGACCCTGCCCGAGCTTTATCGCGAGATCTCCGCGGCGCTCGAAGCAGCTTACGAAATCGCGATTGAGCCGCACGATCTGCCGCTGGTGCTGCGCTTCGGTTCCTGGATCGGCGGCGACCGCGACGGTAATCCCTTTGTCACGCCGGAGGTCACGCGCGCGGCGCTTCAACTCGCCCGCGGCCATCTGCTGCTCCACTATCAGCGCCAACTCGACCGCATCGTCGATCTGCTCACCTCGAGCGCTCAGCAGCGGCCGGTGAGCCCAGCGATCCTCGACCGCCTCCACGCGTACGTGACGCAGGTGCACACACCGGAAGCACAGGTCTTCGGCGCGCAATACGAGTTTGAGTGTTATCGCCGATTCGCCATCTGTTTGAAGGCGCGCATCCAGCGCACTCTCGAAGAGATGGGCGAGGCGCATGTGGCTTCCGGTCCCGCCCTGCCGGTCATGCCCTACACGCTGGCGCGCAGCCAGGACAAGCTCACCCAGTCGTTGCCGGCCTACTGTTCAGCGCAGGATTTTCTTGACGATCTCGAAACCCTCCGCGCGTCGCTTGCCTCGAACGGCGGCATTCGCATTGCGCGCACGCTCATCGATCCGCTCATCCTCAAGGTGCGCGCCTTTGGCCTGCATCTGCACACGCTCGACATCCGCCAGCATGCCCACGTCCATGCCGCTGCCTTGCAGGAGGCCATCGGCGATACCACGGCGCCTTCGCTGGCCGGCGCGCTCTCCGCGCAAACAGCAAACGTGCTTGAGACCTTCCGCGCCGTCTCTGAAGTCAAGCAGGGATGCTCTCCGGAGTCGATCTGCCATTACGTCATCAGCGGCGCCTCGTCGGTTGACGACGTGCTGACCGTGATTCGCCTGGCGCGGCTCGGCGGCGTCACCGTGGAAGGCTCAGGCGAAGGCCACGGCGCAGACCCCGGTTTAATGCCCGTGCCGCTCTTCGAGTCGATTGAAGATCTGCGCAATGCGCCTGCCATCTGCCGGGAGCTATGGAGCCGCCCCGACTATCGCAAGCTGCTCTCAAGCTGGGGCGACTGGCAGGAGATCATGCTGGGCTACTCCGACTCGAACAAGGACGGCGGCATGTTGACATCCACGTGGGAGATCTTTCGCGCGCATCGCGATCTGCACTCCGTCGCCCACGAGGCCGGCATCAGGCTGCGCATCTTCCATGGCCGCGGCGGCACGGTGGGCCGCGGCGGCGGGCCCACGCATCGCGCCATCTTCGCCCAGCCCTTCGACGCCTTCGACGGCCAGTTGCGCATCACCGAGCAGGGCGAGGTGCTCAACTTCAAGTACGCCGATGAGGTGCTGGCCGAGCGCAATCTCGAACTGATGATCGCTGCCTCATTAGACGCTTTAGCCCGGCCCAACGCGCACGATCCCGAGGGCCACTTCACGGGCGTGCTCAAGCCGGAGTGGGAGGCTGCGCTCGATGAGCTTTCCCGTCTCGCTTACGGCTTCTATCGCGAGCACATCATCGAGGATCCCGGCGTTATTACCTACTTCGAAGAGTCCACGCCGGTGGGCGAACTCGAGAACGCCAAAATCGGCTCGCGACCCGCGCGTCGTAACGATTCGCCGCGACTCTCCGATCTCCGCGCCATCCCGTGGGTTTTTGGCTGGACGCAATCGCGGTTGCTCGTGCCCGCGTGGTTCGGTGTGGGCTATGCCCTCGACCGCTATCTCGCGCAGTCCGGCGCGGCCTCCGAAGCGAATCTTGAGCTGCTCGCAACCATGGCCACAGAGTTCCCGCTTTTCATCGATCTGTTGCGTAACGTGGAGATGGCGCTCGCCAAGGCCGACCTTGGCACTGCGCGATTCTATTCCACGCTGGTCAAGGACACGGGGCTTCGCGAACGTATCTACGGCATGTTTGAGGCCGAGTTCCATCGCACGCATCGCGGCCTCCTCGCCGTCCTGCGCCAGACGGAACTGCTTGAGACCAACCGGGTCCTAGCTCGCTCCATCAAGCTGCGCAACCCCTACGTCGACCCCATGCACCTGATTCAGGTCGACATGCTGCGCCGCAAACGCCAGGGTGAAAATACGCCCGAGGTCAACCGCGTTATTGCAGCGACGATCAACGGTATCTCGGCGGGCCTGCGCAACACGGGGTGATGCGTCCGTAGAACAGAAAAGACAGCCCAGACCGCGCAACCATCAAAGCTGAGCCGGCCTAACAGATACGCGGCAACTGCTCGCCGATCATGGTGGGGATGACGCGATTGGCGCCCAGGGCGGTGCGCGCGACCAGCATGCGTTTGTGTTCGGCGGTTACGTGACCGATGCGCGCGGCGTCTTTTCCCAGTGGATGCGCGCGCAGAATTTCGACAACGCGCTCTGCGGCTTCGGGTGCGACAAAGAACACCGCCTTGCCTTCGTTGGCCACATAGATAGGATCGAGTCCAAGCAATTCACAAGCGGACTGCACCTCCGGCCGCACGGGAATGCTCGCCTCGTCGAGGGCGACGCCGACATCGGAGGAGCATGCAATCTCGTTCAGCGTCGAAGCAAGGCCACCGCGCGTAGGATCGCGCATGGCGTGAACCGCGGCGCCCACGCCGTCGAGAACTTCGGCGATCATGCCGTTCAACGCGGCGCAGTCGGAGCGGATCTGGCTCTCGAACTCCAGGCCCTCGCGCACGCTCATGATGGCCATGCCGTGGTCGCCGATGGTCCCCGAAACAATCACGGCGTCGCCGCTTTTTGCTCGTTTTGGACCGACCGCGGTGTTTGAACGAAGGACGCCAACGCCCGCCGTCGTGATGTAGCAGCCGTCGCCGTGGCCGCGCTCGACGACTTTCGTGTCGCCGGTAACGATCTGAACGCGCGCGGTTGCGGCGGCTTTGGCCATGGCGCCGACGATTGCAGCGAGCTGGCTGAGCGGAAAACCTTCTTCAAGGATGAAGCTTGCGCTCAGGAACTTCGGCTCCGCTCCAGAGACGGCGAGATCGTTGACGGTTCCGTTCACCGCGAGGTCGCCAATGGAACCGCCGGGAAAGAACAACGGCTGCACGACGAAAGAGTCGGTGCTCATGGCCAGGCGCGCGCCGGCGGTTTCGAAAACCGCTGCGTCGCCCAGGTTTTCGAGGGCCGGATTGCGAAAGGCAGGCAGGAAAAGGTGTTCCACGAGTTCGTTGCCCAGCTTGCCGCCGCCGCCGTGGCCCATCACGATGGTGGGGTAGTCGGCGAGCGGTAGCGGGCAGGACCAGTTGGAGAAGCCGGGCGCTTTCGAATTTTCCGTCAATGATCGAGCCTTTCCCGGCGACAGCCAGTTGCTACTGAGATCTGAATACGGCCCCTGATGCGAGCAACGCCAGAGATCACTGCGCGGTCAAGAGTTCTGCGCTACCGCAGGCTACAAGCTACCGGCTAGGAGCCTGCATTCCCAGCCTTTGACAATTCTTCCGCCGACAAAAAAACGGCCGTAGTTGTAATACGCGGCGCAGGCGCCTTCGCTTGAAACCATTGTCGCTCCGAGGGGGTGGCGTGGCGTGCACTCATTGCCGAAGGCCGGGCACCCGGCGGGCTTGATCGCCCCGCGCAGCACATCGCCGGAGTGGCAGAGGGGCGACTCCTCGGTGTGGATGCCGGCGATCTGGAATCGCTCCTCGGCGTCGAACTCGCGATAGTTGGCGTTGAGCCGCCAGCCGCTCCGCGGGATCACGCCGATGCCGCGCCAGGCGCGGTCGGTGACTTCGAAGACGTCTTTCAACAGTTGCTGCGCAGCGCGATTGCCTTCGAAGGTGACCACGCGACCGTAAGCATTTTCCGCTTCATGGCGTCCGCTCTCGAGCTGCACGACCGCGCGGCGAATGCCGTCGAGCAGATCGAGCGGTTCAAAACCGGTAACAATAATCGGCACGCCGTATTTCTCGGCCAACGGCGGATACTCCCAGTAGCCCATTACGCTGCAAACGTGGCCGGCGGCGAGGAAGGCGCCGATCTGCTGGCCCGGCGCGCTCAGAATGGCTTCGATCGCCGGCGGAACGAGAACGTGCGAGACGAGGAGCGTGAAGTTCTTGAGGCCGAGGCGCCGGGCCAGGTGTACGCTCATGGCATTGGCCGGGGCGGTGGTCTCAAAGCCCACGCCGAAGAAAACAACCTGCTTGCCGGGATTCTTCTGCGCGAGTTCGACGGCGTCGAGCGGAGAGTAAACCACGCGCACATTGCCGCCGCGGCCTTTGACCTGGAAGAGATCGCCCTCGGTACCGGGAACGCGCAGCATGTCGCCGAAGGAGCAGAAGATCACGCCGGGTTGGGCTGCGATGGCGAGCGCCTTGTCAATAAGTTCGAGCGGCGTGACACAGACCGGGCAGCCGGGGCCGTGAATCATCTCCACGCTTGCATCGGGCCCGTGCGGAAGCATCTGGTCAATGCCGTTTTTGATGATCGAATGCGTTTGCCCGCCGCAGACCTCCATGATCTTCCACGGGCGTGTGGTCGCCTGGGCGATCTCGCGCGCCATCGCGCGAGCGATTTCACCGTTGCGGAACTCGGTAAGGTACTTCATTGCTGCCCGCGCTGGCCTGCTGGCTCGCTGGTCTGCTGACTCACTGCCTCACAACTCCCATCCGGGCAATTCGACTGCGGACGCGCGGCAGCACGGGAGAGTGCTTCTTCTTCGCTGGCCAACTCCTCGTCGAGCAGGCCCATGGTGCGGAAATCGGCGAGGGTCTGCCTGGCTGTCTCCTCGTCGATCTTGGAGATGGCAAAACCCACGTGTACGAGAGTGTAGTCACCAACCTCGACCTCGGGGACGTAGTCGAGACAGACCTTCTTGACTACGCCGCCGAAGTTGACCTTTCCCATGCGAATAGGGCCGCCGGTCGAGATCTCTTCGACTTTTCCAGGAATTGCGAGACACATAGCACCTTCTTATACCGCCGGGAGGTGTTGGTCAAATGTGATTTGGATCACATGGAGATAGGCTGAGCCGCCACAAGCAGGGAAAGATGATCCGCAGGGCCGGCTATCGACTGTCTCTTCCGGACCTGGCTACGTGCCTTTGCGGATGCCGATGATCGCCATCATGCGGCCGGTGTGGCCCTGAGAGACTCGATGCGAGAAGAAGAGATCGCGATGGCATTGGGTGCAGCCGCCCACAATCTGGATTGCGCGCGGAGAAAGTCCTGCGTCGAGCAACTGACGGCGGTTGGCCTCAATGAGGTCTGCGTGCAGGCTGGGGCCAATGGGCGAGTGGCCGGGGGCGCGCTGGGTCAGGAACAGCATGGGATACCTGGTTTTGATGGGGTCGGAGTCGAAGACCTCGTGGAAGAGTTCGCGCGCATAGCAGAATTGCGACTCGAATTCGGTGCGCACCTCTTCGCCCACGGCATAGCAGCAGGCCGAAGCGCCGGGACCGACGGCGGCGATCAGGTCGCGAGAGCGCGAGCCATAGAGGAGTCTCATGCGGCCGACGCCGGTTTCGACGATGCGCTTCACGGTGCCGCGCCAGCCCGCGTGGAGGGCGGCGACGATGCGCTGGCGGCGATCGGCTACCAGAACGGGGATGCAGTCGGCGGTCTGTATGGCAAGCAGTATGCCGGGATCGGCGGTGATCTGGCCGTCGGCGAGGCGCGGTGCAGAGCGGCCGGCGTCGGCGTGCGTCGAATCGACCACGAGGTTCGAGTGGATCTGTTTGAGGGTCACGAGCGGAGTGGTGGGGTTGTCTGTAACCGCCTCAGCCAGGAGGCGGCGGTTGGCGAGAACGGTCGAGCGGTCATCCGCTTCGGTAAAACCGAGGTTCAGCTCGCCGGGAGCGTCCTCGGGGCAGTACGCCCGGCTCGAGCCGCCCCTGCGGGTGCTGAATCCGCTCCAAAGCCAGGGCAAGTCCCAGCCAGGAATGGGAAGCCACTCGACTCCGTTGGCGGCGCGGCGGGTAGCGGGACGCGGCGGAGCAAGCTCTTCAGGAGCTATACGGTCAGGATGGGATGAGCGGGGCGGATGCGCTTTGCCGCGCTGCGGCCGGCGCGGGTTACTAACCAGGCCTGCCTCGCGATAGAGCGCATCGAGGGACTCCAGCGCCGCTGCTGGAGAAGCCGGGGACGGAGGACGAGATGAGAGCCGCATCGCTGCTTCGATTCTATCGTTTTGCACGGAGCGGCGAGGTTCGATTGCGGTCCGTGGCGGCTGGCTCTTCAACCGACGACAGTGGGCAGGCAGGCAAGGCAATGAAGGAAAGGCTCGAAGCCGCTTGCGGAGAGCATGTGGGCCTACCTTCCGGTAGGCCCGCTCGAGAGGCGGTTAAGGAGGGGATCCAGGGGGGTAAGTTTGAGAAGAGGTTCCGAAGAACCCTCAAAAGAGAATTGTTACCGTTCTTGGTGGGACAACATGGGGAAGCCTCTGCTGATTACTAACTAAGATGCAGGACGTTGCGAAAGGTTGCAAGGAGATGCCTCCGGAGGGTCGAAGAGGAGTTTCCATCTGATAGGGAAAAGCGCCCATTGGTCCGGAAATGGGAGGATCGTCGCTGGGCGAGGCCGGGAAACGATCTGCCAGAACGCTGTTCCTTCCTTGCGGGTCGCTTCGCTTTCCAGTTCCTTAGTCCCTACTCTGGCACCCTATGCAGGTAAAAGACGGCAAAGGGCTTGCGCGCGCCAGCAACCTTTAGGCACTCTTTAGATTGTGAGGAAATTGCTCTACTTCATCGTGGCTGTGGCTGCAATCGGAGCGATCGCCTGGTACGTCTATACGCGCGGCGTCTGGCAGGGAATGGGCGGCGGTGTGCCCACGGACGTAACGAATAGCTATCGGGAGCCGGCGCGCGTCTCGTGGCGCGGAATCAGCCAGCCTCAGGATGGGTTCAGCATCGACATGCCGTCCGACACGAGCCAGATCCAGGTTCCCGCCTACAATGCGCAGGGCGACCAGGAGCAGATGGAGATGCTGGTGGCCACGCCGAACGCGGAGACGACTTACGCACTGGCCTGGGACGATAACCCGCCGGTGGTACGGGCCAGCGGCCAAGTGGCGGAGCGCACACTCGATCATGCACGCAATGGAGCTTTGGCGCGGACCCAAACCACCCTGACGGGTGAATCGAGCGCTACCTACTTGGGCTATCCCGAGCGGAACTTCAGCGCACGCAACGCCAACGGCGGCCTGCTCGATGCGCGGCTCATTCTGGCCGGAACAAAGCTCTACATGATGATTGCGGCCTTCCCTGCCGAGAGCGCGCGGCGCGACCGGGATGTGAACCACTTCTTCGATTCGTTCAAGCTGGCTGCGGGCGCACGGTAAAGGGAGTAAGTCAGCGGCTACATATCTCTGAAATTACGTGGGTACGCCCCCATTTGCCTCAGTCGCGCGAGGGCTCCGGCTTGGGCCGCGCGCCTTTTTCGACGAAGTGTGTGATGAGGCCGACGGGCAGGAAGCGCACGAGAAACGCCGTGAAGCGCCCGCTTGGCTTGGGAAGGATGGTGCGCTGGCCGCGGGCCAGTGCGTCCATGGCGAGGCGGGCCACCTCTTCGGCGGACTGTAACTTGCGGGTGCGGAATCTGGAGGCTCGCGCAACCTCAAAGAATTCGCTCTCCGTGGTTCCGGGACAGAGCGCGGTGACTTTGATGCCGTACTGTGCGACTTCAGCCGCAAGTCCAAGAGCAAAAAAGCGGTCGAAGGCCTTGGTGGCGGCGTAGGTGGCCAGATAAGGCAGCGGTTGAAAGCTGGCCGTGGAGGCGACCACGAGCACAAACCCCCGGCCGCGCTCGATCATGCGCGGCAGGTAGATCCGCGAGAGGCGCACCACGGCCTCGCAGTTGACGCGCACCATGCTGAATTCCTGCTCCGGTTCAGTCTGGTGGAATGCGCCGTACTGGCCGAGGCCGGCGTTGTTGACGAGGATGTCAACCGTGAAGCCGGCGCCTTCGGTGGCGTCGTAGATTTGTTGCGGAGCGGCAGGATCGTTCAGGTCGGCGATGACGATGCGGGTTTCCGTGCCTTGCGCTAAGAGCTCGGCGGCGAGAGATTCGAGGCGATCCTGGCGCCGCGCCGTGAGGATGAGTTTTGCGCCGCGCCCAGCAAGCTCGCGCGCCAAGGCTGCGCCGATTCCGGCGCTGGCTCCGGTGACCAGCGCCCATTTGCCATGAAAATCAGTTTTTGCCGCCATCGCACCAACAGAATAAAGGATGAGGCGAGGGCCTAGTTCGTCGAAGGCGCTGGCGCGGTTGCCGGAGCGGTTGCCGGAGCCGCGGCTGGAGTGGCCGCTGGAGCCGGAGCCGGCGGCGCATTCTTGTAAAGCGTACGGATGTAAGCGATCAGTTCCCGGACCTCGGAGTCGGTGGCGCGGTCTGTGTCCTCAGGCGGCATCGGGTCCTTGCCCTTGCGAATGCTATTGAATAATTCGCTGTCGGTCTTGTTGGCCAGCGTCTTCGGATCGGTCCAATCCTCAATGGTGATACCCATGGTGTTTTTGCCGTTACCTGTGTCGCCATGGCACAGAGCGCAGTCTCTTGTGAAGAGGATCTTGGCTTGAGCCATGGACTGTTTCGCATGGGCCTGAGCATCTTTGGCTTGAGTCTGAGCCTCTGCCGCCGATTTGGCGGAATTTTTTTTCTGTGCGGCAGGTGCATTTCCCGACGCTGCTGCCGACGCAGCCTGCGGGTTATGCCCCACCATCGGCAGATAGACCAAGGCAAACAAAACCAGTGCGAAAACCAGTACGAACGACTTGAACATCACACCCTCCTCGACAGATGTCAGCTGAAACGGGCATCTTTGTGCTGTTTGGGTTCTCGGGAGGAATTATAGGCCGGTTTTGTGGAAAGGGCTATGGGAGCGAGCACGGGGTACCAGGATGCAAACGGAGAGTTCCTGCGCGGAACGGAGCTGCGCCGGGAATCGGCGCGCGTGGCGGACCGGCAGCTTCGTGGGACGGCGCCGTTTCCGCCGGCGTTTCCGGCCCTGCCATGCATGAAGCGCGAGCGCGTTGCGCTCCAATACCGCCAACCCGCTGTCTCCTTTTAGTGGACAGCGCCCGGGCCGGGCCCCTCACCGGGACGGTTCTTGCTCAGGAGAAATGCCAGCGCCACCAGAACGAGTGAGACCCAGGAAAGTTCCATGTAGACATCCTGATAGCCCTGCGTCTGCGCCTGCTGGTTGAGCTGCATGTAGACCTGCGCCAGCGCCATGTGGCTTGCGTTGGCCGCGCCGAAGGAGTTGCCCAGAAAGCCGGACAGCGCCCGCGTGTGCTGATCGAAGGCGGGAGTTCCCGGCGTCATGGCCTGCTGCAGGTGCTGCTGGTGCCAGAGAGAGCGGCTGGTGACCTGCGCGTTGGTGACGGCGATCAGGATGGATCCGCCGATGTTGCGCACGAAGTTGATGAGGCCGGCCACCTGATTGCTCTGCTCCTTCGGCATGCCCACGTAGGCCGCGTTGGTGATGGAGATGAAACAGAACGGCAGGGGCATCATCTGCACCACGCGCAGCCACGACGCCTCCGCAAAACTCATCTGGAGATTGGTGACATGGGCCGCGTAGCGGAAGGTGATGAAGAGCATGGTGAAGCCAAGGGCGGCGAGCCAGCGCGCGGCAACCTTCCCCGTGGCAAAGCCGGCGAAGGGCATGACGAACAGCAGCGCAACACCGCCGGCGGTCAAGGCCAGGCCGGCCGTGGTGGCGTTGTAGCCGAGCAGTTGCTGCGTGAACTGCGGCTGCAGAACGGTGTTGGCGTTGAGCACGCCGCCCACCAGCAGCATCAGGAAGCAGCAGATGGCAAAGTTCCTGAAGCGGAAGAGACGCAGGTTGATGAGCGGGTCCTTCTGGCGCCACTCCCAGACGATGAGGCCGATCATGCCAATGGCAAAGAGAAGGCAGAAGACGCGGATGAAGTCCGAGGCGAACCAGTCGTTCTCTTCGCCCTTGTCGAGCATGATCTGCAGGCCGCCCATGGCCAGGGTCAGAAAAGCCAGACCCATGTAGTCCATATTGCGCAGGCGCGAGGGATCGGCCTTGATCCATGGCGGATCTTCGACCATGCGCGTTACCAGCAGAAAGGCCAGGATGCCGACGGGGATGTTGATGAAGAAGATCCAGCGCCAGGAGAAGTTGTCGGTGATCCAGCCGCCCAGCGTGGGTCCAATCGAAGGCGCGAGCACGGCGACCAGTCCGTAGAGAGCAAAGGCCTGGCCGCGCTTGTGGGGCTCGAAGGAGTCGGCCATGATGGCCTGCGCCATCGGCTGCATCCCGCCACCGAAGGCGCCCTGCAACACGCGGCACACCAACAGGATGGTGAGTGATGGCGCCGCGCCACAAAAGAAGCTCGCAATGGTGAAGCCCGTGATGCAGAGAGTAAAAAAGTTGCGGCGGCCCATCAAAGAGCTGGCCCAGCCGCCCAGTGGCAGCACAATGGCGTTTGAGACCAGGTAGCTGGTGAGCACCCATGTGGCCTCGTCGGTGCTGGCGCCGAGCGCGCCTCCGATGTGCGGCAGGGCGACATTGGCGATGGAGGTGTCGAGCACCTCCATGAATGCCCCCAGCGCCACCGTCATGGCGATGAGCCAGGGATTGACACGGGGCTTCCAGTGGTCGTGGGCGGAAAGATCGGGCGAAAGATCGGGCGAAAGATCGGGCGAAAGATCGGGATTGACCGCCGTCGCCGGGAGATTGCCGGGGTTTGCGCCTGCCAGTGCACGCACGCCCTCACGGCCTGATCGCGGCGCGGGCAGTGTGGCGTCGATCGCTGACAACAGAGGTCTCCTGAAAGTGCGCTGGCTTTTTTGAATGTTGTTTGGCCGGGGAAAAGCTCATCGCTGCCGCAGGCTAGATCGCGGCGCGCAAAATTCCGCTGGCAAGCCGGTAATGCATCCGGGTAGTACTTATAGATTAATAGATTCGCAAGCGCGGCATAGGGTGCAGAGATTCGAGTCCGCGCCGGTCATGGGCGCGGCCGGCATTGCCGGGGCAGGGCGTTCTGGCAGCATCCATCGCGCGATGGCTTTGGGGATCTGAATTCTATGAGGATTTGACGCAGGAGCTGAGTCGCTGCCCTCGGCTGCGTGCGGTCAGTATCCGGTCAGCTTCCCGGATCCCGAATCGGGACCCGAGAAACCCGGAGCGGTGCAAAGTCTCACCTTCCCATGCGCAGGAGCACAACGCCGAGCGAGTTACTTCGAGACGGGGTACACCCAGACTTCCTGCGGCGCGTCGACCTTGACGTGCGCGCTGACTGAGAGCTTGATCGACTGCATCTCGGGCTTGTCGCCGATCGTCGTCATGAATTCCATCTCGTACTGGTTGTCGAGGCGGCGGCTGATGTCTTCAAAGTAGGGGACGAAGCTCACCGGATTGCCTAAACCTTGCCAGTAGCTGGTACCCCCCGTGCCCGCGGTAAGCTGAGCCAGCAGATTCTGGCCGTCGTCGGCGCCGTATTCCGTGCGGTCCAGGAAGTCGGCACTGCGCCAGTAGATGGCGTAGACGATCAGGTGCGCGCGCACCGCGTCATCCATGGCGGCCTGGACGTAGGGATCTTCAGGGTCGTAGCGCACCTCGTAGTAGTCGATGCCGTCGGTGATCATAACCACTTCGCGCCGTGCGTGCATATCGCTCGATGGCCAGTTTTTTGCCAGAGACGATAGGCAGAAGTAAGGGCTGGCGCTGATGGCCGCGCCTCCATGAACCGGCAAATGCAAACCGCGAAGCGCCGCGTTGTGATCCGTTGTGAGCGGCCCAGCAAGTTGCGCCATCCCATTGAACATATAGCCGACGCTGACCTTCGTGCCTGGCCGCAGGTTCTGGATGAACTTTGCAATGTCGCTCATCTGCGTTCCCAGGCTGGTGCGCGCGCCATCGTCGATAAGAACCACCAGTTCCACGTCGCTCTCGGGGCTGTGCAGCGGCATGAAGCGGGTGATCTCCGTATTCTTGCCGTTCACTTTCAGATGCAATGCAGACTGGGGAACGCCGCCAGGTGCTTCCTTCTTGGGAACGACGGTGACGATCGTGCCTGTTTGCACCGGCTGCTTTTGCTCGGCGGCCATGGCAAACGTGGCTGCGAGCATCGCTCCGCCCGCGAACAAGACAGCAGCTTGAAGTTTGTGCCCGTGCATAAGTACTTGCTCCTTTCGCGCTGGGGGCCCATGGTGGGCGTGCCCCAACTCGTCTCACAAGTTTAGATGCAGCTGGAAGAATAAGCACTGCAAATATGGGCCTTGGAATGCCAGGCGCACCGCTGTAAGGCGCAATATATTAAAAATAAAGGATTTGTTGTGATGTGGGGTTCTTCCCGATGAGGTGACCTTACTCGTGCTACGGACCGTTTGGGCGCCGGGATGGTTCCTGAAGCCGTTGCCGTGACGGCGCGCATCTGTGACCAAAGTCGCTGTTCGCAGCCTGCCGCCGCATTAGTCTGCCTTTAGCGAGGGAGAGATGGCGACGCCGGTGCTGGAGAGAATCGAGAGCAATCCCGTAAAAAAGAAGCCGATCCGCCGCCCCATGCCCGATCGGTCCCAACGCATCCGCCACATCGTGCAGGCAGCGTTTGTGGTGTTGAACGTCTGGATTGGCGCGCAGTTCTATCTGTGGGTGCGCTTCTTCGAGCGCGGCGGCCACGGGTTTGCAGTTCCCCGACCTGCGGGCGTCGAAGGCTGGCTGCCCATCGCCGGCCTGATGAACACCAAAGAATTCTTCCTCACTGGCCGCGTCTCCGCCATTCATCCGGCGGCGATGTTTCTGTTCATGGCCTTCGTAGCGATCAGCCTGCTGGCGAAGAAGGCCTTCTGTTCCTGGATCTGTCCGGTTGGCACGATCTCGGAATCGCTCTGGAAGCTCGGGCGCAAGCTCTTCCGGCGCAGTCTTCATCTGCCGCTCTATCCACCGCGCTGGCTCGACATTCCTCTTCGCGGCCTCAAATACGTGTTGCTGGGCTTCTTCCTCTTCGTGGTTGGAACCATGTCGGCCGACGCGCTTCAAAGCTTTATGGCCACGCCTTATGGCCTGATCGCCGATGTCAAGATGCTGAACTTCTTCCGCAACATGGGAGAGACGGCGGCCATCATTATTGTGCTGCTGGTGGTCGGCTCCATGCTGGTCGAGAACTTCTGGTGCCGCTACCTATGTCCGTATGGCGCGTTGATGGGCCTGGTCTCGCTGCTGAGCCCGATCAAGATTCGCCGCGACGCCGATGCCTGCATCGATTGCGGCAAATGCGCCAGGGCCTGCCCGGCCGCACTGCCCGTCGACCGGCTGGTGCAGATCCGCTCCGTCGAGTGCACCGCGTGCATGGAGTGCGTGGCAGCATGCCCCTCGGCGAATGCGCTGCAGCTTGCGCTTCCACCCCGGCGCAGCAATGCTCCGGCCCAGCGCTGGCTGCGCCGAGCGCTTTCGCCGCTTGCGGTTGCATGCCTGATCGTGTACCTCTTTCTCGGAGCCGTTCTCTTTGCCCATGCCACGAACCACTGGCAAACGCGCATCCCGAGCCAGATGTATCTCGATCTGATTCCCAATGCCGATAGCTTTGCGCATGGCGGCATGTGAGCGGAAGTTGCGGGAATGGAGGATCCCGACCAGATTCGTCCCGCGCGCGTAAATGCTCTGCCGCTATTGCCTGCGCGCGCGAAACTCCTCACCGATGGCGGCAATGACTTGCGCATCCAGAGCCTCGGCGGCGCAGGGAAAGACGACGCGCTCCTCAAGCTCGATGTGCTCTTCATAAAGGCTTTTGATCTGGCTGGCAGTGGCGGCGAGTTGTTCCTCTTCCTCGGCGGATAAGCGGCCCGCATCGATCCACTTGCGGTAAAGCGCCTCAATTATTGCGTGCAACTCGTTCGCGCGCCGGTGATCGCTTTCCAATCCGCCGGTCGCTTCCGCCGCCTGGTCTGTGGTTGCCGCGCGAAGCCGCGGGAAGAGCGACTCTTCTTCGTCCGCGTTATGCCGCTGGCCGCCTGCACGAAAATACTGGAGCGAGGCCTCCACGGCTTCACGCTCTTCGTCTGTCACGCGGCGTCCACGGGCGCGCCCGGCAACCAGGCACAGAATGTTGAGAAAATGCTCGATGCGGCGGTGGCAGTCCACCAACATGCCGATCGGATCGTCAAATCCGCTGTCGGGTTTGGCGCCAATTTGAATTCCCATGCTTCAGGCTCCCTGCAATACATGAAGGTTCGATGCGTGTTTCACGCTTGAAGACGGAATAAACCCCTTGGGGATGTAAGAGCAGCACGGCTCTTCATCGAAGGGATTGCCGGTGAGCGCGTAGGCGCGGGCGCGCGAACCGCCGCAAATCTGTTTGAACTCGCAGGCGCCGCACTTGCCTTCGAGGCGTGAGGGATCGCGCAGCGCAAGAAACAGAGGCGACTCCCGGTAAATGCGCGCCAGCGGCTGTTCGCGGATGTTGCCTGCGGAAACCGGCAGGAATCCGCTCGGGAAAACGTCGCCGGTATGCGAGATGAAGACGAAGCCCTTGCCGTCATTGAGCCCGCGCGGCGCGCGGCCGATGGTGTCGGGCAGTTTCTCCGGCGATTCCATTGTTATGCCCGCGCGGCGTTCGGCGGCGCGTTGCTGCAGGAGATAGCGCCGGTAGTGTTGCGCCTCGGTGGTCTTGATGTCAAAGGGCGCAATCTGCGAGAGCTGGTGGAGCCTGGCAAACACCTGCTCGAACTCATCGGCATTCAAGAGGTCGTTCAGTTTGCCGCGGCCCGTCGGCACCAGGAAGAAGACGCTCCAAAGCGTGATCTTCAGTTGTTCCATCAGCGCAACCAGTTCGTCGATCTCGCCGATATTGCGGCGGCTGAACGTGGTGTTGATCTGCACGGGAAGTCCGGCCTCGTTGGCCCAGCGCACGGCGTCAAGCGTGCGGGCAAAGGAGCCGCTCATGCCGCGGAAGGCGTCGTGCGTGGCCGCGCCCGCGCCGTCCATACTCACGGCGAGCCGCGCCAGGCCGGCGGCTTTGAGCCGAAACACGACCTCGCGCGTCAGCAGGGGCGTGGCGCTTGGAGTGAGCGAAACGCGCACTCCCACTTGTCGCGCGTGGACGATGAGATCGAAGAGATCGGGCCGCTTGATGGGATCGCCGCCCGTGAGCACAAATACGGGAACACGCATGGCGGCAATGGCATCGATCAGCCGCTTGCCTTCCTCGGTGCTGAGCTCCAGTGGGTGGCGCTCGGGCTGCGCCGATGCGCGGCAGTGCACGCAAGCCAGGTCGCAAGCCTGCGTCATCTCCCAGATCGCCAGAAATGGCTTTTCGCTAAAGTCGATGGTTTCCGCCGGAATCTGCATGTATTCAGGAGACTCCTCACCGCCTTTTCGCGCAGTGACCAAAGTCGCTGGAAAGACGAGTGCGCCGTAGCGGCCGCACCTGCATCCATCCAGCCTGCATTGGCTGGCTAATCCAGAAATTCGCGCACGAACGCGTCCTGGGAGTGCACGAGTTCGCGCAGCGAGCCGTCGAAGATCAGCCGGCCCTCGTTGAGCATGAGAAAGGTGGTGTCGGGGTTGGTTTCACCTTCAGGTAGCGGAACCATACGCTCCTGTTCGCTGTCAAAACGATGCGTGCAGATCGTGA
>JAJYFA010000167.1 GCA_021790995.1 Acidobacteriota bacterium
CGGACGGAAACCGGCGATTTTGGCCTCGCACCCGACCCAAAGAAGGCACGCCGTGCGCATGCCCTTGCTCTCGGCGAGACTCCACAAGGGCACGCCTCCATACCAGGAACCGTCGGTTGTGGTCTTTCGGTCGTACATGGAGTAGCGCGCGCCGCGCCCTGGATCGAGAAAGCTGTTGGCCACGATGCCGTGATGCTCGGGATAAAGACCTGTCACCAAGGTGTAGTGATTCGGGAAGGTCAGCGAGGGATATGCCGGTAACATGCCATCGGGCGCCCACACGCCGGCCCTGCCGATGGCCAGAAGGTGAGTAGCGTTGTCACGCGCTGCGTAATCCCAGCGAAAGCCATCGAGCGACACCAAAACGAGGTAATGCTGACTCTGCGCCCAGGCTGAGTTGGGACCGTTGTTGACATGCGTGAGGTGCAGCGCAGGGTTGAAGCCGCTTCCCTGCCCCTGGGACGCGTGCGACGCGGTGAGCAGAAAGAGAGTGAGTAGAATTACGCCATGAACCCAGCGGCGTAGATGAGAAGCCGGCATGAAAAGTTCCTCGCAACAGGTTATCGCATGGACGGATCAACGGCCTGGTGGTGAGCGTTATGTCGTGATTCGCGCCCACGCCATGCGCGCCAGGCCTATGAGAAGGATGGCGAGCTTCTGCGCAGTGGGCACGCTGGCCCTGCGCGTAAAGACGTCGTAGTCCGCGCGCTCGATGCGCTTGAGCAGCGCGTGGTAGATGGAGACCAGCACCCAGAGCGCCGGGCGGCTCTCGCGATCGATCAGCGGCAGCAAAGCATCGGCCGAGCGGTAGTAGTCCTCGGCGCGGCGCGCGATCGATGCGAGCAAGGCGCGCTCCGCTGCTGTGGGCGGAGCGGAAGGCGCGCGGCGCAGCACGGAATCGAGCGATACTCCGTGCGCGGCGAGGTCGGTGAGCGGCAGATAAACGCGGTTGCGCGCCGCGTCCTCGCTTACGTCGCGCAGAATGTTGGTGAGTTGGAAGGCGATGCCGGTTTCTTCGGCGAGCTTTTCGGCGCGGCCGTCGCTCGATCCGAAGATGCGGATCGTTACCAGGCCCACGACCGAGGCAACCAGATAGCAATAGCGGTAGAGATCGTCGAAGGTGGCGTAAGTGTCGGGCTCGCTGCCTGTGGCGTGATCGAGATCCATGGCCACGCCCTCCACCAGCTCGTTGAGAAGCTCAAGCGGAATGTCGAATCGCCGAGTAGCATCGCGCACCGCAAGGAAAACGGGATCGGTAGTTCGAGCGCCTCTCGCAGTTGCATGCCATGCGGTCAACCATGCATTGAGCTTCTGGCGGCGTTCCTCACGCGGAAGAGATTCGTCGTCGGCGAGATCGTCGGCCTGGCGCATGAAGGCATAGATGGCGCAGATGGCGTTGCGCCGCGCGATGGGCAGCGCAATGAAGGCGTAATAGAAGTTTTTGGCTTCGCGCCTGGCGATGGTGCGACACGTCCCGTATGCGCACGCCAGCTCGCCGGATTGCTCATGCGCCATCAAGCAGCCTTCCCCGTCTTGATGCGCAGAAACGGCAGCGCCTTGCCGCCCAGAGCGCGCAGGGCGAGCGCCAGCTTGGTGGGCTTCGAGATAGAGGGTCGCGCGCTGAGCACGTCGTACTCGCGGCGCTCAATGGCGCGGAGGATCTCCAACCCGCCACGGCTGAACAGATCGAGATCGAGCGCGAGTTCGCTGCTGACGCGGCCGATGAGCGGCAGGCCCTGCTCGAACAGGCCGCGCGCATAGTCAACCTCGTAGCGCAGCAGGGCGCGGAACTCCGGCGTGGCAATGCCTTGCGCGATCGTCTCGTCGCTCACGCCGAAGCGGCGCATGTCATCCTGCGGCAAATAGACGCGATCCTTTTTGAAATCCACGCGCACATCCTGCCAGAAGTTGGCGAGTTGAAGCGCCGTGCAGGTGGCGTCGGAGAGCCGGAAGTTTTCGTCTTTTGCCTCGGGGCTCACCTCGCCGCAGGCGTAGAGCACCAACCGGCCCACGGGATTGGCCGAGTAACGGCAGTAGGCTAGCACGTCATCCATCGTCGCGTAGCGAGTGACCGTCTGATCCTGGCGGAAGGCAACCAGCAGGTCGGAAAACGGCTCCTTGGGAATTGCGCAGGCCCGGATGGTCTCGGCGAGCGCCACAAAGACGGGATGGCGCGCGCGGCCCTCGTAGCAGGCGTCAAGTTCGCGGCCCCAGAGATCGAGCAGCGCGAGAGCGACCGCGCGGTCTCCTACCTCGTCGCCCAGATCGTCGGAGATACGGCAGTAAGCGTAAATGGCGTGAAAGTGAGGGCGCAGCGCCTTGGGAAGAAACCACGTGGCCACGTGGAAGTTCTCGTAGTGCGTCTCGGCCAGATTTCGGCAGTACGCACGGGCCTCGTCGAGGGTGGGCGCCACGTCGGGAATGCGATAAGCCGGCGGTAGCGCGGACCATCCGCGGGCGAGAAGTTCTTCGGTCGTGGGTTGGGCGGTAGCACTCATGGGCATGGCCTGTATCTATTTTGCGCTATCTTGAGAGCGGTGTGTTGAGTGAATCGACGAGCTTGAAGCTTGTGCCAGATGGAACGTGCGAAAAGCAAGTGCAGATCCTGCGACTCGTTCGCCCGCGGTGGACTTGCTCAGGATGACAATCAAATATTGCCGCACCGTTTGCATGATCGCAATTACGGCACGATGGCGGTTTTGATTTCGCTGGAGCGATTCATCAGATTCTCGAAGACACGGTTCAGTTCGTAGAGGTGTGCGCGGCCAGTGATAAAAGCGCCTGCCTGAAAGCGGCCGCTCGATATGAGTGCGAGTGCTTTGCGGCAGATTGCGGGCGTGTGATGGAAGGTCGCGCGCAAGGTGATGTCGCTATAGTGGAGGCGATTGGTGTCGAGCGTGACATTGGTGTTCTTGGGACAGCCGCCAAAGAAGTTCACCGTTCCTCCCTTGCGCACCAGTTCCACCGCCTCCTGCCAGGCCTCGGGCACGCCGACGGCTTCAATGGCAATATCGACGCCGCGGCCGTTGGGCGTGAGGGCGCGCGTATCTTCAATGGCCTTGCGGATCGACGAGCTCTGCACGACGTGCGTCGCACCCAGTTGCTTTGCTGCCTCCACCTGCCCTTCGCGCTTGACGAGCGAGATGGTTTCGTAACCCGCTAGCGCGGCGACATGCAGAATCATCAACCCCAGCGGCCCACCACCGATGACGGCGACAACATCTCCCTCGCGCGGTTCGGAATCCTCGAATCCGTGCACGGCGCAGGCCAGCGGCTCAGTGAGCGCGGCGTGCTCCAACGGCACACTGGCCGGAACCTTCAGCGTGTTTTTGGAAACGATGCGATCCGGAATCTTGATGAACTCGGCGTATGCTCCATTATTGAAGAGTAGATCGTCGCAGAGATTCTCCTGGCCGCGCGAACAGTAATAGCACTTGCCGCAGGGCGCGGAGTTGAGCGCCACCACGCGGTCGCCGGGTGCAAAGTCCGTGACGCCCTGGCCAGCTTCGACCACGGTCCCCGCCATCTCGTGTCCAAAGAGCGCCGGCGGTACAATCATGCGCGCGTGATAGCCGCGCCGGAAAACTTTAAGATCGGTGCCGCAGGTGAGCGCTGCATCGACGTGAACGACCAGCTCACCGGCCTCGGCCATGGGAATTGGAACCTGCTCGATGCGAACGTCTTCGCGGCCGTGGAGGACGGCGGCCTGCATGGTGGTTCGGCCGCGGAGCAGCGCGTGCTCGACGGTCCTGCGGCCCAGGCTGACGGCTGATTCGACCTTCCTGCGGCCTTTGACAACCACCGTCTCGACGGTATTCAGGCCCACTTCGACGACTGTCTCGACGGTATCGAGACCGCCCTCTACCACGTTCTCAACCTTCTTGCGGCTCTCTTCGACGACCGATTCGACGGTCTTGCGGCCCTCTTCGACGACGGTTTCGACGGTCTTGCGGCCGCGACGAAGCGCGTCTTTGACTGTGTTCGCCATCGAATCCCTCCTACTCTGCGCCTGCCCCGGCTATAGGCTCCATCATAATTTTCATCGAGCCTGGCCCAGGGTTAGATGCGATTTCGATGGCTTTCGCCGCTTCTTCCAGCGGGAAACGGTGCGAGATTAATTGCGTTAGATCGAAGCCGTTGCGGTAGCCGCCGAATGAGAGGTCCGTCACCTCGTCTAGGAACGCGAATGAAGAAGAGTATGAACCGATGAGCGCCTTTTCGTCCACACAAACCGCAGCCGGGTCGAATGTAGCCTCGCCGTGTTGCGTCTGAGCAAAGAGCATCACCTTGCCGCCGGGGCGCGCCGCGGCCATTGCGGTGCGGATGAGCGCGTTTCCACCTACACAAAGGATCACGGCGTCGGCGCCGCGGCCATCTGTTTCGGCAAAGACGCGCTCGACCACGTTCTCCCTGTCCGCGTAGATCGGATTCTTCAGGCCGAAGCGTGATGCAAGGTTGTGGCGCTCGGCAAAGAGATCGGAGGTCAGCACCTTTGCGCCCGCGCGCGCGGCAAGCGCGGCATGCATCAGTCCGATGGGGCCCTGCCCGATGACCAGCACCGTCTCGTCGTCGGCGAGATTAAGCAGCTTGACGCCCTTCAGCACGGTGTTAAGCGGCTCGATAAATGCCGCCTGCTCAAAGGGCACGTCGTCAGGGATGCGTACCACGCCGCCCTCGCTGGCGATCCAGTCCATCACACGGATATACTCGGCAAAGCCCCCGCCAGAGGGTTCAAAGCCTGCAGTCGAGCCAACCTTCTTGTAGTGCTCGCATTGCGCCGGCGTATTCTTGCGGCAGTAATAACAGTGGCCGCAAGGCACGTGGTGATAAACCATCACACGGTCGCCGACGACAAAGTTGGTCACGCCTGCGCCCACTTCTGCGACAATCCCAGCCATCTCGTGGCCAAAGATGCGAGGCGCCGAGTGTGATCCCATGTGGATTTTCTTCAGATCTGTCCCGCAGATGCCGCAGGTGGCGATCTTTACCAGCAGTTCGCCGGGGCCGATTCGCGGAACCGGAACGGTTTCCAGCCGCACGTCGTCAATGGCGCGATAGACCACGGCTCGCATGGTGGAAGGGATTCTCTCGTCGAGACGAAATTTTAATTTTGAGCTATGCGTGGCCATCTTGCTTTTCGGTGTGACCTCATTCATCGCCGAATCGCTCATCGAGAAATTCAAGCAGCGACTCTGCGATGCTCAGGGAAGCCTTTTTACTATTTTCGCCCATCCGGACGAGCGCGGGCCAGTACCAGGGACGAATGAGGCTCAAAAGAGCAAATGGGATCAGGCGGAAGCGGCCTTCAGCGGTGAGAAATGGATTGAAGTCAGGCAGGCGGTCGTTGAGGCCGTCACTCACGCCCTTGATGGCATAAAACGGAATCTCGCGCGCCGAAGCGAGACGCGCAATGACGGCGGCCTCCATGTCGACAAGTGCGGCGTTGTACGTAGACGCGAGGCGGAGCTTTTCGGCGTGATCGGCAACCCGCGGGCTGGTGGCGAGCCAGAGATCCCCTGCCCCGGCCTCGCAGTGGAACCGCTCGCCGGTGCGCGTATCGATGACTCCGGCAACGTTGTACGCCGAGCCAGGCGCGATTTCGGGACGCAAGGCACCGGCCCAGCCGATAGAGAAGACGAGATCGATGGGGCCGCCGTCTTCGATGCCGGCGAAGGCTCGCGTAGCGGCAGCGTGGCCTGCTCCGGCGCAGGCGGCGATCCACTCCTCTTCTTCATTGCGCTGAGCCCAGAACTGGATGCCGTTGCGCGTGGAGTGCGGCCATGCGGCAACGAACGGCTTTAGTTCACCCGGCATGGCGGCGATGATGGCGACGCGAGTCATTGCGTATGCTATGTTCTAGTCCGAGAGTGGAAGAAGGCTTCCTTTATGAGATGTTCAAGATGCGGCGCAAACGCCTACGAAGGCTCAAAGAATAGTCTATGCCCCGCCTGTCACCGGGCCGAAAGAAAGCAAAAGGGTGCGCGCCGGCGGGCCATCCTTGCGATTGCAACGGTTGTGGTGATTTTGGGCGGAGTGGCTTTTCTCGTAACGTATCTCTTCTTCGGCTCGCCTCATGGCAAACCGGGGAAGTCGCCGAGCGAGATCGCGGCCGAACTGGAGCGTACCGAAGCTGTGAGCCCCGCCAGGACCAGTGCGGACACCAATCAGAACCGCCCGGACGACGCGGCCTCCGGGATGAGTATCGAAGGCCAAACGGCCTATCGCGAGTGGCTCCATCCCGACAGCGCCAGGCCCCCAATCAAGCAGATCGAGGCATGGGCGGCCGCGTTCCACTATACCGTCCTCCACCTCGACAGAGAACCCGGTTCAAGTTGCGCCGAAGATGTGGAGCTTGCAAAGTCTGTCGACCAGTCACAGGTGAATACCATCGCGGATTCGATTCGCCAGCATGAATGCGCCGGGATCGTGCCCATCGTCCTGAACTTCTACATCAAGGGCGCAAAAAATGACCCGCGCCCTTGGGCAAAGGCGAGTCTCCAGCCGTCCGTTACCGATTCCCAGCCGCAGTTTGCCATCAGTTTTCCGTCTTCAGAGCCGCAGTCGGGAGCATCCGCAAGCCTGCCAGTCGGTAACGCAGGCGAAGAAGTCCTCGGCAGTTGGCGCGACCCGTCGGATGGCTTCACCGCGAGGATTCTCAAGGAAAATGGCCAGTTCTACGAAGAATTCAGCATGAAGAATGCCGATCATCCGGCGCGCGGCGCACTCGAAGAGGCATCTTCGCCATTGGGCAGAAAATTCGTTGTGGCCGGCAGCGACGTCGGAGAATACTACATCGTCGCGCCGGACGGAAGCTTGAAAAGGTACTTCCGCACGGGATACGCCAAGACCATTCCGCAAGCGCCAAAGTAGAGAAGATTACCCACATCCAGCATTCACCGAGCGAGCTTACGGTGCGTAGGACAGTTGGTCAGTTTGAATTTGTTTTGAAAGGGCACGACTTTAGTCGTGCCAATAAAGCCAAAAAATGAGTGGGGCTTTAGCCCCTGAGGGGCGTCGTTCTTCATATCAACCCACTACGGCGCGTAGCCGTTGGCGCGAAACCACTCAATCGCGGCGCGCATGGCAGGATAAACCGGTAGAATGCGGAAACCAAGCTCGGTCTGCGCGCGGGCGCTGGAGGCGAACATCTTCTTGCGGCCCATGCGTACCTCTTCGAGTGTGGCGCGAGGTTCCTTGCCGCGGATGCGGCCAGTGATCCACTCCTCAAAAAATGCATAGGCCGCCGCGACGGCAAAGGGAATCCTCACAGTAGGCGAGGGTAGACCGGTGATCGCCGCCATCTTGTCGAGAATCTGTTTGAGTGTGAGGTTTTCGCCGCCCAGAATGTAACGGCGGCCGGGTGCGCCGTGGGTAAGCGCCAGCATGTGGGCGCGCGCGACCTCGGAGACATCAACGAGATTAAGGCCCGTGTCCATGTAGGCTGGAAATCTCTTATTGAGAAAGTCAATGAAGATGCGGCCTGTGGGTGTAGGCTTGCGATCGTTGGGGCCGATGGGTGTAGTCGGATTGAGAATGATGACGGACTGTCCGGCCTGCGCGGCTTTGATCGCTTCCTGCTCAGCGAGAAACTTCGAACGCTTATAGTGGCCCACCATGTCGGCGAGCGAGACCGGAGTGTCTTCGTTGATCACAATGCCGTCAGTGCGGAAGTGCATGGTGGCGACGCTCGATGTGTAAACGAATCGGCGCACGCCAGTCTCGCGTGCCAGGCGCAGCAACTCGCGCGTGCCGTCGACGTTGGCCTTATACATCGCGGCTGGATCGGGAATCCAGAGGCGGTAATCGGCCGCCACATGCACAACTGCATCGCAGCCGGCGATCGCCGGCTTCAGGCTCTCGGGCGTTAGCAGATCGCCGGCAATGGTCTCACCCCGGATACCTTCGAGATTGGCGGGATTGCTGGTTTTACGCGTAAGCAGGCGCAGTTCGTGGCCCTCGGCGGCGAGAGCTTTGGCGACGTGATGGCCGACGAAACCGGTGGCGCCTGTGACGAAGATCTTCATAGTTTTGATCTCATAGCCATCTTAAATCGGACCGCCGTTGCAACAGTACATGGCCGCTGAAAGTGATGATTCGCGCAATAATGCACAATTGCATTACAATCAAAGGGGAGGTTCCCTCATGGCCATTGTCAGCACTACTTCACGGGGACAAGTGACGCTCCGGAAGGAGTTTTTCCGGCATCTCGGAATCAATCCGGGAGAAAAGATGGAAATCGATCTTCTGCCTGGCGGGGAGATCCGCGGCCGGGCGATCAAGAAGAAGGGCAGGATCGAAGATGTCTTTGGAATGCTCGCGGGCAAGACCAATGTGAAGCTCACCATCGAAGAGATGGACGAGGCCATCGGCGACGCTGTGGTTGCGGAATTCGAAAGAGGCGTTCGGCGATGAAGATCATCGCGGATACCAATGTCCTCGTGCGCGCTGTGCTGAACGACGACATAACCCAGAGCCGCGCAGCGCGACATGCGTTGAGTTCCGCCGATCAGGTCATCATCGGACGGCACACTTTTTGCGAAATGGTCTGGGTGCTCCGCCAAGGCAACAAGCTGCCGAAGGCAGCGATTATCAAGGCCATTCTCGGTTACTTGGAAGCCGCCAATGTCGTTACGGACGATGCAGCTGTTCGAGCGGGCCTCGATGCAATGAGTTCAGGAGCAGACTTCGCCGATGGTGTGATTGCCTACGAAGGCGCTTGGCTGGGCGGCGAAACGTTCGTCTCGTTCGACAAAAGGGCGGTCGCGGCGCTGGAGAAACAGGGACAGCGAGTGAAACTGCTGGGATAGCCTCCGGCGGGTGGCCACGATCCCA
>JAJYFA010000168.1 GCA_021790995.1 Acidobacteriota bacterium
GGACCGGTTCCGCCCACCGGCCGAAGCATGAGCACCGATTACGTCTACGTCATGCAGTTCGAGGGCGATAAGATCGTGCACATGACGAAGATATGGAACGCCGAGTTGGCGCTGAAGCAGGTAGGCTGGGCCTGACACTGGGCACGCTCTGAGGGATTTTCACCGGGCTGCTCAAATAAACCTCGTGGCACAAGGCACTGCGTCTATCTCCCGGCTGCGCGCTCATCGCAGAAGCAGTTCGAATCGCACAGGAGATCTCTCCTCAGTTGATCGCCGCCAGCCGGCGAGGAATAATCAGTTGACCCTCTTGAAACCACGCTCCTGAGACTCTCTTTGTCCAGACAGTAGTATTCTGAAACGTTGGGAGAAATATTCCCGGAAAAGAAACAAGGAGAAATCCACTCACCCTTCAATCGTTCGTTTCCCAGGCTGACGCCGGCATTGCCGCGCTGGACCTGGATGCGGGCCACGCCCGTTCAGCAGATGCAGAGCCTGCGCGAAAAGGGCGCCGCTCATCCATCGCAAGTGCGGGTATAAACCTCTGATGCGGTTGATGGAACAAGAGAGATCGTTGATGGTTGAGCTACTTGGGAAGAGATCCTCTTCATTTGCTGCCGTGACTTTGTTTTGCATGGTCTTTGCAGTCAGTCTGGGCCACGGAGCCGACAAAGCTCCGGTGAAGATTCGCGACGCGAACGCTGCGGTTGCAGAACATGAACCGCATGATCTGGTGCGGCAGGGCAAGCGAATCTTTGACAACACACCGAAGTACGCAAGGCAGTATGTCGGCAATAAACTCTCCTGCAACGACTGCCACATCGGAAGCGGCACCACTGCCTACGCCGCACCGCTGATCGATCTGGCAGGGCTATTCCCCATGTACAACAAGCGAGCGGGCCATGTGATTTCGCTCGCAACTCGCGTCCAGGAGTGCTTTACGCGCAGCGAAGCCGGCCAGCCGCCTCCCGTGGACAGTGTTCCGATCAGAGCGCTGGTAGCCTATATTAACTCGCTGTCGAGAAACGGAGTGAAAGGGCAGCCGTACAAGAGCCGCGGACTGGTAAACCTGCCTGCGCTCAAGGGAGACCCGGAAAACGGCAAAGTGATCTACGCTGTTCTGTGCTCCGCGTGCCACGGCTTTAACGGTGAGGGAGCTCCGCCAGCGCTGCCGGCAGTTTGGGGAAGCAGATCTTTCAATGATGGCGCGGGGATGAACGATCCCACCAAGATGGCGAAATTCATCATTCACAACATGCCGCAGAGCAGTCCGGGAACTCTGACGCCGCAGGAAGCATTTGACGTGGCGGCCTATATTCATAGCCAGCCCCGGCCCAAATTCAACCCGGCCTACAAAAGCTATTAGCCCTTGTGTGCCAGGAGCATGCCTCAGGAATTGGACGCTGCGCACCGGGAGAAAAGTTGCGCTACATGAGCGGATTGCGCTCATGCTCCAGTCGGCGGGCAGTCGAGGATCCCAAGTGCGCCAGTCATAACCGCAGACATCCGCCGCTCCCAGTAGTATTCTGGGAGCGGCGAAGAAACTTTCCCTATCAAGGAGTTCAAAAGATGAAGAGAACGTTGGTGCTCTTGGTCGTTTCCTTGTGGTGCGCAGCCGCTGCACACGCGGATTTCGTGATCCTGCGCGACGGCAGAAGCTACTCCGGTGTTTATACGGGCGCGGCCACCGGCAAAATTGCATTCACCGATACAACAGGCATCCAGTACACCTTTCCTGTCAGCCAGGTACAATCGCTGGTGTTCTCCAACGTAAGCGATCATATTGCACTGCGTAACGGTCAGTCCTACACAGGGCATTTGACCGGCATCACGAGCATCACCTTCCGTGGATCGAACGACGTCGGCTACGTATTTCCGCTGAAGGACGTGTCCTCGCTGGTTATCACGGCCAGCGAGCATGATGCATCATCTGCATCGGCGACCGCGCCGATAACTTCTGCTTACGGAGCAGCCTCGGCAATGGCATCGCAGGCCGGCCGCGTTGCGCCAGCGCCTGCCGTCACGTCGATGCCGAGGACCATGGCGCAGGGAACACCGTCGATCGTGATTCCTTCGGGTACACAGATCGTAGTCCGTACCGATGCCGCCATCGACACCGCGACCGATAACGTTGGCACGCTCTATCCGGCTGTAATCGAGCAGGGCGTGATGGACAGCACCGGAGCAGTCGGCATCCCCAGCGGGACGCAGGCGGAGCTTAAGATTGTTAATCTTAACCAGGACACGACGGCAAAGAATCCCGATCTCGCGCTCGATCTGAACTCTGTCACACTCAATGGAACGGTCTATCGCGTCGACACTTCCTCGGTGACTGCAAACGGCTCGGCGGGATACGGCATAAACAAGCGCACTGCCATATACACTGGCGGCGGCGCAGGACTTGGAACTGTGATGGGAGCCCTCTTTGGGGGTGGCAAGGGCGCAGGGATTGGCGCTCTGGCGGGCGGCGGCCTGGGCGCAATTACGCAATACCTTACCCGCGGCAAACACGTGAAAGTGCCGGCCGAATCGACGCTCACTTTCCAGCTTCAGCGCACTCTGATCCTGCATCCATAAAAGTACATGCAGATGCGATCATGCGACCAGGCTGGAGCGATGCTTCGGCCTGGTTTTTCTTCCCCAATCGAGATTTTGTGGGGAACCGAGAACGTGTCCATGCGGCCGCGCTTTGACGAATCCCCATTATCGCGCCGATAGATCTTTTCTGCCCTAGCGAATTGCCCAGCAGGCTCGCATCACGAGTTGTCGCGAGCCTGCCGCGACGGTGCACATCGGCCCGGATACCGTGGCTGGCCGCCTCGATCCGTTTCTTTGTCACTAACCGCCACAAAAATCAACACTTCAGTGCAATCTCTCTTGCTCACCCAGGTTTCCAACGATCGTCTAATTGAATATACGGCCTACGCGGCTGCTCGCTGATTTCCTCACTTCTTCAGACATTTGAATGGTGCGCGGTGATTCGAAGACTCCTATTCACCTTGTTGGCTTCCATATTTTTGGCCGGGACCGCGAAGAAGGTGTCTGCGCAGGCGCCCATCGACAAATCGCTTCCAGAGATGCCCCTTCCGCATAGCCGTGTACTGCTACTCTTCCCGGGCTATGAAACCGTGCAGGATCCTCACATTCCCGTGGCTCCGCTGCGTACCAGGCAGAAATTCGAGATGGCCTATCGCAAGACTTTCGATCCATCCTTGCCCATCGAGGCGTTGATGTTCGGATCTTTCGATCGGGCTGCAAACTACGGCCCTCAGTACGGATGGGGTGGAGCCGGTTTTGGAAAGCGCGTCGGCTACAACGCCGCAAATTTAACTTCGACTTTTCTTTTCAGCGATGCGCTGCTGCCCACGGTCTTCCACCAGGATCCACGCTACTTCCGCAAAGGATCCGGCTCACCCGGTTCCAGAATCTGGTGGGCTCTCCGCAGCGAACTCGTGGCTTACAGCGACCAGGGCCGCGAGATGCCAAATTACTCCAGCATCCTTGGCTTTGGCATGTCTACCGCTCTGAGCAATGCTTATTCGCCGCCGAGCAGCGTCACATTCTCCAAAACAGTGGAGCGATGGGGCATAAAGGAGGGCGTGAGCTTCGGACTCAATGTACTTCGGGAATTTGGCGGGATAAGCAGTCCGGAAAAACACCAGAAGGCTCTGAAAACCGCAAAGAAATGGTGGCGGCTGTGAGCCTACCGGCACTGGGCATGGGAACGATCAGCGTTCTCATTGAAACACCGCGCCGCCTTCTACATGGCGTCAGGCCGTGAGCGCCAGTTTAGAACGTTAACACCGCTCTTACAGCCAGCGGCATCATCGACCGATGATACCGCCCCATTGCGGGTCTCGACCTTTCGCGAATAGCAACTGCCCAGCGAATCCCTGAACTGATAGAGTTGATGGCCGTATTGGCCGCGGGGGCTGACGATAGCAGTCCCGGTTGCATTGTAGTCGGCGGTATCGTGGCTTTCAATCGCATCGTCAAGCTTCGACCAGAACACGATACGGCCATCGCGGAAATCGTCTAACTGTTTTGCGTATGCCTGTTGCATGACGATCGCGGCCGTGAAGCTATTATCCTGCTTCAAATGCTTCATAACATCCACCAGCAATGGATAGTTCAACTGCCGCACACGCTTCGATTGCTTGCCATTGACGGAAGTACTGGTTGTGTCCGTCACCGCAAAGTTCATATGGATAATCTGGTGGTAGATCTCCGCATCGGGATGCAGGAAACTTTGCCGATTTGAGTATGCAGACTGCTGTTCCACGCGCGTGACAACCAGGCCATGCGACGTGTTGAGTTCGCCAGCGATCGTATAGTCGCCATGTTGAGTGGTATCTACCTGGCCGTTACCAATCCCATCCGAATGCGTATTCCACTGACGCTCAACATGCGGCGCGAGTTGCTGCTGTTTGCTGGCCAGGGTGTTCTCGGTTAATCGACCTTTAAGCACTTCCTGGCCGCGATCCTGATACACACGCAGATTTGCGGCCAGGCTGAAGAAATGATAAGCACCGATGACACGCGCTGCGATGGTGTGATTGTGGCCGTCATCCAATAAGCCCGCGAAGGGCGTAAGGTCAATCTGGTACGGCACAAAGTTTAGCGTCTGCACGTCCGGCGTTGGCCGCCAGAGATACGGATCGACGCCTCCGGTATAGGTCCAGGGATAGATCGGCGCTCTGCCTGCGGGCTGACCATCGATACTCACTTCCACTTCCCTGAAGTTTCCGTTGCCGCACTGCTCCAGAGGATCGCCGCTGGCAGGCGGGCCTAGTGAGTATTCGCGCGTTGGGTCGAGATCGGCATCGTCAATGCACATGTACCATTGCTCGTCGGTCGACTGGCTTTGAGCAATTACGTCGAGATAGACGCGCTCCACATTGCGTGGAAAGGTGAAGGTTCGCGAGAGCGTATCGCTCGCACTTTGCAGGGAAACAGGAGCGCCGCGCGGGTCGCTATCAAGACCATAGACGTGATCGGCCGGCACAGACGGCTTCGCTCCCTTGACTGCCGGATAGAAGAGTAGCCGGGCGCTGCCGCTGATGACCCCGGTGTAAACCTGATCGACCCAGTTATTAAGAACTACCTGGCCAACACCGGATTTTTGAAACAAACTCGCATATTGCGTCAGGTCGCGCTCGACATGCCACTGCGGAGCGTCGTGTGCCGATGGCTCCCTGGTTGTGCCGAAATACAGATTGACTCCGTCCAGCCAGATACTTGCCGTGCGATCGTACTGGCGTCCTGCCGTGACTGCAAAATCCGCTTCCAGCACCACCTTCGCCCACGGCCCGGGGCACGCTGCCGGGGGATCAAACTGCCATTGATCCGGCTCCGCGTTCATGGCGGCCGCATTGCCGTGCGGCTCAAACAGCAAATTCGCAAAAAGCGTGACTGTGCACGGTGGAACCGGCGGTCTGGAAAGAGATGGATCTGCCAAAGTGATGCCGGAATCGCCTTTGCGTTGCGACGGAGTAGTAGCACCATACACGCGCATAAAGCCCTGCATCGAAAGAGCGACGACCAGCGCAATTCGAACAACTCGAGCAATCTTATCCATCAATGAAACTCCTTGAAAGAGGCAGGCTGCGCATAGCACGCTGCGCGTTAGTCTGCAAAATGCAATTCTCATGAGAGCAGCAAAGAACGGCGCTCATTGCGTCGAATCAGAAAGGATGGACACTCTGCGTGGAACCCTCAAACAGATAGTCGCAAAGCTCCGTTCGCAGCGTCCCGTCATGCACCACAAATTTCTTGCGCTGGCTCGTTCCATGCGTGCTCCACAACGACACGCCTGCATAAGCTCCGTCGCGGCGCAGAATGTAATACATCATGTCCAGATAACGCAATTTCTCCATATCGTAGTTATAGTTGTGTGCGATTCTGCGCAATGCCTCCATCCCCGCTTCCCTGGGGCTGGCGCCAGCGCGCATCCGATCCACAATGGTGTGCGCACCGGCGACTTTGATGTTCTCCTCGCCATTTCCGGTGGCGCCCGCCGACCCAATTTCCTGGTCGGTATAACATCCTGCGCCAATAATGGGCGAATCGCCCAAGCGGCCAGGGATCTTCCAGGCCAGTCCGGATGTTGTCGTCGCACCCGACATTTCGCCTTTTGTGTTCAATGTGGAAACATGAATGGTTCCGGTTGTCGGCCACATCACCTGAAGCACCGCCTCCTGCCGCAGGCGCGGCTCAATGCCCATGCGATCGGCCAGCGCATACAGACGCCGCATCTGCTGCACAATTCCATCCACATCTTCCGGCCGTGGATGCCGTGGAACGGGCGAAAGGTTAGAAGCCTCCGCACGCGAGCATCCAGAGGGCGGTTTCCACGCCGGACTGTCGATGCCCGGCTTCCACCAGCCGTTCCCCTGCGCCTTCCATAGCAGCCAGATCTTGCGCGCGTCGCCAGTCAGGAGATTTTCTTTGCGAAAGCCCTCATCGATGGCAAATTTCTTTGCCCCTTTGCCGACCATCATTACGTGCGAGGTATTCTCCATGACGCATTTGGCCAGCAGCGCCGCGTGACGAACATCCTGGACGGCGCCAACAGATCCCGCCTGTCTTGTCGGTCCGTGCATGACGCAAGCATCCAGCTCCACAACTCCGTCTTCATTGGGCAAGCCGCCGTACCCAACGCTATGGTCCGTGGGATCGTCTTCTCGAGCCTGGCAGATGTGCAGAGCCGAATCGAGAGTATCTGCGCCTTGTTCGAGCATTGTGTAAGCTTCTGCAACCGAATTGTCGCCGGTCTCGCGGGTTACGATGACAGGGTGACGCGGAGGCTCATACCTGGCCGTACTGCCTGGTTGGCTCTGCGCGTCGAGAGGCTCATCGATCCCACTTCCAGCAGCTGCCGCGGCGATCAATGCGCCTGCCGATAAGAAATTCCGCCGGGTCGTGGACATAGATTCCCTTCCTCTTCGTGAAAGAAATAGATTCAGGCGGACATCGGCACGTAGCGATTGTGCCGCGGCTATCCCTAAAGCGTCATACCGTAGTTACGCGAACGCCGGCAGCCTCAAACGCCGCCGCGGTGTCTGGATCAATACCGATGTCGGTGATCAGCAGATCGATCTCGCGCGGCGTGCAGATCACGGCAGGACTCACCATGCCCATCTTGCTGGAATCGGCTACGACTATCACTTCCCGCGCCTGCTTGACCATGACGCGCAAGACCGCGGCCTCATCTGGCTCGATCATGGTCGCCCCGCGCTCGGGATGTACGCCGGTAACGCCCAGAAAGAGGCGATCCATGACAAACATGTTCAGGGTTTCGATGGCCGCCGGACCGACAAGGGAAAATGCGCCCGCCCACCGCATGGCACCGCCGGTGAGGGTGGTCTGAATGTTGGTGGTGGAGCTAAGTTCCATGCCAATGTTCACGGCATTGGTGACGACGTGAATATTTCGCCGATGCTGCAGCTGCTTGGCCAGCAGAGTTGTTGTGGTTCCGGCGGAGAGACCGACAGTGTCACGTTCCTGCACGAGTTCTGCTGCCACATGGGCAATGCGCTGCTTTTCAGCGGAAAAGCGATCTTCGCGGACATCAAAGGATTCATCGAAGCGAAACGGCTCATAAATCGATCCGCTTGAGAGCATCGCTCCGCCGTGCACCCTGTGCACTAATCCTCGCTCCTCAAGGCGAGCCAGATCGCGGCGGATGCTTGCGGGCGATGCTGAAAGCTCGCTTGTCAGGTCGTTCACAGACGTTTTACCGCCGCGCAGCAATAGCCGCAAAATTTCGTTGGCGCGCTTGTCTGTCTTTGAGGACATGCGTTTCAGTCCGATCTATCGAGTTTACTTTACTGCCTCGCGAACCGCGCCCGCCCCCGTTACATTCAGTCTTTCGCGCAAGGCAAGCACGTCGCTTTGGCGGACGATATAGCGCATATGTTCTTCCATGTGCGCGGCAAGCTTCACCCGCAGATTCACCTGCTGCGCAGGACTTGGCAGGCGCGTGCGCAGCGATGTATGCACCTCTTCGACACCCGTGGCGGCGACAAGTTCCTGCACATTATTGCGGCGCACATTCCCGCCGGCCATAATGGCAATTCTTTTGCGAGCATTTGCCACCAGCCGGGCTATGTTAGCCGCGCCGAGTACGATATCACTTTCGCCGCCGGATGTCAGAACCCTGTCCGCCCCAGTAGCGATTACGTCTTCGAGGGCCTTTTCGAGGTCGCGCGTCAGATCAAAGGCGCGATGAAAAGTCACCTTCATGGGCCGCGCAGCGCGAACAAACTCTGCCGTCTGCGCTAAATCCACTTCGCCGTTGAGCGTCAGCGCGCCTAGCACCACGCCGTCGGCGCCCAGGGAACGCGCCTCCTGAATGTCGTCGAGAATGACACTCACATCGCTCGGCGTGTAGCAGAAATCTCCGCCACGGGGCCGGATCATCACGTAGACGTCCAGCGAAACCGCAGCACGGACCGAACGAATCAGGCCAGCACTCGGAGTCAGTCCGCCCTCGCTCAATGCCGAGCAAAGTTCGATGCGATCCGCTCCACCGTTTTGCGCGGCGACAGCCGATTCGACCGAATCGACACAAAGTTCAAGCGTAATCGGCTTCATCCCGCTTGCACCAACCCCTGGATTCCCAGAATTGACTACCTATTACTCTATAGCTTTGCTGTTGGGAATTGCCCGAGGCGCGGGCACCTTCGGTCCCACGCCTCGAACAGATGACTGCCTGCCGCAATGCAGCAGGCAGTCGCCGGGGCTTAGAAGGTGTACTGCGCTGTTAACTGAATCGTTCGTGGATTGAACAACGAGACGGCGCCGTAGTTCGGGT
>JAJYFA010000017.1 GCA_021790995.1 Acidobacteriota bacterium
GCAAGGGCAGCTACCGCATGGAGATGGACCACTACGACTTCGTGCCGCAGCCAGTCGCCGAGAAGATTCTGGCCAACGCCAAGCGGCCGGTAGAGGAAGAGGAAGAGTAGCTGCAACCGCAACGCATTGTTCAACCGTAGCGCCGGTTTCCTCACCGGCTGGAGCGCGGGCTACCCGGTCCGCGGTCTACGGGCCCGAGGTCGCTGCTCGGGCACTCTATCCGATCAAACTCGCCAGGGATTTCACGAGTGCACGGCTCCTCAGGGCAGGATGGGGCTATCGGTTTCCCGCTTCTCCAAATGACTCTTGGCTCCGTGTATTCGCTGGCGCGCAAGCCACTGCTCAACACCGCGTGAAAGTGCTATCCTGTCGCGTCATCGCAAATACACCAGGAGGATTCCATGAAAACTGCCATCATTGCCTTGTCTGCGGCGCTGTTGCTCGTTGCCGGCTGCCAAAACAAGTCTGCTGAGATTCAGATCCCGCCCAAGTGGCAGGGAGCAGCCTATCACCTTTCTTTTGGCCCGGCGCCGGCCAAGGCGAACCCGTCTGGCCTGACGATTCCGCAGATCAAGTACGATGCCGATCCGGAACAGTTTGAAAGCCGCGTTGACCTGGTCGTTCAATTCGATTCCGCGGCCGCCAAGGTCAAGGGCACGGTGATGAACCAGATGGCCATGGCCGCGGTGACGATTACCGGCCCCAAGGGCGCGCTGCCGGACGATTACGTGGAAAGAGCCAGCACCGACCTCGGCAAGATGCTTGAGGCTTACAACGTTAACGGCAAAGTCAAGATCTCGGTGGCGCTCACCCGTTCGTCGCTGGAGATGAACCCCAGCACGGACCAGATCGACGCCAAGCGTCTGTCCGACTGGACACCCATCGAACTCGACTTCAAGAATCCGCACCATAAGCGATAGAGGGTGCATCGGCCAAGCCAGACCTTCTTGTAGACAGCAGACAGCAAACAGTAGACAGATGCAACTGTTTGCTGCTTGCTGTTCGCTAGCTTTTCTCTGGTTGCACGCGCCGCGCGAGCGCCCACTTCAGCTCGTCGATGCCTTCGCCGGTGACGGCCGAGACGGCGTGGAACTCCAGCTTGCGGCGCTTGGCATGCGCGGCGAGCTTCTTGAGCTTCACGGGATTGGCGGAGTCGATCTTGGTGGCGACCACGATCATGGGCTTTTGGGCCAGCGGAAATTCGCTGCCGCCGGTGAAGTTCGCCAGCTCGTTGTTGATGACGCGGAAATCCTCGACGGGATCGGGACGGCCCGATGCGTCGGAGACATCGACCAGATGGGCCAGGACGCGCGTGCGCTCGATGTGGCGCAGAAACTGCGCGCCGAGTCCCGCGCCCAGGTGCGCGCCTTCGATCAGTCCCGGAACGTCGGCGACTACGAATGACTGCTGCTCCGGTTCCTCGCCGACGGTGACCACGCCGAGATTGGGCTCAAGCGTTGTGAAGGGGTAGTCGGCAATCTTGGGCCGCGCCGCCGAGATGCGCGAGATGAGCGTGGACTTGCCGGCGTTGGGGTAGCCAACGAGGCCCACGTCTGCCAGCAGTTTGAGTTCGAGGCGGTAGGCGCGCTCCTCGCCCGGCCGTCCCAGTTCGTGCTCGCGCGGAGCCTGATGCGTGCTGGTGGCGAAGTGCTGGTTGCCGCGTCCTCCGCGTCCGCCGCGGGCGACGACGATGCGCTCGTCCGGCTCTTTAAAGTCGTGGACCAGCTCGCCGGTCTCTGCGTCGTAGAGCGCGGTGCCGACGGGAACCTGCAGAACGATGGCGCGGCCGTCCTGGCCGGTGCAGTTCGAACCCATGCCGTGCTCGCCGCGCTGCGCCTTGTGCTCGGGGTTGTAGCGGAAGTGGATGAGCGTGTTGTGACGCTGGGTGGACTCCATGAAGACGTCGCCGCCGCGGCCGCCGTCGCCGCCGGACGGGCCGCCGCGGGGGACAAACTTCTCCCGCCGGAATGCCATGCAGCCGTTGCCGCCGTCGCCGGCTTTGACGCGAATTTTGGCTTCGTCGATGAACACAGTGGTCAGGGTTCAGGCGCCAGGGGTCAACGCTCTTTCGCGCGGGTGCTCTAGCGCCTGTATATTCAGTGTATCGAATCGGTTCCGGGTGGGCGTGGGGGCGAAGCCGGGCTTAGGCCAACGAGGGTGAAAACTGCACCGGGAGGCGGCTCCGGAGCAAAATCGAACCCTAACTCCTTTGTTCACTCGCGCCAAGCCAATGCTATACTCAACTTGCACTTGCGCCGTTCCGGACCATGGGCGCCCTGCCCGGCCTGTGCGGCGCAGGCACGGAGGAGTACCATCGCATTCGATAAACGTTCGACCAAGTCTTTTATTCGAATCAACGACCGGATCCGCGCGCGCGAAGTCCGCGTGATCGACGAAGCCGGTGAACAATTAGGAATCTTCCCGCCCTACGAAGCGATCCGCATGGCCCGCGAGCGCGGCCTCGATCTGGTAGAGGTTTCGCCCAACGCCGTCCCGCCCGTGTGCCGCATTCAGGATTACGGCCGCTTCCTCTACGAGAAGGAAAAGAGCGAGCGGGCCGCGCGCAAGCGCCAGAAGGTGTTCACCATCAAGGAAGTCAAGTTCTCAGTGACGGTGGATGAGCACGACTACCAGACCAAGAAGAATCAGGTGGTTCGCTTCCTCGACGAGGGAGACAAGGTGAAGGCGAGCCTGCGCTTCCGTGGCCGCCAGATGTCGCACCGCGAGCTGGGTTACAACATCATCAACCGGCTCATCATGGATATTGGCGACTCCGGCGTCGTGGAGTTCATGCCGCGCATGGAAGGCACGATTCTTCATGCCATTCTGGCTCCCGGCAAAAAGGAAGCGCCGAAGCCGAAGCCGGCTCAGACGGTGCAGGCACAGGCGTAGCGGTTCCCTGCCAGAGCTGGATTCCATGGTTTGCGGGCGTATCGCAAACGGGCTGTGGCCCGTCCCATATATTTACCGAGTAGTAACTAGAGAGTGGATGACCAGCAATCGGGAAGCTGCGAACAGCAACCGTAGCACCCTCGTCTGCGCTCCCTGATGGCAGCGGCTTTTGCGCTGGACGCGGGGAGTTGCGAAGAAGAGACTGCGCGCCGCGCTTGCAGGGCCGGTCATTGTTTGATAGCACGATTTTCAGAATGGTAATATTGGTTCATTCCTCATCTTGTCCAATCCGGCACGAAGGCTGACCGGGAGCGCAAGGATTCCCGGGTGGCGGCCGTTTTGTGGCGGCTGTGCGACGATGCTCCTGCCAATCTGCGCAGCAAAGTTGTTGGTATCTACAGCATTCTCTTTGTATTCAACGCGGCGGCCTGGCTGTGGGCGATTGTGGCGTTTCGCCATTTTCCGCTGCTGCTCGGGACGGCGCTGCTCGCTTACAGTTTCGGTTTGCGTCACGCCGTTGACGCCGATCACATCGCCGCCATCGACAACGTGACGCGCAAGCTGATGCAGGAGGGCAAGCGCCCGGTTAGTGTCGGTTTCCTGTTTTCGCTTGGTCACTCGACGGTGGTGGTCGTGGGTTCAGCGGCCATTGCCGCGACCGCTCTTGCGCTGCAGCATCGCATGGACGGGGCGCGCGCCGTGGGCGGCGTGGTGGGCACGCTGGTTTCGGCGCTGTTTCTGTTCGGGATCGCCGCCGTCAACCTGGCGGTGATGGTCTCGATCTATCGCGCGTTTGAGCGCGTGCGCAACGGTGCGCCGTATGTCGACGAGGACTTCGACATGCTGCTGGCGAGCCGCGGTTTTCTGGCGCGGCTATTCCGGCCCATGTTCGCGATGATCCGGCGCAGTTGGCACATGTATCCGCTGGGCGTGCTCTTCGGGCTAGGCTTCGACACGGCGACCGAGATCGGGCTTTTGGGCATTTCTGCGGCTGAGGCATCGAAGGGACTGCCGCTTGTGTCGATCATGGTGTTTCCGGCGCTGTTCGCCGCGGGCATGTCGCTGATCGACACCACGGACAACATTCTCATGCTGGGAGCTTATGGCTGGGCCTTCGTCAAGCCGGTACGCAAGCTCTACTACAACCTGACGATCACGTTTGTCTCAGTGGTGGTGGCGCTGGTGGTGGGCGGCATTGAGGCGCTGGGGTTGCTGGCCGGGAAGTTTCACTTAAGCGGCGTCTTCTGGGACGCGGTGCTGAAGCTGAATGGCAACTTCGGTGTTCTGGGCTACTGCATCGTCGGGATCTTTGCGCTGAGCTGGATTCTCTCGATCGTCATCTACAAATGGCGGCGGTTTGACGAGATGGAATTTGGCGATTGAACGGGCGAACAGCGACGGCGGACCTCCATCGCAGCCAGTGCGGTGAATCCCAAGCTCGGAAAAGACAACCGCGGATACTTCGACTTCGACCGCCCGCCATAGCGGGCGGCCTTCGCTCAGAATGACTATGCAGTTGTGATGCGGGCCTGATGGTGGCCTTACAGGTTCTTGTGGGTTCCGTCGCACAAAGGTGCGTTGGCTGTGTGCTTGCATCCGCAGAGATAGACGGTCTTTGATTCCGTAGGCTCGTATTTCGTGGGCGTGAATTCGGTTCCCTTGTGGCTTCCGTCGCAGAAGGGCTGGTTGGCGCTGCGTCCGCAGGCGCACCAGTAGTACGCTTTGCCTGCTTCGACGGCAACGGGATAAGGACTCTTCTGGGCAACAAATGGCTCTGACATGATGGAGACTCCTTGAGTGGGAAGATGAGATGTTCCTGAACTGGAATATACCTGATCGAGGGCCAGGCGCCTCAAAGCGGCTACGATTGCCCGGCGCGCAGGCTCGACGCGCGGACGACGAGGTGAGGCGCCACCAGCGCCTTCTTGAGAGGGACTGGCGTTTTGCTCTCGGCCAGCTTCATCGCTTGCGTGGCGGCGATCTTGCCGATCATCTTGCTGTTCTGGTCGACCGACGTGAGCGGCACGCGGAGAAAATCGGAATAGGAAAGGTTGCCGCAGCCCACCACGGCGATATCCTCGGGAACACGCAGGCCGGCATCGAAGATGGCGCGCATGGCGCCGAGCGCGATCGGATCGTTAAAGCAGAAGATGCCGTCGGGGCGCGTCTTGTTGGCCAGCAGTTTGACGGCGGCGGCGTAGCCGGCCTTGTCGCCCGTGTGATCGCCCGAGGGACCGATGGAGATTATATGGCCGGCCAGCGCCGCCAACCGGCGCGAGGCTAAGGCCTGTTTGTATCCGTCGAGACGCCCGAGGGCCGTGCTGACCTCCGGGCCGCGGATGTGCGCGATGCGCCGGCAGCCCTGTTCGGCGAGGTGCGTGGTGGCCAGCTCTCCGACTGCCTGATCGTCCACGCCCACGAAGTTCGATTCGAAGTCGCGAAACTGCCGGTCAAGCAGAATGCAGGGGATCTTGTGCTCTTCGATTTGCCGGAGGCTTTCCGCGGTCAATTGAGAGGAAGCGATCAGCAGCGCGTCCACGCGCCGTGCCGTCAGTTGAGCAATCTCCTGCTGCTCCAGAGCAGGATCTTCGTCCGACGAGGAGATGAACAGGCTGTAGCCCTTCTTGCGCACTTCGAGAGAGATGGCTTTGGCGATTTGCGCGAAGAAGGGATGAAGCAGGTCGGGCACTACGAGACCGATGGTCCAGGTGCGGCCGGTGATGAGCGAGCGTGCGGCGAAGTTGGGCTGGTAGTTCAGCTCTTTCATGCGCTTGAGCACGCGATTGCGGGTCGCTTCGCCGATGTCAGGATGATTGCGCAGAACCTTGGAGATGGTCACCACCGAGAGACCCAGATCCTGTGCGATGTCTTTCAGCCGCGCAACCATCCGTCGAACGCCTCCGCGCATTCTTTCGTATAACCAAGAAACACCGAACGCTTCAGTGTACACGGTGGAGGACCGCGTGGAATCCGGCGCTTGACAGCGGCGATGGGGGGCTTCTACCGTTTCATGCTGCAATTTAGTTCATAAGCAAATGGCTGCATGCATCCGCGGTCACAGGAGGCAATTCCATGCAAGTGAAGAGAATTCTGATCGTTAGCGGGCTGTTTGCGGCTCTTGGTTTTCAGGCCCAGACGCCGGCTACGCTCCATGCGCAAGCGCAGACGGCGCCGCCCACGCCGGCAGCGCCTGTAACCCCCGGTACGCATGGCGCGCAGCGAACTCCGCAGCCGCCACCGGCTGTGGTGGCCGGGATTCCAGTGAACTACGACGAGGCGAAGGTGGGCACCTATACGCTGCCCGATCCGCTGGTGCTGGCAAACGGCAAGCGGGTGAAAGATGCGAAGACGTGGTGGACAAAGCGGCGGCCGGAGATCGAAGAGATCTTTGAAACGCAGCAGTTCGGGCGCGATCCGGGCCGGCCCGCGGAGGAGAGCTTCGACGTGACCGACAAGGGCACGCCGGCGCTGGGCGGCAAGGCGATCCGCAAGCAGGTGACGATTTCGTTCTCGAAAGATCCGGCGTGGCCGAGGATTCACCTGCTGATTTATCTGCCGGCCGCGGCGAAGAAGCCTGTTCCGATGTTTTTCACCATCAACTTTGGGGCGATCCAGAACGCTGTGGACGATCCTGGCATCACGCCCATCGAGGTGTGGAATCCGCGGACTGGCGAGAAGATGATGCCGCCGCCGGGGCGCGGATTTGGGCGCATCAATGTGGAACCGCTGCTCGATGCGGGGTTTGGCGTTGCAACGTATTACTACGGCGATGTGGATCCGGATTTTCTCAAGGGATTCCCGAACGGGATTCGCGCGAAATACCTGAAGCCGGGACAGATCGAGCGCGCTCCCGGCGACTGGGGCGCGATTGCTGCGTGGGCGTGGGGCATGAGTCGCGTGGAGGATTACTTCGAGACTGACAAGGCGATCGACGCGAAACGCGTGGCGATTCACGGCGTGTCGCGGTTGGGCAAGACCGTAATGTGGGCTGGCGCGCACGATCGGCGCTTCGCTCTGGTGATTGCCAGTTGCTCAGGCGAGGGCGGCGCGGCGCTGAGCCATCGCGACTACGGCGAAACGATTGCGCACCTGACCGCGCCCACACGCTATCCCTACCAGTTCGCGGCGAATTATGCGAAGTGGGCGGGCTTTCCCGACAAGGCGCCGATGGATGCGCACATGCTGGTGGCGCTGATTGCGCCGCGGCCGCTGCTGCTGCAGACGGGCGACAAGGATTACTGGTCCGATCCCAAGGGCGAGTTCCTGGCCGAGGTGGCGGCAGCTCCGGTGTACAAACTGCTCGGCAAAGATCCGCTCGATACGGACGCGTGGCCCGCGGCCAAGACGCCGATTCTGCACGATATTGGCTATTACATGCACGACGGCGGGCATGGGATGGTGCCAACGGACTGGGACATCTATATCGAGTTTATGAAGATGCACCTGCATCCGGAGCAGTAGCGATGCGCAAGTTAAGAAGTGCGGGATTTTTGTCGGTTGCCGCGTTCGTGCTGGGATGCGTGGGCACGATGTTCGCGCAGAGCGCCACGGACGCGCTGGAGCAGGGATTCAAGACTCCGCCGAACTCGGCCAAGCCGCGCACGTGGTGGCATTGGACGAATGGCAACGTGACGGAGGCGGGAATCACCAAGGATCTCGAATGGATGCAGCGCGTGGGTATTGGTGGGTTCCAGCTTGCGGATGTGGCGGCGGGTTCCGGGCAGGTGGTGGAGAAGAAGATCAATTTCGGAACGCCGGAGTGGTATCACGCGGTGCGCCACGCGGCCGAAGAGGCGCAAAGGCTGGGGCTCGAGATGTCCATCTTCAGCTCGCCCGGCTGGAGCGAGGCTGGAGGGCCCTGGGTCAAACCTGAACAGGCGATGAAGAAGCTCGTGTGGAGCGAGACGCGCGTCGAGGGACAGCGGAAGTTTGACGAGAAGCTGCCGGAGCCGCCGTCGAACGAGGGGCCGGTGCGCGATCTGAGCGCGGGTGCGCGGCCCGATGCGCCGAAGTTTTATCGCGACAGTGTAGTGATCGCCTATCGCACGCCGGCCGATGCGAAGGAGATGGCCGCGCTGCACCCGAAGGCGACGACCAACAACGGGCCGATCGATGCCGGGCCACTTCTGGACGACAGCCTGAACACTTCAGTGAATCTTGTTGCGCCGCGGGACGGCAGCCCGGCGTGGTTGCAATATGAGTTCGACCAGCCGTTCACCGCCCGTGCGCTGTCGCTTGGCTGCCGCAGCCGCATTCCTGTGGGGCGCGTACTGGCGAGCGACGACGGCGAGCACTTCCGCACGATCGTCGTGATGCCGGGGCCGCAGGGCTATCACGGAGCGGCGATCCGGACGTTTGCCTTTGCCGCCGTGACGGCGAAATTTTTTCGCATAGAGATCGACGGCGCCGGTCTGCTGCCCGCGGCGGTAATTCACGGTGGCACGGCGATTCCCGCGAAGCAATACACGCTTAGCGAAGCCATCTTCTACTCCGATGCGCGCGTGAATCGATGGGAGGACAAGGGCGCCTTTGGCAGCCTGATGGATCGGTATGACGTCGTGCCGACGCTTTATGCGCCGGAGTCGGCCGTGATTGACATCAACACCGTGCAAGACCTGACCAGCAAACTGGACAAGGACGGCACGTTGCATTGGGAGGTTCCCGAGGGGAATTGGACGATTCTGCGCATGGGGTACTCGCTGACAGGCGCGATGAACCGGCCGGCGACCGCGGCGGGCAGCGGCTTTGAGGTGGACAAGCTCAACGCGAAGTATGTCGCGCAATATTTTCACGGGTACATGGATCCAATCCACGAGGCGCTTGGCGATCTGACTGGAAGATCTCTGCGCTACATGACCATGGACAGTTGGGAAGCGGGGATGCAGAACTGGACCGACGATATGATCGCCCAGTTCAAGGCGCGGCGCGGATACAGCCCCGTGAAGTGGCTTCCGGTGCTGGCGGGGCGGGTTGTCGTGGGCGGGCCCGCGGCCGACCGATTCCTCTGGGACTTCAGGCGCACGCTGGCCGATTTGTATGCCGACAGCTACTACGGCACCATGGAGAGTGAACTGCGGAAACTCAACATGGGCAGTTATGCCGAGGCCTCCGGCGTGGCCCTCGAAATCCCCGAAGATACGCTGCTCAACAAGAGCTACATCGATGTGCCGATGGGAGAGTTCTGGGTCCACGCCCTGCATCCGGAGTCGATGTACCTGGTGGATGTGCGCGGGGCGGCTTCGGCGGCCCACGTTTATGGCAAGCCGATCGTGGCGACGGAGTCGTTTACCGGCGGCGGCTACGAGGCGCCGTACACGCTCAAGAAGATTGCCGATTTCTGGTTCACTCAGGGTGTGAACCGGCTGGTGTTTCACACCTCGGCCGAGCAGCCGCTCGACACCAAGCCTGGCAATACGATGGTGGGCACGCACATCAACCGCAACATCACGTGGGCCGACGAGGCTGGGCCGGTGATGACCTATTTTGCGCGCGTAAGTTACATGCTCGAGCAGGGAAGTTCCGTAGCCGACCTGGCGTACCTGTTGCCAGAGGGCGCGCCGTCGACGATGCCGTTCTGGGGCGCAGGCCTCGCACCGGCGCCGCCAGCGGGATACGACTACGACTATCTGAACACCGACATACTGCTGCATCACACCAGCGTGGCCGGCGATGGGCGGATTCATGTGGATGGCTCGAGCGCGATGCCGGAGGGGATGACGTATCGCGTGCTGGTTCTGCCGCTGACGTGCGAGATGCCCCTCGATGTTCTAACGAAGCTGCACGCTCTGGTTGCGGAGGGAGCGACGATCGTGGGACCGCGGCCGTGCAACTCCGCGAGCATGAGATTCAATTCCGTCGATTACGCGGCGCTCGCCACCGATCTCTGGGGCGATACGGACGGAGTGACCGACATTCAGCACGCGTTCGGTAAGGGCATGACGTATAGGGGCCTGACGCTCGACGAGGTGTTGGGCCGCCTCAACGATGCGCCCGATTTTGCTTCGAGCGGGAGCCTCGAAAGCCCGCCGGCATGGGTGCATCGGCGCACGAAGGATGCCGACATCTATTTTGTGGTGAACCAGGCCGATGCGCCGGAACACATCGATGTGCGCGTGCGGGCCGGCGGAAAGGATGTGCAGATCTGGAGGCCGATGGATGGCGTGATTGAGGAGGCCGCAGGAAGTGCCACTGGATCGGCCGCGTGGTTGCCGGATCGCAGCGGTAATCGACAGCCGGGGATCGAGCCCGCGGCTTACGTGGAGCGGACAGGGTTCACTACGGTTTCACTGGATCTTGCCGAGCGGGAATCGGTCTTTGTGGTTCTTCGCGATAGAGCGCCCGTACCACAGGTGGCGCAGGCTGCGGCGCCGGGGGCGGAAACAGCGCTGGCCACGGTCAATGGGCCGTGGACGTTGAGTTTTCCGCCGCACTGGGGCGCTCCGCCGAGCATTCAATTGCAGGCGCTGGTTTCGTGGACTGAGAACGCCGATCCGGGCGTCAAGTATTTTTCCGGTACTGCGACTTACAGCACGAAGATCCATGCCTCGCGCTCGTGGTTCCATCAGGGGCAACAGGTTTTTCTGGTTTTAGATAAGGTTCGCGATCTTGCCGAGATCAGCGTGAATGGGAAGCCGGTTGGCATGTTGTGGGCGCCGCCCTACCGGCTCAATGTGACCTCCGCCCTGAAGCACGGCGCGAACAAGATCGAGATCAAGGTGACGAACGAGTGGACCAACCGAATTGTTGGAGACCGGCTTTTGCCTACGGAGAAGCGGATTCTGTCCCAGCCCGAGCCGGCGCGGCGCGGTGGAGGAATGTTTTTCGGTCCCAAGGAGCCGGTGGAATCGGGCCTGATCGGCAGCGTGAAGCTTGTTGCCGAGCGCGCGCAACCGGCAAAGCACTGAGGAGGCGCCAAATTAGGAAGAATGACGCGACAGGAGTAAGCAGTTGTTGTCATTAAAAATGCGCCAGAGACGAAAGGCCCAGGGCCGAGCCGATTCAAAGAGCAAGACTGGTATAGTTGATTCATTGATTTACCTCGACTTGAGTCGAAGGAAATGATTACAGGTTGTTGAAAGCATCCTCTAGTGTGCTTCGCGGGAACGATCGCTCGCGGGCACTTTCAACTGCTTTCAGCTTGGGACCATGCGGCCTACGGGGCGCGCTATTTTTGTCCTGCTGAAATGGCTGTGGAAAACACCTCACCCAAGTGAGGAAGGCGGAGCCATGCGAGAAATCGGACATTCGCCGGTTCGGATTGCGCATAAAATACTGCCGGCTCTCTGTTGCGATCCGCCCCAGCCGTGCCGGTGGTATGCCCTCTATACGGCATCGCGGCACGAGAAGCGAGTGGCCCAGCATTTGCGTCAGCGCGAGATTGAGTTTTTTCTTCCGCTTTACAAGGCGCAACGCAGATGGAGCGATGGGTCAAGGGTAACGCTGGATCTGCCGCTCTTTCCGGGGTACCTGTTCATTCATATTCGCCGTGGCGAGCGCGGCCGCGTGCTGAGCGTGCCGGGAGCATTGACGGTTGTGGGCGGCAATGGAGGCGATTCTGCCTGGGTGCCTGACGCTACGATCGATGCGCTGCGCACCGGGCTGGAAACGAGCCAGGTGCGGCCGCATCCCCTGCTCACGACCGGCCAGCGCGTGCGCATCCGGTCCGGGGCATTGGAAGGTTTTGAAGGCATCGTGGTGCGTAACAAGAGCAGTTGCCGTGTCGTGCTGACGGTGGAGCACATCATGCAAAGCTACGCTGTTGAGGTGGCTGTGGACGATCTGGAGCCACTGACGCACGGAGTGCCGCAGCGCGACGGTTATCGGTATTGAGTGGATCCGGCCGGCGGGCGTGTCCTAATCGACGGCGACCTTCCGCATGAGGTTCTGGAGGTCATTATGTTCATGGTTCCAGCGGTCACCGTCTTCCACATGCGCCTCCGCTCCGCCATGCATGAAATGTGTTTGCCGTTTCGAGGCGGTTTGGCTCAGCTAACCCGGCTGGCGCCGCTAGCTCCGCTGTTTTTCCGAGTCTGCTGAAATTCTGGTGCGGGTTGCGATGCGAATCCTGCATGTGATCGACAGTTTTTCTCCCGCGAGCGGCGGCCCTCCAGAGGCGGTTCGGCAACTGGTGAGGGCCTCGCGAGCGGCGGGCGCGCAGGTTGAGGCGGTTTGTCTCGACCGGCCGCAGGTGGAGTTTCTGAGCGATGTTGGCTGCCCTGTACACGCCCTCGGCCAGTCGTTTGTGGGCGGGTATGCATTTTCTCCGCGTCTGTGGCGCTGGCTCCGTGCCAATGCCGGGCGCTTCGACGGCATGGTGATGCACGGCGCGTGGACGTTTCCGGGCTCAGCCCTGCGCTCGGCGGCGCGCTGCGCGCATCGGCCGTATGGAATCTTCGTTCACGGCGCGCTGGATCCCTGGTTCAAGCGGCAGTATCCGCTGAAACACGCAAAGAAGCTGCTTTACTGGCCCATGCAGTATGCGGTTCTTCGCGATGCCGCGGCGGTTTTTTTTACCACCCCGGCCGAGCGCGATCAGGCGCGGACGAGTTTCCGGCCGAACGATTGGAAGAGCGTGGTGGCGCCGCTGGGAATCATGGAGGAGGAACTTGCAGGGCACGATCCCGCCAGGCAGGTGGAGGAGTTTTATTGGGCACTGCCGGCGTTGCGCGGCCGGCGCTTTCTGCTGTTTCTGGGGCGCATTCATGAGAAGAAGGGCTGCGATCTGCTGATCGAGGCGTTTGCGCGCGTGGCTCCGGCGGCGCCGGATGTGCATCTTGTGATGGCTGGACCGGACCAGGCCGGTTTGGGAGCAAAGCTCGAAATGAGAGCGGGGCAGCTAGGCGTTCGAGAGAAAGTGCATTGGCCCGGAATGATCGGCGGCCCTGTGAAGTGGGGCGCGTTGCGGGCGTGCGATGCGTTTGTGCTGCCGTCGCACCAGGAGAATTTTGGCGTTTCTGTGGCAGAGGCGCTTGCTGCCGGGCGACCCGTGCTTCTGAGCCGCGCGGTCAACATCTGGCCGGAGATTGCGAACGACGGCGTGGGTCTGGCGGAAGAGGACACGCTCGACGGCGTGGTGCGCTTGCTCGAACGATGGTTTGGTTTGCCGCCGGCAGAGCGGGCCGCGATGGCGGCGCGCGCGCGGTCCTGCTACTTCAAGCGGTTTTCGATGGGAAGGACCGTGGCGGTCATCAATGAGGCTTTCGGCGGGTGATGGCAGGATGTGCAATAGTTGCAGCCAGCATGGATCCGGCGTGATCAACCGCGGCAATTGATGCGCTGTACAGCGCAAGACGCCGCGCAGCAATTTATCTTGAATGGAGCAAGGGGCTAGCCTTCTATGTCTGTCGAACCGCAGGCGGGACCGCAATCGGGTCTGCCAGTTGAAAGCCAATCGAGAATTTTCGCGATAGGCGAACGATCCCTTATGGATGTGTGGCGCGTGCTCATCAAGCGGCGTTATACCGTCCTTACGGTGACGATTCTCTGCCTTGCCTTTGCCGTTTGGCACGCGTATCGCACCCCGCCGGTTTACGAGACATCATCGACAATTGAAATCAAGCCGAGCGCGCTGAGTGGTGGTTCTGCGGAAATTCAGGCGGTGGAAGATACCGTCGCATTGCAGACTGAAGTGGAAGTGATTCAGAGCGACTCTGTACTTTTTCAGGCGGCACGGAGCATTGGTCTTCTCAGTGCAATTCGCGGCAACCATGGCAGGAATGCGGCTGCCGGAGCGGCGTCTTCGGCTCCCATCACGCCCCTTGAACGCTACGCAATGATCCGGATGATGAAAGGGGGGCTGTCGATCAACATCATCCCCAACACACGGATTCTCGAGATTCGTTATCAGGGAACCAATCCGCAACTGGCCGCGAAGATTGTCAACGGGCTGGTGGAAACCTATTCCGATGAGGGGATGCGGATCAGCTTCGAGCGCACGACGCATGTTTCCGACTGGCTGGAGCGGCAAATCAACAGTTTGAAGCAGGATGCGGCCGATGCGCAGCGCAAGCTGGCCGATTATCAACGGGCGCACAACATCGTCGGGACGGATGAAAACTCGAATCTCACTCTGCAAACGCTGGAGAAACTCAGCAACGAACTGGATGACGCCGAGGCGGACCGGATCATGAAGGAAGCGCGAACGCGCGACTTCAGCACGATGAAGCCGGACGTTCTGGCGCTGTCGAGCGACGACCCGGTGCTGGCGACGCTTTACCAGCAACTCTCGGATCTTGAAGATCAGCGCGCGCAGATGGCGACAAAGCTTGGGCCCAAGCATCCCGCGATGCAGCAGATCGATTTTCAGATCGGCAAGGTCAAGGCAAAGATCGACAAGGAAGTGGGACTGGCGCGGCGCCAGGTGCAGGATGAATACCAGACCGCGGCTCACCTGGAAAGTTCGCTGCGCGGCCGTCTCGGAGCGCAGGAGGAAGCGGCCTACAAGCTCAACGAGGATGTGGCGCAATACTCCATGCTGCGCCATCAGGCTGAACTGACGCGCACTTTGTTCGATACATTGCAGACCAACCTGAAGGAAGCGACCATCAATGCGGGAATGTCGGCGGCCAACATCACGGTGATCGATCCCGCCGAAGTTCCGCTTTCGCCGATCTCGCCACGCCCCAGCAAAACCGCGTTTCTAGGGCTGATTGCGGGGCTGGTCATTGGATGCGTTCTGGCTTTTGTGATTGAATCGATCGACGACAGGCTGCGCACCTCCGAAGAGGTCGAGAACGCATCGATGCTGCCGTCGCTGGCGGCCATTCCACGCATCGTAAACGGTGCGGTGCGGAAAAAGATCGAGGGCAAGGACGAGGCAGTCCCCGGATTCCCGCAGGCACAGCAGCAGTTGATTGCTTTGCGGGATCCGCAATCGAATGGCGCGGAGGCTTACCGCAGCATGCGCAGTGCCCTGCTGCTCTCCTCGATTGACAGCCCGCCGCGGGTGATTGTCGTGACGAGTTCATTTCCGTCGGAGGGCAAGACGACGACGGCGCTGAATCTTGCGATCGTGCTTGCGCAGCGAGGCGAGCGCGTTCTGCTGGTGGATGCCGATCTGCGCCGGGGCAGCCTGTATCGCGTCTTCGGGCTGCCGAGCCAGGGATTTGGACTCTCCACTGTGCTCACGCACAAAGGCGAGCATCCGGAGCTGCTGGCGCCGCTGCATGAGTTGCCAACGCTGCACGTTCTGCCGACCGGTCCCCGGCCTCCGAACCCGGCGGAGATGCTTTCCTCCAAACGCATGGAGGAGCAGATGCACGCGTGGGCGCAGCAGTTCGACAGAGTCGTGCTCGACACCGCGCCGCTGCTTGCGGTTTCAGATACGCAGGCGCTGGCGGTACGCGCCGATGCCGTGGTCCTGGTGGCGCGGGCCGGCGTGACGCGCAAACGCGCACTGCTTCGGGCGCGCGATCAGCTATGGCGCGTCAATGCGCCTGTGGCTGGCGTAGTGGTCAACGATGTCGATCTGCGGCTGGAGAATTTCTACACTTACCGGTATGGGATGTCTGCCAGGGATTATTGGTATGGAACTCGACCGGATGCAACGTCATCAAGCCGGGCCTACGGATATGAAGATGAGAAAAAAGGGGAATAATATGGCGAAGAGATTGGCGCTCGCGATGACCTTTGCGTGCCTGATGTTCGCGCATCTGGCGGCGGGAATCGCCCAGCAGGCTGGCGCTTCTTCAAAAGTTGCCGCGCCCCCGTTGAAGATCGGCCCGGGAGACCTGATTGAAGTCACGATATTTGAGAGCCCGGATCTGTCGGGCCGGTATCGCGTCGATCAGAACGGAGATATCGAGGTCTCACTGATCGGCCACCTGCATGTAGCAGGTTTGACGGCCGATCAGGCGGCGGCGGCGATCGCAAAGAGCTATGTGAAGGATCAGATCCTGCAGCCGGCCGCCGCGCACGCTACTGTGTTCATTGCCGAGTACGCTTCGCAGGGCATTACGGTGAATGGGGAAGTGAAGACGCCAGGCGTATATCCCGCGTTAGGCATTCGAAAGCTGAACGACGTGATTGTTGCAGCCGGCGGCGTGACGCAACTGGCGTCGTCGAAGGTCATCATTACGCGCAAGGACGATCCCAAAGATCCAATCACGGTGGAGTACAATCCCGAGGCTCTCAAGCCGGTCATCACCGACATTCAGATCTTTCCCGGGGATTCGATTCTGGTCCCTCGCGCGGGCATCGTTTATGTTGTCGGGGACGTTCAAAAATCGGGAGGGTTTGTGTTGGATGGCCGCAACCAGTTGACTGTCGAGGAGGCGCTGGCGCTTGCCGGCGGCGGCAACCATTCTCCGAATTTGAGACACGTGCAATTAGTGCGAACCCTCGATGACGGCAGGAAAGAAACCGTCACGATCCCCGTGGATCGGATTCTCAAGGGCAAGGCTCCCGACGTGGCGCTGAAGGATGGAGATATTGTGTACGTGCCCCAGAACAATATGAGAGAGGTAACGATTCAGGCGATCAACGATATGGTGGGCATCGGATCGGGACTGATCCTCTACCGCGCCACGACGTATTGATCCTGCGCAAGGCGCCAAAATCTATGGAAGACAAACCAGCTTCGACGCCCCGGCGGGGTATTTATCTGGTCGCAAACCGGCGGAGCGAGGCGGAATCGAACAACCTGATCGATTCGATCCGCCGCTGCGGGTGCCGTCTGCCGATTCGTGTCATTCCTTTCGATGACACCCCGGCGATTCTCGACAAACGGTGGGATGAAGTCGAACCGTTGTTGATAGGCGATTTTCCAGCCGACGGGCTGGCATTTTTCCGGGAGTTGACCGAGCGGCATCGCGGCTGCCATCCCGGTCTTCTGCGCAGGTTTCTCTGCTGGTTTGGCGAGTTCGACGAGTTTCTTTACTCAGATAATGACGTTGTCGCGCTGATGAACTGGGAGGAGCTGTTCCCCTGGCTCGAAAATTGCGACGTGGTGCACGCCGACACCGAATACAAGACCGGCGGAAGATTCAATCTGCGCGAGCCGCGCAGGTTCGAAGATCTGATGGGCGCCGGGTCGCTTGAGGCCGCGCTTACTTCAGGACATTTCTTATGCCGCAGGTCGCCCACGCATGTTGCCGACCTGCTGGCAGGGCTCTCGTGGATGGAGGCGCATCGCGACCTGCTCATCTGGCAGGACCAGGTGCTTCTGCACGTCACGCTTCTTGTGGCGAAGTGGCGCGTCTTGAACCTTTGCAAGCCGCCCTACGACTGGGCGTCGTCGTGGGCTGGCGACTACAAGGACGTTCTTGAGTTGGTGCGCACGATTCAAGTGGAGCGCAGGCCCATCAGCCACATACATTACTCGGGCAGGATCGGAACCGGCCTGCGGCCGATCGACGAGCTGATCTATTCGAGCCTGACGATCCCGGAACGAAATCGGAAGCTCTTGTGGGCGCTCCTGAGGCAGGCAGTGGGCATTGAGGCCGCGGAGCGGCAGTTCGCTCGCGTGCTGCGCAAGATCGAATAGCTTGCCGTGCGCTCGCAACAGCCTGATGGACTGGGAGCGGACGCGGGATGATTTGCGCGAGCTGCTTTCGTGCTGCGCAAGATCAACAGATTTCTCATGAACAAGGGCGGAGATCGTCAACTCATCCAGGTTGTACCCCGCATGACGCCGGCGCTGTGCGGCGTGAGCGACGGAGCGCTGCTGTTGGCGGCGGAATTGAAAGCCGCGTTTGGCATTGAGACGGCGATTGTGGTCGTGAACTCGCAGGAGAGATGCGACGTTGAGTTTCCGATCGAATATGGTGAGCCGGCCCAGTTGCTTGATGCGTGCCTCTCTTTGACCGGCGGTCGGCCGGGGAATCTACTGGTGCATCTCAGCGGCTACGGCTACTCGCCGGATGGAGCGCCGGCGCTTGTTGCCGATGCGCTCGAAAGCGTGAAGACGGACGGACGCTTTCGCATTGCGGTGTTCTTTCATGAGTTGTATGCGAGTGGACCGCCTTGGACCTCGGCCTTCTGGTATGCGCGACGCCAGAAGCGCGCATATCGCAGGATTGCCAAGGTGTGCGATCTTGCCGTCACGAATGCGCGCGTCTTTGCGGATTGGCTCGAACGGCAAACCGCGTCACCGATCGAATGTATGCCGGTGTTCTCGCAGGTTGGAGAGGCGCGCGATCGCCTTTCATTTGCCGAGCGAGACCGGACGGTGTTGGTTTTCGGGCTCGCGGGCACGAGACGGAGAGTCTACCGGGAACTCATCATGCCGAGCGATGTTCTGGAGCGGCTGGGAGTCGAGGAGATTCTCGACATCGGACCCGATTGCGATGCACCGCGCGCCGTGAATGGGATTCGCGTGAGATCAATGGGAGTGCTTGCCGCAGCGGAGGTCGGCCGCTTGTTTACGCGCGCTGCTTTTGGCTATCTCGCGTATCCGCCGAATTGCCTGGCAAAGTCGGGAGTGTTCGCCGCATATAGCGCGCATGGAGTGGTTCCGATGATTGCCGAAGCCTTTCGCGGAGAGTTCGACGGGCTGAAAGATGGAGAGCAGGTTTTGAGTCGCGAAACCGCGAAGGGGATGGATCCTGCAGCGCTGGAGCGGTGTTCACTCGCGGCCTGGCGCTGGTACGCGGGGCACAGTCTGCGCCATCACGCGGCCATCTACGATCGATGGCTGCCTCCGTCCGGCGCGGCAGCAAAGAGCATAGAACAGAAAAATGGATAAGCCGCGGGTTCTTCTCTCCCATCCCACGGGCAATCAAAATGTCCGCAACGCCCTTGTGAGTCTTGCCGAGCGAAAGATGCTGGCGGAGTTCTGGACGACAATTGCCTGGGATGCGCGGTCGACGTGGAACTGGCTGCTGCCTCGCGGGGTGCGAACGCTGCTGGAACGGCGCGCGTATCCGGATGTGCCGCGAGACCGTGTGCGAAGTGTTCCGTGGCGAGAGGCGATTCGCCTCGGCGTCGGGTCGACGCCGGTGAATCATCTTTTGACCTCGGGAGAGCGGCCGTTCTCGATCATCGGCGTCTACCGGCACCTCGACGGCAAGGTAGCGCGGCGCGTGGGCAGCTTGCGTCCCGATGCCGTGTACGCCTACGAAGGCGGTGCGCTCGAGACCTTCCGCGAGGCAAAACGGTTGGGCATCCGGACGATTTACGAGCTCCCAAGCCCCAATTGGTACTGGGTGCGCGATCTGCTTGAGCAGGAGGCCGGGCGCAATCCAGCCTTCGCCGGAATTCTTCCCAACCTCGCGGACTCGGCGAAGCACTTGCGATGGAAGGATGAAGAACTTTCTCTGGCGGACTATGTGTTTGTCCCCAGCGAGCATGTGCGGAGGACGCTGGCAGGCGTAGTTGCCGATGAAAGAATCCGCGTGGTGCATTATGGAGCCCCGGCAATCCGTCCGAGGGGGCGGGTTGCAAGCGACCCCATGCGGCCGTTGCGAGTGCTGTTTGTTGGCGTGCTGACGCAGCACAAGGGCATCGGCTACCTGCTGGACGCCATCGACTGGCTTGGGTTCCGGGTGGAACTTACGCTGGTGGGACGCCGGCTCCTGCCGAACGCGCGCGTAGACGAGGCATGCAGCCGCTGGCGCTGGTTCGAGACCTTGCCGCACGGCAGGGTGCTGGACGTGATGATGGAATCGGACGTTCTGGTGCTGCCCTCGCTCCGCGAAGGCTTCGGCCTGGTGGTCACCGAGGCGCTGGCCTGCGGCCTGCCAGTGATTGTGACTCAAAATGTCGGAGCTGGCGATCTGATCCGCGACGGCAGGGAGGGATTTGTCGTGCCCATCTGCTCCGCAGATGCCATCGCCGAGCAACTGGTGATTCTCTACCGCGATCGGGAGTTGCTCGCAGCAATGTCACGTGAGGCGCAGAAAACAGCCGCACGGGAGTCCTGGGTAAGTTATCGCGCCAGATTCGCGGATGCACTGGAGGCCGTCGCGGCGTGCCGGCAATGAGACAAAATCCGGCAGGCCCGAGCGGCAAAATGCCCTTGCTCAAGAAGCTCTTCTGGGCCTATTTTCTGCTGCTGATCTTCGAGGGCGCGCTGCGCAAGTGGGTTGTGCCACAGCTTTCCGCGCCCCTGCTGCTGGTCCGCGATCCGGTGGGACTACTGATTCTGCTGGAGGCATTCCGCACCAACCGGTGGCCGCGCAGATGGTCGGGAGTAGCCGGTATTCTTGCCGTCGGGTTCCTGATTCTCAGCACGATCCAGATCATTGTCGTGAACAACCCGTTGATCGCCGTGCTCTACGGATTGCGTTCCTACCTGCTTCCCTTTCCGGTGGCCTTTGTCATGGGAGAGAACCTGACCGCCGAGGACCTTCGCAGCTTCGGCCGATGGACGCTTTGGATTCTTCTGCCAATGACCGCGCTTGAGATTGCGCAGTACATGGCGCCTCCTGGTTCGTTTCTTAACAGAGGCGCTTATGAAGGCGCTAAACAGCTTTACTATGTTGGCTCTCATGTAAGAGCGTCAGGAACCTTCAGCTTTGTGGCCGGAGCAGTGAGTTATTCGCCGCTTGCGGGGGCATTTATCTTGTACGGACTGCTAAACAACAATTTCGTCCGGAAGTGGCTGTTGTGGGCGGCGGCCGGAGCGGTGATCCTTTCCATTCCGATGATCGGCGCCCGCACCGTGGTCTTCGAACTGACGGGTGTTGTCGCCTGCATGGGAGTTGCGACGCTCCTGGGAGCTTCGCAGCTCGGCAAGATCTTCAAGATCGCGGCTCCCATCGTGGCGGTATTTTTGTTGATTTCGCTGTTGCCGGTCTTCTCGAAGGCAACGCGTTCGTTTGAGACGCGCTACACCGAGGCCAACCGGATTGAGGGCGGAAGTGTGCAGAGAGCCGTGGCGAACCGCGCTCTGCTACCCCAGTTCTATCAGCTTGAAACGGCTGACTACACCAAGAATCCGATCGGAATTGGAATGGGGCAAGGTGCTGCGGCCGTCGCAAAGCTCGCAACGGGAAGGGTAACGTTTATTACCGGAGAAGGCGAACTTGGCCGGGTGATGACTGAACTCGGGCCGATTACCGGCGTAGCATTTATGCTCTTCCGGCTGATTCTTGCCCTCCTGTTCCTGACGCAGGCCCTGGCCGAGGCGCGCAAAATGGAACCCCTCGCCTTGCTTCTGGCTCCTTTGACTGCGATTGCATTGATATACAACGTTTGCGAGCAGCCCGCCGAGCAGGGATTTATGGTGATCGGTGTGGCCTTTACTCTGGCGGCGTTGAAACTTTCCGGAGAGCGGCCCGTGGCTGTGTACGCGAGGAGCAGTCAGCGCGCTCCTGTCCGCTACAGCGCGTGACAAATTGCGCGGCCCGTTGCGGGTCCAGCTTTTGCAGTTTGAAGGCCCCTGGTCTTGCGAGGACATCTCAAATGAGCGTCGAGAACAATGCGCCGGTTCGAGAGCATGAACTCTCTGTCGGAGTTCTGGTGTTGAACTACAACACGTGGGATCTCGCGCTCCGGGCACTCGATGCGGCGATTCGTCTCGAAACAGGCAATGTGAAGGAGTATGTACTGTTCGACGATGGATCTGCGAGCGCGCCTCCGGAGAAGATCGACAGCCGCATTGCCATTCTTCGCGGAGATACCAATCGCGGATTTGGCCGCGCTCTATGCGAGGCGTTCGCGGCCATGAAAAGCGACATCGTGGTGCTCTTCGACTCCGATGCGGTTCCGCTGACACCGTTTGCGGATAAGGTGCGCGAACACTTTGAGCGGGATGCGCGTCTGGGGCAGCTAGGGTTTCGCGCCCAGGACGCAAACGGGGCGCAAACAGAGTCGTTCTTCAACGAGCCGACACAGTGGAGTTTGATCCTGGGGCAGGCGCTCGATGCGCGCATGAAAAAGGAATCGCCGCGGCCCGACCGGCTGTGTGTGATTACCGGCTGCATGGCGACCCGCGCCGAGGCATATCGCCAGGTGGGAGGATTCGACGGGGAGTTCGACTTTCTGGATGTCGACGTGGACTATAGCATGAGACTGCGCCGAAGCGGATGGAAGGTCGAAGTCGATCCTTTGATTGAGGTTTTTCATGTGGGCGGCGGGACGCTGCAACTGATGCGCAATCGCGTTCTCCATTTCTACAAAAGCCGGTGGCGCCTGCTGCGCAAGCATGGATTGATGCCGAGTCCGCGCCTGGCCCGGGCTGTCATTCTCGCGCGGCTTGTGTGCGAACGGGTGATCCTGCAGGTCTTCGGCCGCATTCTGTTTCCCGCTCCCGAGGTTCTCAACGACAAGATTCTCGGGCGCAAAGATCTGCTGGCTTACTGCCGGGCCAGCTTCCATTAAGATGAACCGCATTCCAGGCGACTGCGAACGGCGTTCGCGTTATTTCGAGCATCGAAGGAGATTGCTGGAGCAAAGACGATGATTCGCAAATTGAAACAGGGTGTCAAGAAGGTACTTCCACCCCGAATCCTTGCCCGCATCAGCGCCGATCGCTGGTGGAGGTTCCTTTGGATTGCCTGTGAGCGCAATGGCATGCACGAATTTTGCCGGAAGTTAGTATCAAAAAATGGCCTGGTCGTGCGCTGGGGCCCATTTGCCGGTTTAAGACTTCCGCCAGAAGCAGTCCTGGCCAGCAGCAACTGCGCCGCGTTGGTAGGAACATATGAGATGGAACTGCATCCGTGGCTTCGCCAGCTTGTTCCCGGCAAATACGAACGGCTCATCGACATTGGTTCCGCAGAGGGATATTACGCAATAGGAATGGCGCTGCGCACCGGTTCCCGGGTGGATGCTTTCGACACAGCCTCGATAGCGCGGCGTCTGAGCCGCTCAACGGCCCGGCTGAACGGGGTGTCCCATCTGGTGCGCATGCATTCCTTTTGCTCGCGACGGGCACTTCTGCGATTCTCCGGGCTGCGATGCTTTATTCTTAGCGACTGCGAAGGATACGAGACACTGCTGTTTTCGACAGACCTGATTCGCGCACTTATCCGCTCGGACTTCGTTATCGAGCTTCATGACGGCTCCGCACCGGCAGGATCGGCACGGGAGATTTTGAAAGATAGATTCAGGGAAACGCATTGTGTTCAAGTTGTGCAGTTTCGGTGGCGCAGCCTATCGGATTTTCCGGACCCTGCGCTGGCTGAGATGCTCGGCGCGGATGCAATTCGTGCGATCAGCGAGGAGGGGCGGCTTCCAGATCAGGAGTGGCTGATTGCGACCGCGCGGAATGAGCCGTCTACCGGTAACAGCGCTGGTGCATAAGGTCGTCATGTCGATTCAAGCAACCGTTTGCAATAAGCAGCTCCGATGAGAATTCTCCTCTGTTCCCACGTTTTCCCTCCCAGCATCGGGGGGATTGAAACCGTTTCACGTATTCTGGCCGAGGAATTCTGCCGCCTGGGCGCGGCCGTTACGGTGGTTACGCACACGCCGGGCGAGAAGATCAACCAACCGTACAAGGTGGTAAGGCGCCCTTCCATCGGAAAGCTGCTTGACCTGGCTCGCAGCTCGGAGATTATTTTTCAGAGCAATATTTCGCTGAAGACGCTTCTTCCGCTCTTCTTCCTGCAGAAGCCGATCGCGATTGCGCACCACGGGCGCATCGCACGGGTCGACGGCAGGCGTGGGTGGCAGGATCATCTGAAGCGTGCGCTGCTATTCCGATGCTCCAATATTGCTGTCAGCCGGATGGTTGCCGCGGATCTGCCCATAGAATCGAAAGTGATTGCGGACCCGTTTGAGGCAGGTGAGTTTACGGATTCGGGAACAGGTGTGCGCGACAAGGACTTTGTATTTCTGGGGCGGCTGGTTTCAGACAAAGGCTGCGACCTGGCTCTTCGCGCGCTGGCTTTATTGAAGCAGGAAGGGCTTCGACCCTCCTTCACGGTGATTGGAGACGGGCCGGAGATGCCGGCTCTGAAAAGATTGACAGCAGAACTTGGCCTGATGGAGCAAGTGGATTTTCTGGGCGCTCTTTGCGAGGGCAGAGGCCGGATTGTGGCTTGCCACCGAATCATGGTTGTGCCGTCTATCTGGCAGGAGCCGTTCGGCGTGGTTGCTCTCGAAGGAATCGCGGCGGGCTGTGCAGTGGTTGCTTCGCAGGGCGGGGGACTGCCGGAGGCTGTGGGTCCGTGCGGGATTCTATTTCCGAATGGCGACGTGGCGGCGCTGGCCTTCGCAATGAAGAGACTCCTGACGAATCCAACCTTGCGGGAGCAATTGATCGCGAGGAGAAGCCAGCACCTGGAAGAATTTCAGCCGGAGGTTGTTGCGAAGCGTTACCTGGAGGTCTTTGAGTCGGCGCTGCAAAAGCCAAAAAGAGCACGACAGAAGATCCGCAATGGCGAAGCATGACGAAGAGTGGTGGATGAGAGTTCTTATTCTGAGCATCAATTACTGGCCCGAGGTTACGGGCATCGGCGCGTTCACAACGTACCGCGCGGAGCATCTTGCCGCCGCGGGGCACGATGTGGAGGTGTGCACTACATTTCCCTACTATCCGGACTGGAGAGTGCCGCAGAAATATGCCGGAAAGTTTGGGCTGACGGAGGAGCGCAACGGAGTTCGCATTGTCCGCTGTCGCGCCTATGTTCCGAATCCTGTGACGCCCATCAAGCGCATACTCCACGAGGCCAGCTTTATTGCCGCACTGACATTACGTGCGCTGCCGCGCAAGCGTCCGGATGTTCTGCTCGTGGTTTCTCCGCCGCTTGGCCTGATGGCGCCGGCAATCCTGCTCAGCCGTCTGTGGGGCGTTCCCTATATCTTTGACGTGGAAGACTTGCAGCCCGATTCGGCCGCGGACCTTGGCATGCTTCCGAAGTGGGCCGTGAAGCTTCTCTATAGAGTCGAGAGCACGGCCTATCGCCATGCGCGCCTGGTTACGACGCTCACTCCCACCATGAGGAAGCGAATCATTGAGAAAGGGGTTGCGGAAGACAAGGTGGGGCTGATTGAGCCGCGGATGGATGAATCGTTGATCGATTTGCTGCCTGAGGAAGGCCGCGCGTTTCGTCGTCGCTACAACCTGGGCGAGAAGTTTCTGGTCACGCACAGCGGCAACATGGGTGTGAAGCAGGGCCTCGATGTGATTGTTGATGCTGCAGCGCGGCTCCGCGACGATGACTCCATGCTCTTGCTGTGTGTGGGGAACGGCGCGGAGTGCGAAAGAATCAAGCGCCGTGCCGCTGAGATGCAACTCGACAATTTGCGGTTTCTGCCGCTGCTTGACGAAGCGGACTTTCGTGGACTGATGGCAGCAAGCGACGTGTGCCTGGTGACGCAGCAGCGTTCGGTCTCTGAGATTGTGTTTCCTTCGAAGATTGTGACCTATCTTGCCGCGGGATGTCCTGTGATTGCTTCAGTCAATCCCGAGTGCGAAGTTGCGCAGATATTGCATGAAGCGGGAGCAGGAACAGTCGTGGCGGCGGAAGATCCAACAGCACTCGTAGTTGCCCTTAGCGCGCTGCGGCGAAGCGATATGCGCAAGGCGGGTGAAAATGCGCGCAAGTATGCGAGTGAGCGATGGCCGTCCGCGCGCGTTTTGGGCGAATTGGAGCGAAGCCTTGCGTCTGCTGCTGGGCAAGCTATGCGATCGCTGGCATGGAAAGGATCTAAACCATGAACGGTTCCTTGCTGAGATGGATGATTCCCGTCGCGGCCCTGGCCGTTGTGGTTCTCCCCTGCTGCGGGAAGGCGCAGACGCAGCAGACCGAAAACCGGCAAGCCGGCACTCAACAGACCGGAGTTGTGCAACCTGTCGGCGCAATCTCCTCGCGTTCCAGTTCAACGGCAAAGAGTACTGCAACGAGATCGCCTGGCGCGATCTCTGGAGCGTCGAGTTGGTCGGCGGGGCAGAGAAGTTTTGGGACTACCGGCGCAATGCCTGCGGCGACTAGAGGCGCGGCGGGCAATGCAGGACAATCGAGTTGGGTTGCAGGAGGCGGCAGCTTTGGATCGACGGTGCAGCACGGGGGGATCTGGCGGGATAGTGCGGGGCCATCAGAAACTTCAAGCAGCGCGTCCACCAAAAAGCCTGCTAATGGAACAGTTTTTTCGTTCGCGATGCCGGGCTCCACGAGCACTCACTCCGCATTTACCACGAAGCCCGTGAGCGCAGCGGGCGATCATGCCACATTCCCTCGCACATTGAACCGCCCGCATGTCGGCGGCGGATTGCGGCCTGGCGGTTCGAACAGGTTCTTGGAAGGCTCTCATCTGCGAGAGACAGGACGCACGCGCACTGGCCTGGGCCAGAGAGACTTCCGCAACCGTTCTGGTAGCGGGGATAGAGGCAAATCGGGCATGGGCTGGGGGCAAAAGTCTTCAGGGTACGATTCGACGGCGCAAACCCCATTCGGCTTCACGCCATTTGACGCCAAGCCGGGCCGGGACACAACCAGCAAAGGGTCTGCGTCGACGCCACCACAGTAACTCAGAGCGCATGCATTGGCCTGAAGATGCGCGCAATAGTAATTGGGAAGGCTTCGTACGAAAAGCGCACTTACCTGGTCCCTTCCCGACTCATTTCCGCATGGAGTTGTTCGTGCTGTCTTGCACTTGGCCTGCTGCGCGGCGCTTTTCCCAGATCTTGGCGTCCACGAGAAAGCGGAACCAGAAGGTTTGTAGTACCCAGAAGATAAGTCCTTCAGTTCCGTCGAGGAAGCCGAGCCGGAAGAAGTAGCGATAGACTAACAACGCAAAGGGGCGCACGAAGAGCGGCATGCGATAGTACTTCTGTCGTAGGTATCGCTTGCGCTCGGCGGGATTTCCGCCAGCATTGGGTCTGATTCGTCCGGAAGTTTCTTTGCTGTTGAATTCGGCCGCTTCCGCGTCGGCCCAGCGATTGTGCCGCGCAATCCACTCCGTAAGCGGCATGCGAATGTCGTCGATCATGGCGCCCTGTAACTGGCCTGTGATGCCATCCGATAGCAGGAAATGCTGATCGTATCTGCGGTCTTCGCAGCGCCCGATGCCGGTGCGAAATAAGCGCAGATGCCAGGTCGGGCTCATGCCGCCGTGACGCAGAACGCGGCCAAGGAAGCACAGATAGCGGGGCAGAAAGTATCCCGCGTGCTCAGGCTCTTCAGGAAGCGCCAGGATTGCGGCAACCAGCTTGTCGTCCATCCACTCATCGGCGTCCAGATGCAACTGCCAGCGCCCTGTGATAGGCAAGTTGTCGATGGCCCAGTTACGCTGCGCGCCGTAGTGTTCGAAAGGGTGCTGCACGACAGTGGCTCCAAAACTGCGCGCGACCTCAACGGTGCCGTCATCGCTGAAGGAGTCAACGACGAAGATCTCATCGGCAACCCGCCTGGCACTGGCGAGCGTCGCGCCGAGCGTGTCCTCTGAGTTGTAGGACAAAAGAATAACGGTTGGCCGCATAACAACGATGGTAGCGCAGCGGGGTTCCGGCAGTGCCGCATGGTTGCAACCGGTACTCTAGGCTTTTCAGGCAGGATCGGCACAGCGCGGGAGCCCGATGAAAGTCTTGTTGGTGGGGAACTACGAATTTGACGGCTCAACCAGCATGAGGATCTGGGCTGCCACTCTGCTGCGCGAACTTTCTCGAGTGGGGATTGATGTTCGGATCATTTCTCCGCGGCCGTTGTTTGGGAGGCTAAGGCCCTCTGCGAGCGGAGTCGGGAAGTGGCTGGGATACATTGATCGATTTGTGGTTTTCCCTCGGAAGTTGCGCGCTGCAGCCGCCGGGACAGACATCGTACACATTTGCGATCACGGCGGCGCGATGTATGCACCAATGATAGGCGCCAAGCCGGTCGTCGTTACGTGCCATGACATGATCGCGGTTCAAGCTGCGCGCGGAGAATTGCCGCAGCTGCGGTCTTCGCCTTTAGGTAAGATTCTGCAGCGTTGGATTTGTCATGGGCTGCGCAGGGCTGCGCGCGTCGCCTGTGTTTCCCGGGCGACCTTCGACGATGCGCACAGGCTTCTGAAATCGAGCAAGAACCTTTGCGTCATTCTGAACGGTCTGAATGATTCGTATCAGTTTCTCGCTCGGAGTGAGGTAAATCGGCGGCTCGCGCGTGTGCCCGAAATTCAAACGCCTTTCGTTCTTCACCTGGGTTCGAACTTGCCGTATAAGAATCGCGAGGGCGTGCTCAGAATCTTCGCTAAGGTTTCGAGGGAGATTAACCTGCGACTAGTAATTGCCGGCGAAGCTTTGAATGGGAACCTCAGCTGGCTTGCAAGCAAGTTGCAGATCGAAGAGCGCGTGGTTCAGGTCGCCAAGCCGGATCGAGCTTTGGTCGAGGCGCTCTACAATCGAGCCGTCTGCCTGCTCTTTCCGTCGCGGTATGAGGGTTTTGGATGGCCGCCTATCGAAGCCCAGGTGTGTGGCTGTCCTGTAGTGGCCAGCAATATTGCTCCCTTCGCCGAAATCCTTGGAGATACGGCGATTCTTGCGCCGGTTGAGGATGAAATGGGAATGGCTGATGCGATCCAGAGGCTCGCTTCCGACCAGGAATTCCGCGAGCAGCTTCGCCAACGCGGATTCGAGAATGTTCGCGCTAGGTTTCTAACTTCGCGCATGATCGCAGATTATGTATCGCTATACCGGGAACTCATCGGTGAGCAAGAAAGCCGTGCGGCGAGGAGCTGATAAGTAATGAAAGTCTATCTCGCGGCAGTTCAAGAGACGGATCAGGTTGAGATCCTCACGGGTCACGCAGCATTCTCGAAGAAGCACCAGATTGTTACCGCTCCATCCGCGGCCGATTTGATCCTGATTTTCGGCGTATCTGCTTTGGAACCTCGGCAGGTACTTGACCACGAAATATACCGAACTTATCCGGAGCGTTGTGCGATCTACACTGAAGAAGATCATTACCTGCCCTTGCTACCGACAGTTCACACGAATGCGCGGCGCGGATTGCATACGCGTATCGGCCGTGTCTATAACTATGCGCATATCTCACGCAATGGGCGGCATCAGAACCATTTTGTCGGTGAAACTGCCTCCTCCGAACCTATCGGAATGACCGCTCCAAAGCGCTACTTGTTCAGCTTTCTGGGTGGCTCAACATCGATCCTGCGCAAACGGCTCTTCAATCTGAAGTTCAATCGCAGCGATGTGTTGATCGAGAACACATCGGCCTATTGGCATTGGGATAACTCTCAGCCCGACCGTCAAGAGCGCCAGCGCCGCTATGCCGAAGTTCTCGCTGCATCCCATTTTGTACTGTGTCCCCGCGGCGCGGGCGCGGGCAGTAGCCGCTTTTTCGAGGTGATGGCAGCCGGCGTAGCTCCAGTTCTTCTCTCGGACGGATACGAGCTGACGCCGGGGCCGGCATGGGACCAATTCCTCATCCGCGTGCGTGAGAGCGATATTGCACGGCTTCCGGAGATTCTCGAGCCGTATCTCGGTAGCGCGGCCGAGCGAGGACGATTAGCGCGTCGCGCATACGATGAGCATTTTGCCATCGACCGCGAGTTCGATTGCCTGGTCGACCTTGCCGCCCGCACATTACAGCACTCGCCGCCGTCGGAAGATTACTTCCGCAGGAGGCAGATGACGATGTTTCACCAGTATCATCGCAAGGTAAAAATTCGCATGATGCTGCGCTCGCTGGTGCTGGGGACGTTGAAAATTCTGCACCTGAAGAATCCTTATCAGATGAACCGATAGACGCGCGAGAAGAGTTACGAACATCGCGTGAAAGATGCAAATGTGAGTACGGAATTGCCGGTGAAACAAGCTCTGCACATGCCAGCAGTGTCGATCGTTACGACGACATTCAATCGGACTGAATATCTGAAGGAGGCGATACAGTCAGCTGTCTCGCAGACTTTTGGCGATTTTGAGCTACTGGTGTGCGATGATGGCGGACTCGATGCAACGAGGCGGCTTTGCGAGAGCTTTCACGACAATCGCATTGTCCACGTCGCAAATCCTGCACGATTGGGCATTGCCAGGAATACCTATGCCGGCATTATGCGAGCCCGGTCCAATGTGATTGCGTTTCTCAACGACGACGATCGCTGGACCCGCGACTTTCTGGCGCAGTGTGCCGTACCTCTTCTTGAAGACTCCGATGCAGTGCTCGCCTTCAGCGATCATTGGCTGATTGACTCCAAAGGAGTGCGACTCCTCGACGCAACGGACGCTAACACGCGCGAGTATGGCCGCGACGTTCTCACGGCCGGTAAGGTCGATTGTCCGGCACGGCTGATGGTCCGGCTTTCGGTTCCCATGGCCATGGCCGCAGTGTTTCGCCGGTCGAAGGTCGATTGGGATAACTATTCGGAGAAGGTCGAGGGAGCATACGACAGTTACATTGCATATTCGCTTCTGCGAAACAAAGGTAAGGTGATCTATATTCCGCGGAGGCTAACAGAATACAGAACTCACAGCGGCGCGGCGAGCGCAGAATTCCATCGCGACACAACAGAGGGCCTAGCGCATGTTTACGGCCTGATTCTTAAGGATCCAACCTACAGGATCGTCGCAGAGGAAATTCGTAAAAAATATATTGCCTTTGAAAGGCATCTGGTAAAGCTCAGTCTTGCCGAGCAGGATTTCCGGTCGACAATGGCGCATTGCGCGCGGCTGATATATACAGAAATCTTCTCAGCTGGTTGAAATGACTGCATTTTCAGGAGGATCTATCCGGATTCGACCGCACATCGTATCCTCGAGGGCTTTTTTTTTACCGAAGCTTCGCCGCATCGCGGAATTTCTGGTATCTCAGGGAATTACTACTGCAGGGAATGTCATATATGGCCTGCTGTGTGTTCGATTGCTGCCTATTGGGGAGTATGCGAAGTTTGTTGTAGTGTTCTCTGTCCAGGCATCGCTCATGATTCTTCTGGATGTTGGTATCTCGGGAAGTTTTATTCCCTTGATAGGTGAACGAGTCGACGACTCGAAGTTGATTGCCGACTATCTGGCGTCCTTAAGACAGATAGCGCACTGGCTCTTTGCCGTTGCCGTGCCGGCCACGATCTTTGCTTATCCTCTTATGGTGCGCAACCGCCATTGGAGCTGGCAGATCGTCACCGCAATGGTGGCTATTGTGCTGGTCTCAGCATGGTTTGCGCGCGTAGGGGCGGCATACGGCTCAGTCCTCATCCTGAAGCGCGATCGGCAGCGCTGGTACAGAGCGCAGATGTTTACGAGCTTTGGGGCTGTTGGTTTGATTGGCGTCTTTGCCTTCCTTCACTGGCTCGGTGCCTTTGTGGCCATACTGATCAGCGTGGGGCGGGGCATCGCGATTGCAGCGATCTATTATTCACGAGCGGGTACCCTGCTTGGAGTGAAAGGCAATCCTTCCAGAAATAAGCGGAAGGCAATCGTTCATCTTACATTGCCGGCTATTCCGAGCGTTATCTATTACGCCCTCGGCGGGCAAATCTCGGTGTTCCTGATTACGATTTTTGGGCATACTGCCGCTGTGGCTTCAATAGGCGCATTGACCCGGCTGGGCCAAATCTTTGCTCTCGTGCAGCCGATCAATGGAATCCTGATTGAGCCCTACTTTGCGCGATTACCGAGGGCGCAACTCCGGAGCCATTATCTGATGGCTGTAGCGGGCGCGGCTGTTTGCGGCGCTGCTCTTGTAGCCCTGGCACGAGCTGTTCCGGAGCTGTTTCTGTGGGTCCTCGGCCCGCAATATGCGAGATTGCAAACCGAGGTCGTGCTCGTAATCCTTTCAGGAGCGATTGGACTTATCACCGGCGTGATGGCGTCGATCAACGGCTCGCGGCGATTTATCTATTATTCGTTCGTCCTGACAGATATTATCCTCACCCTCATCCTGCAGGCAGTCTACATTTGGAAATTCGATTTGAGCACAGTGAAGGCGGTTCTGTGGTTCAACATCGTTACGATGATTCCGACTGTTTCTGTCGCTATCCTCACGGCACTTTACGGCTTTGCGCGGGGTGGACGCCGCATCGTGGAAACTGCGTATGCTTCAGAGCGCACGTAAGCGCCGGCGTCCCGGCTGAAGCTGAAGATATGAGGAAAGGCAGGGCGTGTCTGATTCTTTCGTGAACCTCCAATACACAGAAAATGGCAATGATGACATTTCTCCGGACGCTCGGTGACTATCTGCACAGACGGAGCTTCTGGTTGCGGTTGGGCGCGGCTGTGCTTGCTTTTGTCGTGATTACCCATGTTTTGGTTCTTACTCTTCACGACATGGAAACCTATCCCGGTGTCGATCTGCGCGCTAAGGTCGTGGGCGCCAGATTGATACTTCGTGGGATGAATCCTTATTACGATTACCGCCAAGAGGTTCTCCCAGATCATCTCCGGATGTTGCAGGCGGACACTTACTCTCCGGTATTATTGCTCATTTATGCTCCTCTATGCGAACTCGACTGGAAGGTGCAGCGCGCCGTCTACTTTCTTATCGATTGGTCCGCATTGCTGCTCTGTTACGTGATTCTGTCACGTGCCTTCCCAAAGCACGCATCACGCACTGCGCTTTGGATCGGCTTTGTTTTGCTCTTTGTCGCGGACTTTGGCTTCCGATTCCATCTGGAACGCGGGCAATATTACGTTGAGGTGGCCCTCCTGACAAGTCTGGTGGCGATTGCCCTGTTTCGGAGATCCGGCTCGTGGCCTGGTGCGCTTCCGCTGGCGCTTCTGGTGCTTGTGAGGCCAACATTTGTAATCTGTTTCGCCTGCGTTCTATTTTTGCGGCAGTTTCGGCACGCCACGAAAGCAATAGTGCTATGCGGGCTACTGTTCGCAGCATCGCTTCCGATTGTTGGCTTGAAAGACTGGAAAAACTATGTCGCCACGGTCCGCGCAAATCAAAGTGAGATGCTGGCTGATGCCTACGCGCAAGGCTCGCAACCGGCTACGAGTTCAAGCAAAGTGCTTGAAGGGGTTGATTTCTCCAGGTCGCTCTCGGGGCCTGGCTATCTGGCGGATCGCACGCTCATTGGAGTGGCGCGAGGTTCGGTGAGCCCCGTGCTCGCGGGACTTGTGCATCGCGTGGCGCCATCAGCACGGTCGCTGCAACGAATGAATGCGCTGTGCTTGCTGCTTGCGCTGTGCTTCGACCTGGCGGTGATGTACTTTTTATCGCGCGGCCAGAGACCGAACTTGATTTCAATTGCATTCGTCTTTCTTGCCCCGCTCAACGTGGAGATCTTTGCGCCGCAGCATTTTGGATATTGCGATGTGATGATTTGTGTCCCGCTCTTGCTGGTCATGGCAGTATATCTGGAGAAAGCTAATCTGGGTGGATGGAGTTTCTATGTCACGATTCTTCTTATAGGAGCTGGGATTCCATGGCTGGCATTCCATTTCGACAAGCATGTTCCGCTGGTTAGTTTCTCGAAGTATGTTGCGATTCTTGCAGTTCTCAATGGCGCCTGTTTGAAGGAAGGTTGGCAGCGTCGTCAATGGCTGAGAAAGTGCGGCCCTGAACTTACGATAGAGATGGATAGGAAAGTTCCATCGTTGGAGCATCCCCGGACGGAGAGTTGCGATGTTGATTGTGGCAGACGAGAGAGTTGGTGTTGCTGGGCGGTAAGAGAGCAGTGAGAGCAGGACGGAAGGCGGAAGGATGCGGTGCCCAACAATAGCAGAACTGCCAAAGCCGCCGGCTGATAAGGCCGGCTGGCCGTGGACGGAAGAGTCGGAACGTCTGCCCGATGCCATGCCCAATGGACGCGCATGGCCGAAGATCAGTATCGTGACTCCGCTGCTCAACCAGCGGCCATTTATCGAAGAGACAATTCGCTCAATTCTGCTGCAAGGCTATCCTGATATTGAGTACCTTATCGTCGATGGGGGATCGACGGACGGCAGTTTGGAGCTAATCGAGAAGTATGCGGCCTGGGTTAAGTGCGCCGTTCGCATTGGGGAAGGGCAATCCGCTGCGGTGAACCACGGATTTAGAGCGGCTGCAGGAGAGTTGATCGGCTGGCAGAATTCAGACGATTTCTATGCGCAGGATAGCTTTGGTTCCGCGGCGCTAGCCGCGGCCGCGCACCCTGATTACGACATTCTGAATGGAATGGTCCGCGGCTTTCAAGGGCAGGACAGCAGGCCACCGTGGCTCTTTGAGAATTGCAATGAGTTTTCGCAGGAGAAGCTGCTCGAAGAAGTTTGCGTGATGAATCAGAGCATGTTCTTCCGCCAGAGGATTTTTGAGCAAGGAGTATGGCTCCGCGAAGATCTGCATTTTGCGATGGACATTGAGTTTTTTTGGCGCCTGTCGCTCGAGGGGTTTCGTTATCATCTGGTGCCCTCGATGATCGGATATTACCGTCAACATGAGAATGCCAAGAGCACGCAATACGACGTGCGCAGCGATCTGGAGCCCTATGCGATTCTCAGGGGACTCTGTCGAGACAGAAGACTAGATCGGCGCTTGCGCCTTATGGCGCGTCGGCAGCTACGGATGAGATTCCTGCGATCCTTCTTCCATGCGCGGCGAACGATTCTCAAGAAGCTTGCCCCTGAGCTTATCCTGCCTGTGTAGAGATGTTCGCGGCTTTGCCGCGGCTGTGCGCGAAGCACATCGAGCGGTGGGACGGCGTTTCACCTGATAAGTCAGGCGGAGCTGTTTTCTAATAGTGTCGAAGGACCGAGGTTAGTGCGAGTGTGAATCGCATCTTGAGCAAGCTCACGACGAAGCCCATCTGGTGGTGGGAGCGCAAACGCAGATATCCTATTCGATTGCGTTTCAATCGGTTGCCTTCTTTGCCGGCGAAGACCGGGAGAACACGTTTTGTGGTGCTTGCGACTCCAGAAACGCTGTGCGATGCGTTTTGGGCGGCGTGGAGCTGGTATCGCTTTCTGCGCGACGAAGATTGCAGGTTGCAAATCGCGGTCGATGGGGCCGTCTCAGAGTTAGACAGGGCCGCTGCATCCGAACTGTTTCCTGGTGTTTTAATCGAGTCGACCGAGTGGGCATGTAACTATGTGCGTCAGCGAGTTCCCGGCATTCAGAGTTTTTTTGACACGCATCCGATGGGCAGGAAGCTGGCGCTGATTCTCGCTCTGTCCGATCTGGGCCCGCTGGTTTATTCGGACCAAGATGTGCTTGCGTTTCAGCGACCCGATGAGGTTATTGCTGCAATCGGAGGGGGGATTCCACGCTATTTTGCCGAAGAGGTGGACGGCGCACGTGACGCGCAGATTATGCAAAGGGCGAAGCAACTCGACCTAGATTACCTGCCCCGGTTCAACAGCGGATTTTTATATATTCCACAGGGCGCACTTTCGAGTCGCCTGGCCGCACAGATTCTCACGTCCTGGCGTGCGCGTGGCGAGTTATGGTTCACCGAGCAGACTGTGCTGAGTTTCATGCTGCAACGACTTGGCGCCGAAGCGCTTCCGGAAAGCCGTTATGTAATTAGCAACCGAAGGCAATTCTATTGGGAAGAGGATGTCGATTACTCGGCGATTACGGCGCGACACTTTACGGGGACAGTCCGGCATGTGATGTATAAATACGGCCTGCCGATGATTATAAAGCAAAGCAAAGATCATTGTGGCGCTGAACAGGCGGAATCCGCGGAGAGTATGTAACGAAATCGTTGCAGGTTGCGAGTGTAGTGAAGATAGCAAGGACAAGGGATATGAATGAGAGCGCGACTCCGTCTTCTGTAAATGATGTTGGTATCTGCACGCTATTCGAGGGTGATTACCATCTGGGCCTTGCCGCCTTCGTCAATTCACTGGCACACGCTGGATACCGCGGAACTGTATGGGCGGGGTATCGCGGCGCTCTGCCGCCTTGGGTCGATCAGCTTGAGCGGGTCCAGGGACAAGAGGCGGATGAGTTCCGTGTAGAAGGCCTGATCAAACTGGCTTTTCTGAAGCTCGATACAGCGATCCATCTTACGAATTACAAGCCGGAGTTTATGCTGAGGCTTCTGGCCGATAAGGCGAGAGAGTGCAAATATCTCTGGTACTTCGATCCCGATATCTTTGTGCTGGCGAACTGGACGTACTTTGAGAAATGGCAGAGATGCGGAGTCGCATTGTGTCAGGAAATTGTCGATAACATCTTTCCCGCTGATGCGCCGTTGCGGCAAGAGTGGATGAGGCTTGCTACAGGCGCCGGTTTCATTGCTCCGCGACAGGTCAATCACTATTACAATGCGGGCATGGTCGGGGTTCCGGTGGAGCATAAAGGATTTCTTGAGGAATGGGAAAGGCTCATTCGACTAGCCGAGTCACTTGGCTACAACATGAACGTGATGGCGCGCGGTAGCCGTGATATGCCTTTCAATATGCGCGATCAGGATGCATTGAATGTTGCTGTTATGTACACGAAAGCCCCGCTCAGCACTCTGGGGCCGCAGGGGATGGGTTTTATTTATGGGGCATCGACCGTGGTGTACCACGCCGTCGGGCCGAAACCGTGGAGAGGCTCAATCCTTCTGCGTGCGCTCAAAGGATTGCCACCGTCCGGGGCGACGAAGTGTTTTTTCGCCCAGGTTGGCGGACCCATTCGCGTATACTCGCCTGTGCGTTTACGAGCAAAGCGCCTGGCGTGCTCCCTGGCAGCATTTATAGGGCGTTTTTACCGTCGCTATTGAGAATTCAAGTAGGGTGCAATTTATGACGAAGGGCGCATTAATCACGGGCGTTACTGGACAGGACGGAGCGTATCTGGCTGAACTTCTGTTAAGCAAGGGTTATACAGTGCATGGCATCAAGCGGCGTTCGTCGTCATTCAATTCGGCGCGCATCGATCATATGTATCAGGATCCTCACACTCCAGGTGCGCGCTTTCAGATTCATTACGGAGATATGACGGACTCTACGAATCTGATCCGCATTATCCAATCGGTGCAGCCGGACGAGATCTATAATCTGGCCGCGCAGAGCCATGTGCAGGTGAGCTTTGAGACTCCAGAGTATACAGCGAATGCAGATGCGACGGGGGCATTGCGGATTCTGGAGGCAATCCGTATTCTGGGCCTGACCAAGAAGACGCGGTTCTACCAGGCGTCGACCTCGGAGCTTTTTGGAAAGGCGCGGGAGGTTCCGCAGAAGGAAACCACACCGTTCTATCCGCGGAGCCCATACGGCGTGGCCAAGCTCTACGCTTACTGGATCACGGTGAATTACCGCGAGGCTTACGGGATTCATGCGTCGAATGGGATTCTCTTCAACCACGAGAGCCCGATCCGCGGCGAGACGTTCGTGACGCGCAAGATTACGCGGGCCGTAGCAGCGATTCACCTGGGAGTGCAGGATCTGCTGTACATCGGCAATCTGGATGCACGGCGCGACTGGGGACATGCGCGGGACTATGTGGAAGGCATGTGGCGGATTGTGCAGCAGCCGGAACCTGACGATTTTGTTTTGGCTACGGGCGAGACGCACAGTGTGCGGGAGCTGGTGGAGCTGGCCTTCTCGAAGGTAGGCCGCAGGATAGAGTGGCGCGGCAAAGGGGTAGACGAGATTGGCGTCGACGCAGCCAGAGGCGAGACGCTGGTGAAGATTGACAAGCGTTACTTCAGGCCGACCGAGGTGGACCTGCTGCAGGGCGATCCCTCCAAGGCGCGTCGCGTGCTGGGCTGGCAGCACAAAGTAACTTTCCAGGAACTTGTCTCCGAGATGATGGAGTCCGATCTAAAGGTCGTCGCGCGGGAAACGCATAGAGGGCACGGCCATGAGTAGCTTCGACCTTACCGGCAGGCGCGTCTGGGTGGCCGGGCATCGCGGAATGGCTGGGGCGGCGATTGTGCGCAGGCTTCAGCGCGAGCAATGCCAGATTGTCACCGCGTCGCGCGGCGAACTCGATCTTTTACGGCAGGCCGATGTTCATACGTGGGTGACGGACCAGAGGATCGACGCCATCTTTCTGGCCGCGGCGACCGTGGGTGGCATCATGGCGAACTCGAGGCGGCCCGCAGAGTTTCTTTACGAAAACCTGGTGATTGAGACGAACGTGATCCATGCGGCGAAGTGCGCAGGCGTGAAGAAGCTGCTGTTTCTGGGATCATCGTGCATCTATCCGCGGATGGCCGAGCAGCCCATGAAGGAAGAGGCGCTTTTGACCGGTGCCCTTGAACCCACAAACGAGTGGTACGCGATCGCCAAGATCGCCGGAATCAAATTGTGCGCGGCATTTCGCCGGCAATACGGGTGCGATTTTATTTCAGTCATGCCGACGAATCTTTATGGTCCCGGAGATCGCTACGATGCCGAGAACGGACATGTTGTGGCCGCACTGATCATGAAGGTTCACGCCGCGAAGATGGCGAACAGCGCCACGGTGGAGTTGTGGGGCAGCGGAACTGCCAGGCGAGAGTTTCTGTTCACAGAGGATCTGGCTGACGCCTGCGTTTTCGTGATGAAGAACTACTCCGGCGAGATGTTTCTGAATGTCGGCACCGGGCGCGACATGACAATTCTGGAGTTGGCCGAGAGCATTGCTCGAGTGGCGGGATGGAAGGGCACATTTACGTTCGATCGGTCGAAGCCGGACGGCATGCCGCGCAAGGTGATGGACGTGAGCCGGCTGACGGCGTTGGGGTGGAGCGCGCAATCCACATTCGATGAGGGGATCAAGCAGGCTTACGACTGGTATGTAGCGAACATGGCCAATCTTGCGGCCTGAACCTTTGGTTCGACATCTGCGGGGTTTCGCGGAGATTTGTCGGGAAAGCAGCTTTGCGAAATAATCCACGTATGAGCCCATCGGCTTCGCAGCGAGAGCGCACGGTACACCATATCGCCGGCGCTGAGGAGAATCCGTATCATCGTCCATCGTTTCGCTTGAAGGACCGGCTGATGCGTTTGCTGTGGCAAGTGGTGTATGTACTGCTCTACCGCACATCGCCGCCGCCGCTGCATGCCTGGCGGTCGATGCTGCTGCGGCTCTTTGGCGCAAAGGTGGGCCCCGGCTGCCATTTTTATCCCAGTGGAAAGGTATGGGCGCCCTGGAATCTGATCTGCGAAGACTGTTGCACGCTTGCCGATCATGCCGAAATCTACAATCCCTCCCAGATCTACTTAGAGTCTCACTGCATCGTTTCGCAGCACGCCTATATCTGCGGGGCGACGCACGATTACAACCATCCCGATTTCCCCATGATCTCGTACAGTATGCGATTTGGCGCTTTTTCGTGGATCTGTGCGCGGGCATCGGTATCGCCGGGCGTGAATGTAGGAGAAGGAGCCGTACTGGGCCTGGGATCGGTAGCCAACCGGGATCTGGAGCCATGGACGGTTTACAGCGGAGTGCCGGCGGTTGCGGTAAAGACACGCGTGAGGAACGTTTGCGCCTCCCGCACCGAAGCCTGATTGCGACCACGAACAGTACCACTAAATTGAATGAGGAGACGATGACGAAGAAGAGACGGTTGATTGCTGCGCTTGCATCATGTATGTGGGCGATGGTGCTCGTCATGCCTGGCGCGACATTGCAGCTGGCGGCAGAGCAGCCCGGCGCGGCACAAGCGGGTGGGGACGCCACCGACAGTCCTTGCGAGCCTTCCAGCCTGGGTTCGCCATATATTCCCGTCGATAGTTGGGTGTACCCGGCCATGTTGCGGCTTTATTCGCTTGGATATGTCGACCATATGTTTCTCGGGTTGCGGCCATGGACACGAGCAAGCGTAATCAACATGCTCGAGAACGCGGACGACCTGATCTCGGAGGACGAGGATAAAGACCAACCTGCTGTGGCCGAGGCGCGTGCGATCTACAACGCGGTCAGCTACGAACTGCGTGACGATATGGAGGGCCCCTGCGGACAGCACCGGGGCAGCGCGCGCATTGAGTCGATGTACTCGATTTCCCGAGGTATCAGCGGTACGCCGCTCGACGACAGCTACCATCTTGGGCAGACCATCGTGAATGACTACGGCCGTCCCTATGAGCACGGCTTTAACAGCTACTCCGGCATCAGCGGCTATGCGACG
>JAJYFA010000018.1 GCA_021790995.1 Acidobacteriota bacterium
GTGGTGCAGTCTCAGGATTGGCCAGTATCTGCTCAAAGCCATTTATATAGACGATCGGCCTCTTCACGTACTCCTTACCTGCCCCCAGTTATCAACTATTTTGAACAACGCTACTGGGGAATAGATGTCGCATGAATAACCTGGAGCCTACCGTCTTCTTCGCGCGGCTCCAGAAACGTATATCTATCCTTGAACGCACACACAGGCATTAGTCCAACCGCTAATGAAATTCGCCTGAGGAGAGAGCCATCCTGGGGATAAAACACGTCAATCTCAATGGGGGAGAAAACTTTCGATTCTCTGGCAGAGGAATCGGACGCTGGCGTGGAATTAGGTGAGGATAATGAACGAAAACTCCCTACCAGCGCGTGCAGTAGTCCGTCATCCGAAGGTAGTATCGATTGAACCGTTGTTCCTGGAGGCAAAGCCAATTGGGTAGCACGCACTAAGCCGTGTTGGTTAAGCTCAAGCACAGGAAAATTCACTTGGGATGTCGTTAGCAGAAGATTTTGGCCGCGAGGCGAGAGACTGGCCGTCGCCAGAACCCGCGAGAGTGTCTCGCCGTTCTGGTATTTAGCTGTTTGATCCAATTTAGAGGCGAAGTCGTTGTCAAAGAGACTCAGTTCGGACTCAGGGCGACCTGCATCGTCAATGAGAAGAAGGCGGGTGGTCTTATTGAGCGTGTTGGGGGACAGCAGCACAATTTCCCCTGATTCGAACGCCGCAAGGTTGAGTGGATCGATGCCTGGCTCAAGAACGATTGTTTGGGTTAATTGACCTTTGTGGTCGAATATCTGTATCAGGCGTGAACGCCCGGTAACCTTCCGAGAGTCCATCGGGTCTATTTTATCGGCCATCTCCAGAAGGTAGACGTGGGAACTCGAAACGAAGTAGCGAACCAGCGACACAAGATTTCGATAGCCGGGGATCGGTTGCGGAGCAAACCGTACCACGTCGCCTGACGGCGCGAGACCGATTATCTCAAACGATGCTCCTGCCGCATGGGGATCGATCCGCGATAAATCTTCCGTCATCGGGACAAAAACGGACCCATCGGCATCACACTTGAAGTCCGATATGATTGCACTCGCTTCCGTTCCCACGGAAAACGTCATCGGGGAATCGTAATGGAGCTTTAGGAGAGGCGGAAGTGAAGCATCTGCGTGAGCAGTCAAAGATGTTTGAGCGCCCGCGCTGGCACTTTGTGCACTTCCGCCAATCGGCAAACACAAGCTCAGGCTGAGAGTAACGTATCCTGCGAAAACGGGTTGGAGTTTGCTCATCAGATTCCTGCCGCCTCCATACCTGCTGCATCTCAAATCCTTCTCACGTCGCCAGAACAGACACCTGCGCCCTCAGCTTTGCATCTAGGATCAGGCTCGGCCAAGTGAATCGAAACTACGGAAGCTCGACGCCTGGCGGGTTATAGGCAATCGACGGACTCGAATTAGCGGATCCGCTCTCGTGTATTGACGCTAGAGTGACTGAAACATCCTGCATCTTCTTAAACTTCCCTCCGCAGCCGTCAACAAGGATGTCACGTCCTCCAGTAAGTTCGCGAAGCGCGCCGTTTACCTCTGGGGTCATCGATGCGATGGATAGGTCATCAGCAAGGCATGAGGTCACCACGATATTACCCTGCATATATGAGCATATCTTCCCGCAATATACCTGCACAGTCATAAGGTACGAAGGACCTTGGCCGTTAAAGACTGCATTTGTGTAATTGGTGGTGCCTCCACAAGTGGGAGGACACAGTAGAGTGCCCAACGTCTGTCCACATTGGGCGTATTGCGCCCGTATAGATGTGGTGGTGCCGAAGGTTGCGCATAGTGCAAAGATGCCGATCAATACCTGAAGGCGGGTAGCCAGTTTCATTTTTCTCATGACTTCCCTTAGTCACTGAGATCTCGCTCCCACGGGAATTCGGAGCACACATATTTTACATCAATACGCAATTGTGCCAACCGCTACTCTTTTCCAATGCAAGATGAGCCTGAAGGAAGAACTTGATTCCATCGCAAGATGAGCCTGTAGGCGGGATAGTCATGCTGGAGATTGATCGTCTACATGCACCGAGCCGAGCAACTGAGTCTGGAGTCGATTCGCGGCTTTCTTCTCGCCAGCGACGAGATCCGGTTTGAGAGCCAGAGCCGCCGCGAGCGCTATGCCTGGGTCGAGCAACTTCTGGTTCAACACGAATACCCGGTGTACGCACTTTGCCCTCAGATATCGTGGAAGAAGTTAGAACCATTGTGAATTCGGCCAGCGCTGCTCCGATGACATTGAGCTTTCCCGCTCCTTGGTCTTATTCCGGTCCTACTCCCACTGCGCTTCCTACCTTCGACTTCAGCGGCTACACCGGCTTTTCAAGCAAGCAGGGTGTCTACTACAACGCCGGCTTGTTCTGGACAGATGGAATGAATGGGACGATCGGAACAAATCAGTTTTCCGTTGGCGTCTCGGCTTCGGCGAATTATCTGAACGGGTCGACAAGCATCGCACTTCCGGATCTTTCCGACTTGCACGGGTTTTTGCCGGCACCCTCCACAGGAGCGGATATAACATGGTCGGCCCAGATCGTCCAAAGCTCCGGTAGTTTTCTGTCATTGACAGAACCTAACTCGACGCTCTCTGCGGCGGGAAACCAGGGCAACTATACCGAGCCATGACCTTCTGTTCGAGGTTGGCTGGTGGATGGCTCATTGCGGATTGCGCTCTCCCGCCCGGACGGAGCTTGCATGCGGCGCTCCGATTCCAATCGGCGTCACGCGCTACGGCGCAACCTCCGCGGGTTCCTTGCTCTCAACTTGTTGCGCTCGTACTGTCGCCACGAGTGCCAATCCGTTCGTTAACAAGATGAGCGTGAATGTGAGCGACGGGAAGTACATGAGATCTGTCGGCTTCGCCTGAATTGCTTGCAGAGCCAACACGGCTGTAATGAGCCCGCGAGGAATCAGAGTGGTCGCCACTTCGCGCTCGCGCCGGCTCGGGCCGCGCCAAACCACCCGGCTCATCTGAACCGCGATCAACCGCGCGGCCAGCATCACGATCAGAATCTCCAAACTCGGAATAAGCTGTTCTTCAAGTCCGCGAAACTGAATCATTGCTCCCAGCAGCACAAAGAAAAAGCTCCGCACCAGAAACGCCAGTTCTGTATGAAACGAAAGGATCCGGCTGCTCTCGTCGATTGGCTGGAGTTCCAGCCCAAGCTCACGCAAAAAGCTCGTTGGCCCCAACAGGCTGGCCAGCGTTCCGCCAAACACCACGACGGCGAACAGATCGCTGCCGCCCAGTGCGTGAGTGCCCGAGAAGACAATCAGCACAGCGGCAAAGGTAAGCGCCTGCCAGAATCTGTGGTTGGAGATTTTAGGAAGCAAACGCGCCCAAAGGAACCCCGCGGAAATCCCTATCAAAAACGCCAACGCAAAGCGGAAAACAAACCCAGTGACCATTCCACCCAGGATGGCGCTGCCGCTCATGTTGCTTGTGACTCCACCGGCAACCAGGCTCAGCAGCACCCCCACCACCAGCGCCCCCAGTCCGTCTCCAAATGCGGCTTCGATTACGAGCGTTGTTTTCAGCTCTTGTCTCAGGTTCATCTGCTCCAGCAAGGGCAGCACAATCGACCCGCTCGTGCATCCCAGGGCCGCGCCCGCCAGCAGAGACGCCATGCGCCCCATATGCAGCGCGTACATGCAAAAGAGATGGACGCCCTCCATCGTTAACGCATAGCTCAAAATCGCCAACAGGGTTCCGGCAGCGAACTGCCTGCGCGCGCGCCGGAGATCGAGTTCGAGGCCTGCCGCAAACAGAATGAGAATCAGAGCTAACGTACCTACGCCGCGGATAACCGAAGGAAAACGAGCTGCATCGATCCAGTGCAACCCGGGCCCGAGCACAATACCGCAAAGCAATAGAACCACCACGTCGGGCAGTCGTGTGCGATGGGAAAACCGGTTGGCCAAGTAGGCCAACACAAGCAGCCCACCGAGCAATCCCCAAAAGTTGGCCAACGTAATGGACATTGTCAGATGCTACTCCTTGACCATCGACTGCCTGACTGGAAGATTATCCCTTGGCTGCGCTCGGCATAAAGACAGATTTCGCAGTTGCGAGTGGTTTGGCCGGCAATCCGGCGGCTATGCCAACCGGAGACTACGTTCAACGGCTATTTCGGCTCTTCGCTCCATTCGCAGGCGATCTCGCGGCGTTTCTCGGAGCTTTCGGCTGCCCATTCGAGCAGGCGCGCCACGCGCCAGGCATCGACGCCCGTCACCGGCGCTGGAGCCTTACCAAGCAGCGCATCGCGAATGCCGGCGTAGTAGAGCCGGTAGTCGCCCTTCACGGCAGGAATGGGACGGCTGACCAAGGCGCCGTCGGCCTCGACATGCAGCACACCCCACGCCGCTGACGCTTCCTCGCCCCAGGCGGCATCGTGAATACGCGCGATCTTCGCGAGCGCGGCTTCTTGCGGATCGACGCCCATCTTCACATATCCGCCACGCGTGCCGCGCAGGTGATAGCGTGGCCGGGCCGGCAGCGAAAGAGTATTCGCGCCAAGCGTAACGACAAGCCCCGGGTAGCGCAGACGGATGGTGATGGAGTCGTTTACGCCGGGACCGTCTTTCTCGCGCGCGACCTCGGCGCCCACTGCCTCCGGCAGCCCAAAGAGCACCAGCGCCTGATCGGCAAGGTGCGGACCGAGATCGTGCAGGATGCCGCCACCGGCCTCGGGATTTTCCTTCCACAGGCGTTCGGTCATCGGAGCCGGACGCCAGCGGTCGAAGCGGGATTCGAAGGCCACCAGCCGGCCGAGAATATCCTCATGTAATAGTTTCTTAACTGTCAGGAAGTCGCTATCCCAGCGGCGGTTATGAAATGGCGCCAGAAGCGTGTTGTGCTTCTTCGCGAGACTCATCAGTTCCGCGGCCTCGGCCGAGGTCATCGTCATCGGCTTGTCGACGACGACATTCTTACCCGCGGTGAGGATCTGGCGTGCAATCTCGTAGTGCGTTCCGTTGGGCGTAGCTACGACGAGCAGTCCAAGCGAATCGTCGGCCAGCATCTGATCGAGGGAGCGGTACACCGAAATGCCAGGATAGCGCTCGGCGGCTTTACTAGAGTTGCGCTCGACGACGGCTGCCAGTTCCAATCCTTCGACCGACGCAAGCAGCGGCGCGTGAAAGACGCGGCCTGCCATTCCGAAACCAACCAAACCTACGCGAATCATCGAATTTTCCCTTTTCGGCCTGCTTCGACCGTCCATTCAGCCTTCGAGTTTAAACCGCGTCTCCGCCAGATGGTAGAGCCGCCGCCAGACCAGCCGGTTCATCGACACCACCAGGAGCGAAATACAGATCGTCGCCAGCAGCAGCATTGCAAACCTGCCGTTGTCAGTGGCGGCATCGATTTGCGCGCCGAGCCCGATGGTCGACAGCGTCATATTCTTCACGTGCGAATACTCCGCCATCACCGAGGCGTTCCATGCCCCACCCGATGCCGTCACCATGCCGGTGATGAGATAAGGAAAGATGCCGGGCAGGATCAGCTTTGTCCAGCGCTGCCACCGTGTGAAGTGATAGAGCGAAGCCACCTCGCGCAGATCGGACGGGATTGACATGGCGCCGGCGATCACGTTGAACAGGATGTACCACTGCGTGCCCAGCAGCATCAACGCAATCGACCCGATGCCCAGCCCGCCACCCAGGCGCACCAGCGCCATGAGAATGATCGGGAAGAAGGCCGTAGCGGGCACCGACGCCAAGATCTGCGCCAACGGCTGCACGAAGCGCGCCAGGCGTGGATTGAGGCCGATGGCCACGCCGACGGGAATCGTCCAGGCGGCAGAGATAAGCAGCGCTGCGTTCACGCGCAGGAAAGTTGCGGCAGCGCCTTCCAGCAATAGTCGCAGATCGGCCCAGGTCACGGTTCTGAGCAAGAGCATCGCCTGTGCCGCAGCCCAGCAAACCGCTGCAGCGGCGGCAAAAGCCACCACCCACAGCAGCGGAGAGACGTTTCCCGAACGCGGAGCATCGAGAGGTCGCACCACACGGCATTCTTTGCTTTTGGCCATGCGCCTGTAAACCGGTTCCTCCACATGGCCCCAGACGCGGCCGACCAGGGATGCCAGCAGGCGCGACTGGCGGAGCACCTCCAGAACCGGCGATTTTATTTGGCCGGCGGCCTCTACCTGCTCGAACTTGAACTTGTCACTCCAGGCAATCAGCGGGCGCCAGACGAGCTGATCGGTTGCGACGACAATCAGAATCACCGTTGCAATGCCGGCCAGCAAGGCGCGCAGGTTACCGGCATAGGTCGCCGCCTGGATATAACTGCCGAGACCGGGAAGTTGAAAGTTGCGGTCGCCCATGGTGAAGGTCTCGCAAAAGATCAGCGCGAACCAGCCGCCGGCGACCGAGACAATCGAGTTCCACACCAAACCGATGGCGGAAAACGGCATCTCCAACTGCCAGAACCTTTGCCATGCTGAAAAGCGGTAGATGCGGGACGCTTCCCGCATCTCGCGTGGGATGGTTTTGAGCGAGGAGTAGAAGCTGAAGGCTAGATTCCACACCTGCCCGGTAAAGATGAGCAGGATGACCGCCATCTCGATGCCGAGTTGATGGCCAGGAATGAGCGCAACCATGGCCAGCACCACGGGCGGCAGAAAGCTCAGCACCGGAATCGACTGCAAAATGTCGAGCACCGCGACCATCCATGGCTCGATGCGCGGATTATAGGCGGCAGTGTAGCCGTAGGCGATGGCGAAGGCCAAGCTGAGAAAGTACGCGATCGTCATGCGCACGATGGAGTAAAAGGCGTAAACCGGCAGAGCGGCGAAGGAACTGGAAATCTGCGCGACAGGAATCGGCTTCTCGAACCAATAGACGCCGGTGCTTACGACGGCAAAGAACGCAGCCAGCGCGCACGCCGCCACCCCCAGATCGATCATGAAGGACGACCTGCGGACCGTGACGAGAGTGCGGGCAAGTGGATACTGCAGTTTCACTTCTTATCCTCGCTCGTGGCGATCTCTTCATCCAGCACGTCGGGCAACACGAAGCGGCGGCGCGCGGCATCAAAGTCGAACAGCTCCGCGTAGCGGCCCCACGTAACGGTGGTTTCGATCTGCCGCTGACTCTCCTCCTCGCTGAATTGCTCGTCGAGCAAATCGAGGAAGAACTCCTCGGGAACGGAGTGATCGCTTTTGGCATCGAGTGCGCGGCGAATCTGCCGCAGCAACAGCACATTCTCGATTGCCGCGTTACGGAACAATTCCTTCTGACGCAGGATCTCGGAGTTCGCAAACTCCTCGCCGCTGGGCGTGATGACGGCGTCACCCTCATCGACTTTCAGGAACCCGAGCAGTTGGGCCGCATCGACAATCGGCAACAGGTCATCGATCTCGAAGGCCAGGTCATCGGCGAGGCGGTAGATATCGTCCCGCCCGCCCTTGTCGAGCAACAGTTCGAGCAGACCGGCAATGCCGCCTGGCCGGGCATGCGGCAGCATCTGGTAGCGCATTTGGCGCTGGTCGCGCACCGCGGGCGCAAACTGCAGGCCCGGCGCCTCGGCCGGTTCGGCATCGGGTCGCGTAAGAACCTTGTAGATGTAATCCACCAGCTCGGTAAAAGCCTCGGACTTGCGGTTGCGCGGCTGCGCAAGCTGCACTTGGAAATCTGTGCGGATGCGGGCCGGATTGCGCCCCAGCACGATGATGCGATCCGCCAGCAGAACTGCCTCTTCGATGTTATGCGTCACGAGAAAAACCGCCTTGGTCGGCATGGTTTTCTTGGTCCAGAGCTCCAGCAGTTCGCTGCGCAGGTTCTCGGCGGTGAGCACGTCGAGCGCGGAAAACGGCTCATCCATAAAGAGCACCTCCGGCTCCACCACCAACGCACGCGCGAAGCCCACCCGCTGCTTCATGCCGCCGGAGAGTTCCTTGGGATAGGCAGCCTCAAAACCGTCGAGGCCTACCGTATCAAGCATTTTCAGGCTACGTTCACGGCGCGCTGCCGGAGCCACGCCGCGCGCGGCAAGTGGCGCCTCAACGTTCTCCAGCACGGTCAACCATGGAAACAGCGCAAAACTCTGAAAGACAATTGAAACGTTGATCTCCGCCTCGGCAATGGGCTTGCCATGCCAGTACACCGTCCCGGCCGATGGCATCGAGAGCCCGGTAAGCATACGGAGCATCGTGGATTTGCCAGATCCGGAGGGTCCCAGCAACGCTACAATCTCGCCAGGCACAATGCTCAGATCCGTTGCGGAGATCACTTGAATGCGGCTCTGGCTCGGCTGCGCATAGTACTTCTCGATCTTCTCTGCGCGGATGATCGCATGGGCAGCCTGTGGGGTTACGATGGCCTGAGTTGAGGTATTCGCTTCCTGCATTTTCGCTGCTCCGGTGGGGAAGTCGTGTCCGGTTTGCGGCCGGCTGCTGCCAGCATAAAGATGAACGATGGATTCGTTTTGAATGCGCCGAACCGTCGGGAGGCCCCGCCGGATGATTCCACAGGGGCGCGCTGCTCAGAATGCGGATCGAACGCGGTGCATTACACTCTACTTAAGCGTACCATTTCTGCAGTTTGGAAATGTACGGCCGGTGAGCTGCGAATGGCTGCGGCAGATTGTGGTGTGCGCGAGCCGCTCGTCATGATTGATCGTCACCGGCGCCGAGGAGAGTATGCCTACGACCACGCAAAGACCGAAGGTTCTGGTGGCCGATGACGAGCGCGTCATCGCCGACACTCTGGCCATGATTCTGAACCAAAGCGGCTTTGATGCGCGCGCGGTTTACTCCGGCGAAAAAGCCCTCGAGCTTGCCGAGTCCTTTCAGCCTGACATGCTCATCTCGGATGTGATCATGGCCGATCTGAACGGAATCGATGCGGCGATCCGCATTCGAACCCTGCTGCCTGGGATCAAGATTCTGCTCTTCTCGGGCCAAGCGGCCACAGCCGATCTGCTTGAGAAGGCGCGCAAGGACGGCTACGAGTTCGATATCCTCGCCAAGCCTGTCCATCCGCAAGATCTGCTGGCACGGTTGCGCAAGTAGCCTGGTGGCTCTGCGCGGCGCCCTTCGCGAAGCTTCTACAATCGCTGCATGGTCGCCGACTCGTGGAACCTGCGCGCTCTACGCCGCGCGCTTGCCGAAGGAACCACAACCCCCACGCAACTGGCCGAGGCTGCGCTTGCGCGCTCGAACGGCAACGCAGGCCGCAACACCTATCTCTGGCAGGATGCCACTTGGACTCGCGCAGAAGCGGCTTGTGCGGAGGCAATGCCGCGCGCGACTGGCGGTCCATTTGGCGACGGACGTCCCGCACTGTGGGGCGTGCCAATCTCGGTAAAGGACTGCTTCGATCTAGCTGGCGCGCCGACCACGTGCGGGGTGCGTTTCTATCGCGATCTGAATAGCGCAGCCCAGTGCGACTCATGGCTCGTTGAGCAACTTCGCGCCGCCGGCGCCGTGATCGTGGGCAAGACGCACCTCCATCCGCTGGCCTACGGGATAACCGGCGAGAACCCGGAGTTTGGTGATTGCGTGCAGCCACGCGATGCCAGTGCGCTTACGGGCGGTTCTTCAAGCGGCGCCGTAGCCAGCGTGCAGGAGGGCTCGGCCGTGGCCGCTATCGGCACCGACACCGGCGGATCAGTACGTGCGCCCGCGGCGCTCAGCGGGCTGGCAGGCTATCGTGCGACCATCGGCCGCGGCGATTGGCGCGGCGGCGCGCATCTATCCGTCGCCTTCGACACTATGGGATGGATCTTTCGCGATCTCGAAGATGCGCCGCTGCTCGCCACGCCGTTCGCACCCAAAGAAGAACGGCTCAGGCAGAACCGGGAAAAAACCCGATTCGCCCGATTCGCGTTTCTCAGCGAGGCGTTCCTGCACGATTGCGAGCCCGCGGTGATGGAGGGTTTTCGCAGCACGATTGGCGAATTGCAGGCGATAGGGCTCAGGCCAGACCCAATCAATCCCGATTGGTGGAAGGACTGCACCGAGATCTTCGCACCATTACAAGCCTCCGAGGCTGCGCAGGTGCACGCGGGCCACTTCGACCGCTTTGAGCAGGTTCTTCGCGACCGCCTGAAGTGGGGCGCCAGCTTCACGCCTGGAGATGTGGCGGCCATGCGCCAGCGTCACGCCGATTTCCGCGCCCGCATGGATGAGCTATTTGCCACGCATCAGCTCATTCTGCTGCCCTCAACTCCTGTCGCACGCCTTGCCGCAGGAGCCGATCACAGCCAAACACGGGTACGGCTGCTGCGCTACACCATGCCATTCAGCCTGGCCGGCGTGCCCGCAGTTGCCATCCCCTGCGCCCATGGCGGCATGCAACTGGCCGCGGCGCGCAGCGACGACGAATCGCTCCTTGCCCTGGCCGCCCAAATTGGCGCACACAGAAAGACAGGGCCGACAGGAAAGCGCGCCGTGCTATCATAGAGTCACGCTCAGTTGTTTGGTTGTGAGCCGTTCTCGCCTACATCCGCCAGATCGTCCACCGAGTCTATTCCCCAGGCCCCTCAGCGTAATGGTCCATCGAAGTCAAGGTTTCACCTCTCAAGGTGATTGGCCGGACCAGACTGCAACGCAACGACGTGCCGCAGTCGAAGACGCGATACGTGTGGCGAATCTCGAATCGTCTGGAGCATGCGCTCCTGGGTTTTCCGCATACAAGAAGTGAAGATTTCCGGCGCGGCTCGAAACGATCTTCGGGGAGCGACAGGGAATGTAGCGACTGCATCCGCCGCGGCGATGCCAGGGATGAAATCCAGAATGAATTCTGGAGGATGGATTATCCGGGGCCGGGGTGCAGAACAGGAATGAATTGAAACTTTTCTCTGAATTACAACTCTCAAAGACCATGCAGCGGCAGTTGGCCGATGCGAATTTCATCCATCTCACACCCGTCCAGGCAGCAGCCCTTCCTCCGGCGCTTGAGGGACGCGATGTGCTAGCGACTGCGCAGACGGGCACAGGAAAGACGTTAAGCTTTTTGATTCCACTCATTGAGCGGATGGCCGCGGACTCGAAGGACGCCAAGGCTCTGATTCTGCTGCCCACCCGCGAACTGGCCATGCAGGTATTGGACGCCTGGCGCAATCTGACGCAGGGCCAGGGCAAAGCGGCGCTGGTGTGCGGCGGCCTCGCCGAAGGCCCTCAGCTTTCCGACATCCGCAGGGGAGCACGCCTTATCGTGGCTACACCGGGGCGGCTTGAAGACTACTTGTCGCGCAAGCTGGTGAACCTGAGCGGTGTGAAGATGCTCGTGCTGGATGAAGTGGACCGTATGCTGGACATGGGCTTCAAGCCGGCTATCCGGCGGATCGCGGCCGTCTTGCCGCAGGATCGCCAGACGCTGTGCTACTCGGCGACTCTCAGTGAGGAGATTCGCGAAGTGGCGGGCCTTTACCTCAGGAATCCGGTGCGCATCGATATCACCTCTGCGTTGAAACCATCACCCAATGTGAAGCTGCAAACCTTCGAGGTTCCAGTGGACAAAAAGCAGGAGCTGCTGGAGCATCTTCTTGGGTCGAACGACGGCAGTTTTATGGTATTCGTGCGGACGAAGCACGGCGCGGACCGTGTGGCGCGGCGGTTGTCGCGGGCGGGGTTTGCGGCGGCGCCCATTCACGGGGATCGGTCGCAGTCGCAGCGCAGCTCCGCTCTACGCGGATTCGCGGAGGGCCGTCATCGTGTGCTGGTGGCAACCGACGTTGTTGCGCGAGGCATTGATGTTGCCGACGTTGCGCACGTAGTGAACTACGACCTTCCGAAGGAAGCCGAAGATTTTGTGCATCGCGTGGGACGAACCGGCCGGGCCGGGAGCCGGGGCGTGGCTTCAACCTTTGCCGCCCCAGACGAGACACACGCGCTCAATAAGATCGAGCGCATGTTGACCGTAACCTCAGCCAAATATCGGGTACGCCCGAATCACGCAAGGGCCGGCCAGCCCGCCTGATATTCGATTGACTGCCTACTATTCGCGGACTCCTGAACCGGCGATCATCAGGCGGCGGGAGTAATCAGCAGCGCATCGATGGCCGGAGGCGGTGTAACCTCCGGCAACTTTCCATGCACAGGTGTGCCATTTGCCACTTCGGCCAGCACCATGTTGACAGTATCTTCAGTTCGCGTCGAGCCTATGTGCAGCTTTCTGGTTGCCTGCATTGCTGTTGTAGCCAAAAGAAAGCGGTTCTCTATTTTGAATCCGGCATCGAACACCAGTTGCGATCGCATGATTTGCCTCAATTCCAGGTATGCAGCGTTTTAGAGCGGATGCCAGGCACGCCCTCGCACATCGGTGGCGAGATCTCGATTTCACAGCGTTCCTGGCTGAGTGGATGCAGAGGATTTCGAATAGGGCCGAAGATCGCAAAAGATTGGAATGTCGATTGCCTCTTTGCCAAGCATACGCCGATGGAGTCACTTTACCTAATCTGCCGATCGAGAAAAGACGCTGCGAAGTGGTGTAGCGTTAAAGAACAGACGAAAGGAATTTATGACAGAGGATTTGCAACTGATTTGTAGCGACTGCGGAAGGGAATTCACGTTTTCCAGCGAGGACCAGGCGTTTTTTCAGCAACGCGGCTACTCCACTCCGAAACGCTGCAAGGCGTGTCGCCAGGCAAAGAATAGCAACCAGCCCGGTGGCGGCGAACACTATCCGCGGAACGATGCGCAAGGCACAACGGTCACCTGTTCCGCGTGCGGGAAGCAGACTACCGTACCGTTTGAGCCACGAGGCGATCGACCCGTGTACTGCCAGGAGTGCTTCAGATCCAGAAAGAAGGACTCCGGCGGCCGAGGAGGGCGTGACCATCGCCGTTAGCTGGCGAGGCATTTAAAGAAAATCTCGGCAAACTGGCGCGAACTTCAGACAACCATCTCAAGTGCCTGATTAGGTGTGCCTTCTGCCAAATGCGCTCGCGCATCGCTGATTATTTTCCGCAGCGCCAGTATTTGTCGCTGTTTGAGGCGTAAACTAAGGTAAACTGGAAGAGATCGAAGAATCCGATCTGGTCTTCTTTGCTTGTTCCGCTTTGCCGCTTTACTCGCAATCAACTCCAAATTGAGTTCGGCGGTACATCTATTCAAAAGGAACAAGCACAATGGAACAAGGAACAGTGAAGTGGTTTAACGACGCCAAGGGCTTTGGTTTTATCAGCCGCGCTAATGGCGACGATGTCTTCGTGCATTTCTCGGCGATTCAGAACGAAGGATTCAAGAGCTTGGCTGAGAACCAGGCTGTAACATTCGACGTTGTCAAAGGCCCCAAGGGCCTGCAGGCTGAAAACGTACGGATCGCATAGGCAACAAACAGCAGATTGAGCGGGGCGGTCATCAAGGCCGCCCTTCCTCGTTTCTGCCTGGAGGTTTCGTGAAAAAAGCTGCGCCTCGGCGCGATAAGTATTTCCTGCGTGATCTTCATCAGGAGATTGACTTCTACGATCGTAAGCTTGCCTATCTCGAGAAATTCGTCGAATTTGCCTCACCCGAGGATCGCGAAGAGGCCGAAAATGGATTGCGGGCTAAGAGGAATCCGCTTGAGAGAACAGCCCTGGAGCTAGCAGCATCAGGCGTCGAATTCGAGGAGAAAGATCTCCCGCGATCCCTTCGCACAATGAATCCAGAGCATAAGAGCACGCGAAAGAATCTCATTTTGGTAAAGTGATCCTGGCGTACCCTCCGCGATCCGAATGCATCGTTGATGGCCGGCGCCTGTCGCAGCTCATGATGCATGAAAGCAATTCGCAGGCAATCGGGTGCGCGATGGCGTTTCCGCACAGCGCCAGCTGACTCTCTTTGGTAGTCACTCAGAGGTTCTATCCGCAAAGAGGATCTACCGCAACTTCTGGAAGAGCTCATCCGAGAAAACTGTGCTTGCATGGCGCTCGGGGTTCGGTGGTGTGTTGCGTCCTGCACTCTGCAGGTTGCTGGATTCAGAGGAAAGCGAACTTCAATCAGGGCTGGAGATATTTGTCGCAGCGAATCAACCCCAGGTTCTGCTCGATATCCGCAACTTCTTAACCAGGCAGCGGAGCAACTGTCAGCCGGATCTGTCCACGTTCCGTAATGACTTCCTAGAACATCTGAACGCAGAAGTTGCGGCGACAGTGACAGGTTCCACGATCGGAAGTGGGACCATACGGCTTTCATTGCGGTGTGGAGAACCATTGCTGAACGACCTTCTACACCCCACGAATCACGATTCATGCCTGGCGCCTCGATCACCTGAGTTGAACATCAGCTATCCACCATACTTTCTCACGCGATACTTTCTCGCGCGCTGACCATACAGCCTGTGATACGGTATTGGATGAAAATCTCAAGCCAAGGAGAATGCATATGACGTTGCAAATGAACCGATTAAATGTGAAGTCTGCGCTCCTTGCCGGGCTCATGATCTCGCTGGTCTGCACTCTTCCGTCATGGGCGCAGGATTCTGAGCCGCACTTTCCCAATCCAGGCAATGTTTCGCTCAGCCCCGCTCAGCAAGAACAGATTGGGATCAAGGCGGCGAACCAGGTCTACCAGCAGATGCCCGTCCTGCCCGATAGCAGTCCGGAGACCCAATACGTTCGCAAGATTGGCAGCCGTCTGGTCGCCGTCATTCCGCCGGAGCACACGTGGCCGTATGAATTCCACGTGCTGGCAGAGAAGGACATCAATGCCTTCGCGCTTCCGGGCGGGCAGGTCTTCATCAATCTCGGCACCATAACCGCAGCAGACAATGAGGCCGAACTGGCCGGCGTCATGGCGCACGAGATGTCGCACGTCTACATGCAGCACTCGGCCAAGCAGATGCAACATGCCTCATTGACGCAGGGTCTGGCCGGCCTAGCGGGCGCCATTTTTGGCAGTATGGGAGGCGTGCTGGGCACCCTTGGGGAAACTGGCGTTCAGGTGGGCGCCAACCTGTTTACACTTAAATACTCACGCGGCGATGAAGCGCAGGCGGACTCTGTCGGGGCGATCATCCTCTATCGCGCCAGCTATAATCCCATGGCGCTAGCCAACTTTTTTAAAAAGCTCGAGTCCCAGGGCGGCACACCTCCGCAGTTCCTCAGCGATCACCCAAACCCGGGAAACCGCGAAGAAGCTATTCAAAACGAGATCAGAAACTGGCCGCCTGAGAATTACCGGCAAAGCAGCAGCGAGTTCGCCTCCATCCACCGCAAGGCCCTCAAAGTGAAGGCTTATACCTCGCAGGAGATCGCCCAGGGAGCGAAGTCGAACCAGTGGGCCAGCATCAACAAGAGCAATGGTGCTGTGTTTGTGCCTCCGCCGGGCATGGCCGTCTCTGGTGCAACCGGCGCATCCAGCACTCCCGCGGCATCGAACACACCGAGCGCGCCCGACGCATCCAGCGCACCTCAGCCTGCCTCCAGCGGCAGTACCGCCAATGCAGTCTCGTGGAGCAATATTGCGCCCAGCTCCAATTTCGTCCTCACCGACCTTGGCGTGGCGAAGATGGTTCGGCCGCAAAACTGGCAGGTATTCGCTCCTCAACAACAGGGGCAATCCGTAACCATCGCGCCCAGCGCTGGAGTGGCTGGCAACGGAATCGGGTACGGAGTTGTCATCAACGCGGTGACGCTCACTGACAACTCAGGAAATATCGACCAGGTCACCAGCCAGATTGCAAACAGCCTGGAAAGCGGCGGAAGCGGCCTACGGACTGTTGGTGGCATCAGTACGATCTCGGTCGGCAGCATTCGCGGACGATCGATCTCGATGGAATCGACCTCGCCGTTTTCCGACGCCAACGGACAAGCACAGAGGGAGAGCGATCAACTGGTGACGGTCCCGGGCCCGAATGGCTCCGTCGTCTACTTTGTCTTTGTCTCCCCACGGAGCGATCTCGACCGTCTGCGCCCCACATTCGACAGGATGCTCCAGAGCGTGCAATTCTGAGCCACCCGGTTTGCCTGCAGAAGTCGGCGGAATCGAAGCCGCTTCCCTGCCCTGATCTCACTGTGTCGCGCCACCCTGAATGAGATACTGAAGACGATAGCCGTCATTCGCGCACACTCCAATCGCGCGGCCCGTGCTGGCTCGCCGATGACAATCAGTGCCCACGGCAACGAAGGGAATGAAAATGTACAAAATTGTATTGATTCGCCATGGTGAAAGTGTCTGGAATAAGGAAAACCTCTTCACTGGATGGACGGATGTGGATCTTTCGCCCACCGGACTTGAAGAGGCCAAACTGGCAGGAATCACGCTGAAGCAAGAGGGATTCCACTTCGACCAGGTCTTTACCTCGGTCCTCAAGCGGGCCATTCGCACCGCCTGGATCGCCCTCGACCAGCTCGATCAGATGTGGCTTCCGGTCAAGCACGATTGGCGCCTCAACGAGCGGCATTACGGCGCGCTGCAAGGGCTCAACAAGGCGCAAACCGCGGAGAAATACGGAGATCAGCAGGTGAAGATCTGGCGCCGCAGCTACGACATCTGCCCGCCTGCACTCACTGAGACCGACGAGCGCTATCCAGGCCTCGATCCCCGCTACAAGGGCCTGACCAAGGAGCAGTTGCCGCTCACCGAGTGCCTCAAGGACACCGTGGCGCGCGTTCTTCCCTGCTGGCACGACGTCATCGCTCCCAGCATCCAATCCGGCAAACAGATTCTGATTGCCGCACACGGCAACAGCCTGCGCGCCCTGGTGAAGTATCTCGAAAACATCTCCGACGAGGACATCATCGATCTCAATATTCCCACCGGCGTGCCGATGGTGCAGGAGCTCGACGACAATCTCAAGTCGGTCCGCCGCTATTATCTTGGCGATAAGGAAAAGATCGAGAAGGCCATCCACGGCGTCGCAAGCCAGGGAAAGGCAAAGTAAAGATCGTCCTCTCAACCCACCACGAAAATGGGCGTCCCACCTTCGCCGATTCGCATTCTTTGCGATTCGGTCAAGGTGGGGAAGCATGAACCTCAATTCACCTCTTTCAACTCGCCACAAATCTTGTTCCCCCATCAGCTTCCGCCGCAGCGTCCGGCGCAGCCTGTTTTGCCGTCTCATTCCCTGAAATCGTTGCCGGTGCGTGTTCATAAGTCGTGACTACTGTCACTTCGAACCTGGACTGGTAGAAAATACGATTGAATGAGCGCGCACGAGCGAGAAAGGAATCTCCCTATGGATCTCGGTTTCATTGAGAGCAAGACCTATGAAGAAATCTCCATCGGCGACACCGCCACCACGGAGCACGTATTCACGAACGACGATGCAATGGCGTTTGCCTCGATCTCGGGTTTCCGCGCGGTGCTGAACTCCGACGAGCAGATCGAGCGCGCCGGTGGCGTCCAGCCCTTTGGGCCCAACATGTGGTGCGCATCGTTGATCTCCGGGCTCTTCAGCATGAACACTCCCGGCCCCGGATGCACTTTAACCGACGTTTGCCTCTCGTTCCATCACCGCATCCGCGCTGGCGAGCGCATTCTCGCCCGCGTACGGGTTGCGGCCAAGGACGACGTGACCAAGCGGATCCGCTTCGACTGCAATGCGACCAATAGCACCGGCGAGGCCGTTTTTACGGGGACTGCCGAGCTTCTTGCGCCCTCCACAAAAATGCGCTGGTCAACGCTGCCTTTGCCGCAGGTGATTGTCAACAACACCTATCGTCACTACCTGGGGATGATCGCGCGCGCCAAGGCAGTACCGACGGTCAGGACCGCAATTGCCTGGCCCTGCGACGAGGTCTCTCTCGGCGGAGCTTTTCAAGCGTTCAAAGATGAAGTGATCGAGCCGATCCTCGTAGGCTCCGAGGCAAAGATCCGCGGCATCGCGGAAAAATTGGAGATCGATCTGGGAATGATCCCCATTGTCAACGTTGCGGAAAGCCGCTCGGCCGCGATTCGCGCCGTCGAACTGGCGCGCAAAGGCGAGGCGCAGATGTTGATGAAGGGTTCGCTGCATACCGACGAGCTCATGAGCGCTGTTGTCTCGCGGGAGGGAGGCATGCGCGTCGGCCGCCGCATTAGCCACGTCTTTGCGCTCGACGTGCCCTCCTATCACAAAACACTTTTTGTCACCGACGCGGCTGTGAACATCCAGCCCGATCTCGAAACCAAAATCGACATCCTGCAGAACGCCATTGACATGATGCTAACCATCGAGATCGAGCAACCCAAGGTGGCCATCCTGTCGGCAGTGGAATCGGTGAACCCCGCCATTCCTTCTACTCTCGATGCTGCCGCACTCTGCAAGATGGTCGATCGCGGACAGATTACAGGAGCGATCGTCGATGGTCCGTTGGCCTTTGACAACGCCGTTTCCAGCGAAGCTGCGCGCATCAAGAAGATCAAGTCCCGGGTCGCGGGCGATGCCGACCTTTTGATGGTTCCCAACCTCGAAGCCGGAAACATTCTTTTCAAGGAACTGCAGTACCTGGCCGGAGCGCTGGCCGCGGGCGTCGTGGTCGGCGCAAAGGTGCCGGTGGTTCTCACCAGCCGCGCCGACGGTGAGCTGGTCCGCATGGCGAGCTGCGCTCTCGGCGTCCTGCTTGCAAAGCCGGCTCCGCAACGGAGTTGACGCTCATTCCAGGCTCGCGCGTCCCGAAGGCGGCTTCGCAACCTGGCCCAACCCTTGTCTGGTCTTCGACTGCCGTACTCTCCGGATAATCGATCCCGCTACATTGCGGCTATTCTTCGCCTTCGTCGCCCACCCATTTGGGCGTGAACTCGTTGCGCGCCGCCTGCTGTTCGATCATGTGCCGCGCCTCGACCACATGCAACCGCGCCAGCCGCTCTGCCTCCTCGGGCAGATTGTTCCCAATGGCGTCGACGATCTTGAGATGCTCATCGTAAACGAGCTTTGGATCGCGCGAGGCCCTCACCGCCATGCCCAGAACGCGATACCCCTCGGCCAGGCGCAGCAGAACCTTGTTGTGCGACAGGTGCATGATCTGCAGATGGAATACCCGGTCGGCGGCGCCCATTTCTTCTTCCCGGTCCTGCTGCGAAAGCTCCCAGATGTGGTCTGCCATTCTGCGGAGTACGGTGATATCGGCGCGGGAGCTATGCTCGCAGGCCAGCCGGGCAGCCAGGCCCTCAAGAAACTCACGCACCTGGTAGGCCTCGCAGATGCGCGCGGCGTCGAGCTTTTGCACGAAGACTCCCAGCCGGTCGATGGACTCAACGAGCCCTAGCCACTGCAGCTCAAGCAGCGACTCTCGTACCGTGCCCTGCGCAACTCCCAACTCCTTGGCCAAGCTTTGCTGCGTCAGTCGCTCGCCGGGCTGGCTTTCGCCCGACAGGATACGGCGCTGAATCTCCTCACGAACCTGATGCCGCCCTACAGGCGCTTGCATAACCATAATGTACACGTCCTCCATCGATGGAACTTTCGTGCATTGACTGTCTGGTGCGCTACATTGTCTAATCGGATCGCCAACATAGAATCTATCAGAATCTATTACAAATAAAAGCTCTTCTCTTAAATTCTTTCGCCAAGGCGCTTCTCGCGCCATCCAAAGGCATCCTCAAAATGCAAAAGATCCAGCACTTTGCCCCGTGCCATGTAGACGCTGATGACGTCGAAGCGGACCTGCTCCCCGGAGCCGCCTGGCAGTTGCCGGAGATAGCGGCGTGCCAAACCGCGCAGCATATGACGCTTGTGAGAATCGACGGCAATCTCAGCAGGGGATGCATCGCGGGCAGTGCGGGTTTTGACCTCGATGAAACAAAGCACTGGCCCATGCCAGGCTACAAGGTCCAGATCGCCGGGCTGATTGCCGGCAGACCAGCGGCGCGCCACGACCGTATATCCCTTGCCAAGCAGGTAAAAAAGCGATGCCTCTTCACCCTTGATCCCGACGAGCAGGTGCGCAGGCTCGGCGGCCGTACGTCCGCGGCGCCCGGCCATTGAGTCCAACCCGGCCAGGGTACACCCCAGCCATTCAGCGCACTTCTGCCTTGTCCAATCCATGTCAACCATTGTGGCTCTGGCGGGCAACGGTGTAAATGCTTCCTTTGGCAGTTCGCTTGAAGCCACCTGCAGAAGCGGCGTGCATTGCTTCGGGCCGCGCCCTTGTCTTTCCCGAAATGAAATCCGCAGGTTCAACCCAGGAAACACCCGTCCATGCGCCTTGCGCAAAAGATATTATCTCCCGCAGGCTGTCCGAAAAGACAACTATACCGGCAAGGAGATTCGGTCATGGCTCAAGGTTTACTTGGAGGTCTGTTTGCCCATCGCGACTCCGCGCCGCCGCCCGCAGTTGTGGATGAACCGGGGGCGCTCGCAACGGCTCCAGCCGTCGAAGTGGATCGCACTTTTCAGAGCGCGCTCGATGCGATACCCGCCAACGTGATGTTTTGCGACCGCGACCTGATCCTGCGCTACATCAACAAGTCGTCGCGCAAAACGCTGCTCTCCCTCCAGCCGTATCTGCCGCTGCCGGTGGATCAGCTTATTGGCAAATCGATCCATCTGATACACAAAAACCCCGCGCGGGTCGACAGGATTCTCGGCGCCAAAGAGCACGCCGGGAAGCACCAGCTTCCGCACAGGTCCACCGTCGAACTCGGCCCGGTCAAGCTCGATCAGCAGATCGAGCCGATGCTCAATGAGCACGGCGAATACATGGGCGCCGTGCTTCTGTGGGGCATCAGCACGCAGCAGACCATCGACGCGCTCAAAAAAGCGCAGGAGGCGCAGCGCAACGACATCGAACACTTGAATGGCAATCTGCAGATGGTGGCAACGGCCACGCACGAGATCGAGTCCAGCATTGCTGAGATCGCGAAGAACGCCACCGAGCTAGCGGGCGCCGCGGAGAAGTCCCGCCAGGCCAGTGCCGAAAGCAAGACCTCGATCCTCAGCCTGCAATCGTCGAGCAGCGGCGTGGCCAAGGTGGCGGATCTGATCGCCTCAATCGCGACGCAGACCAGCGTGCTGGCGCTCAACGCCAACATTGAAGCCGCGCGCGCCGGTGCGCACGGCAAAGGATTTGCTGTAGTAGCCAGCGAGGTGCGCAAGCTTGCCGAGCAGACTGCCGCTGCAACATCGGAGATTCAGGCCAAGGTGACGGCCATCGGGGCCGACGTTTCGACGGCTATTGCCGCTATTGATAGCATCGCCGCGCAGACCGAAGACCTGTCAGGGCTTTCGCACCAGATGGCCGCCGCAGCCGAGGAGCAGCACCTGGCCACGCAAGAGATGGCGCACAACCTGGAGCGGGCCGCGCACCGTACCCAGGAAATAGCCTACATGCGGCTTACCGACTGAGCCACCTGCACACCGGAAATAAACGGGCCGCGAGGATCTCACGGCCCACGCGGCCCTGCCGGTTCAAATCAGTCATTCTACCGATGCGAGCGCCCCGGCTCGCTTTTGGGAGCCGGGAAAAACGCGCTAACAGGTTATGCGCTCATTCCCTGTTCTTTCTCGGCGATCGTGAGCGACTCTTCCAGAATGTCGAGCGCCACCGCCGCCTCTTCCTTCGTGATGAGGAGCGGAGGCGCAAGCCGTAACGACGTTTCGCCGCAGCCCAGGATCATGAGGCCGTGTTCAAAGGCCAGGGTCTCGATGCGGTTGCGCAGTTCTGCGGCAGGCTCACGCGTCGTCTTGTCTTTCACAATCTCGACGCCGATCATCAAGCCGCGGCCGCGCACATCGCCCACCGAAGGATGGCTCTGCTTCCAGCCGCGCAACCGCTCCAGCATCATCTCCCCCACATTTGCCGCATTGTCCACGCCCTCGCGCGAGAGGATGTCCATGGTCGCCAGCGCGGCGGCGATCGACACAGGGTTGCCGCCGAAGGTCGAAGCGTGCGAGCCGGGCTTCCAGTCCATGATTTCGGCGCGCGTCATGCAGACGCCCAACGGCATGCCGCTGGCGATGCCCTTGGCCATGCAGACGATGTCGGGCTCAACGCCGGAGTGTTGAATCGCCCACCATTTGCCGGTCCTGCCGCAGCCGCTCTGCACCTCGTCGACAACCAGCAAAATCCCGTGGCGGTCGCAGATGGCGCGCAGCTCGCGCAGGAAGTTGGCCGGCGCGGGAACGTAACCGCCCTCACCCTGGATCGGCTCGACAAAAATCGCCGCTACTTCTTCCGGTGGCAGGATCGTCTTGAAGAGCTTGTCTTCGATGTAGCGCGCGCAGCCGAGAGCAAAGGCTTCTTCTTCCTGCGGACCGCCAACGCAACCGCGATAGGCGTAGGGGTAGCGGACGTGGGTCACGCCCGGCACCATCGGCGAAAAGCGGCGCTTCTGCTGTGGCTTCGAGGCGGTCAGCGAGAGCGCGCCCATCGTGCGCCCATGAAACGCGCCCAGGAAAGCGATCACCTGTTGGCGGCCGGTGTGATAGCGGGCCAGCTTCAGCGCGCATTCGATTGCTTCGGCGCCCGAGTTGCCGTAGAAAAAGCGGTGCGGACCGTGCATGGGCGCTACGGCCGAGAGCCGCTCGGCCAGGTCCGTCAGGTGCTCATCGTAAAAATCGGTGCCCGAGATGTGAATCAGTTCGGCTGCCTGCTTTTGAATCGCGGCAACCACCTCGGGATGGCAATGGCCGGTGGAAACCACGGCGATGCCGGCGGCAAAGTCGAGAAACTCGTTGCCGTCCACGTCCTCGACACGGACTCCGCGGCCCCGCTTGGCAACGAGGGGATAAGAGCGTGTATAGCTGGGCGAGATCAGGCGCTCGTCAGCCGCAACCGCGGCACAAGCCTTCGGTCCCGGCACAGGGCAAACAAGCTTTGGTCCATATTGGGCGTGCATTTCCTGCTTGGTCATCGTAGATTCTCCTCGGCTGATTCTTTAGTCGCAGCCTGCGCTGTAGATGGGTAGGCGACTACGGCGCGGCCTCGGGATCTAGTCGCGCGGGATCGTTCCATTCCGCGGCTCACAATGAGTACGGGCGAGGATCTTCGGCGGAGTGCTGCTAATCGCCGCCGAAGAGACTAGGTCGCGTGCCGGTAGGAAGCATGCGCAGGTATTGCCGCGGGCAGATGCCGCGCGCGCGCGACCGCGACCAGCTTTTGACGGCTGGCGGGTGCAGCGATTGCAATACAACGCATGCTTTCATAGGATTGTTGCTCTTTTAAAAGGATAGCACGCAGCAAGAAACAGCGAAGCCGGCAGCTTGAGCCGGGATCAAGCGGATCAGCCAGACGATCGCGCTTCACCTTCGGCGGGCGGAAAAGCCAACCGAAGGTGAAGAGAAACGAGCGTGCGAACCCGCAAACTGACCAACTCACGAAGCAGCGCCAGCCGGCGAACACATCCATACCGTCTTATCCACGGCGTCTCCCCGCGGACGATCCAAAGCTCACTCAGGGCTGCTGACGAATGCATTGACCGGAACCAGTGCTGCGAACCGCTCGCCTTCGAGTGTTACCGGCGCCTGCTCGAAGTCGTGAAGGCTGTTCCAGTCGGCCGCGGCGATCATCCAGCAAACCGCGCCCCTGGCGAGCACAGTACATGCAGTCTCGTACACAAAGGGAGTCTTCTCATGCTCTTTGGGCGCTCCCTTGGCGCGCTCTATCCAGACCGTATGACCGCCCAAGGTGTAATTACCCTGCACCGAGTCATGCACCGAGAAGGTCCGCTTGAGGCCTTCAACGGCGCCTGCGCCCAGGCTCCCCAGATCGCGCGCCTTCATCGTGTGCCCGTAGCAGGCAAAGGGCAGCGCCGTCACCACCACCACCGAGGCGAGCGAGCCGTGCTTGGCGGTGAAGACGGTTTCAATGCAGGCATTGCCCTTCCTGACCGTCGCGGGGCCGGGATAAGGCTCCGTCACCTTCCGCACCGGCGGCGGAGCCACAAACTCCCAGTCAGCGGGCAGGCTGTAGCTGAAGCCGATCTTGCTGTCTTCCACTCGCGGCGGTTGCGCGGGCGCTGCGGCGGGAGTGGACGCTGCCGGCTGCGCCGGCGCGGGTGTTGCAGATTGGACAGTTGTGGGCGTTGCCGAGTGCGCAGGCGCTTTCGCCGGACCGCTCGCAGGGGCAGTTGCCTGCGCCACCAGCAGCACGGAACCGAGAAAGAGGAGAGATGCGCCAAAAATGACTCGCACGGGTTCTCCCTCACTTGTGTGTCAGTCTTCCGCGATCCTCTGCAACTCACAACCGCTCTTCGCGCAGCCGCGATTGCTACTTGATCAAAAACGCCGACGCCACCGAGACAATTCCCATGGCTGCAAAGATCAGGCCAAGATACCAGTAGATCCGGCTTCCGGTAAGCAGTGTGACCGACGCGATCACGAGACCTATCTCGAGAAGCGCCTCTGCCAGGTCAAAACGATCAGCGCGCGCCTCGGCCTGGTCCACTTTCTGTTCCGTCGCTTTGGCCTGCGCCTGCTCTTCTTTCAGATTGCCGGCCCACTTCTTCTCATGATCGGCATAGTCCTTGGCAAGCTGTGCCGCAGTGACTTTGTCGGCAACGCTCACCGCGCCTAGCAGATCGGCAGCCAACCGCGTATCATTGGCACGAATCTTGTGAGCCTGATAGTAGTTCCACTCGTCGGTCGCCTTGTTCTGGTTGAGCACGGCTTCGGTGTGCGTGCGATGGCCCAGAACCGTGGTGATGGCCACCAGCACGGCCAGAACGCTCATCGTAAAGGCCACGGGCCGCATCGCGGTCACGTGCGCTCCGTGCTCGGCGTGCTCCTTCAACTCCTGCGCTTCATTGGCTTCCATCTCGCGACCCCGCTTGTTTCTTCGCTGTTGCTTCAACTTCCCTCAGCACGATCGAGCTGAAAGCTGACTGCTGAATGCTGCGGTCATTTCCGCTTCCAGCGTACACCGTCCCTGGAATCCTCCAGAATCACGCCCATTTCCGCAAGTTCGTTGCGGATGGCATCGGCCCGCGCAAAGTTGCGCGCCTTCTTGGCCGCCGTGCGCTCGGCCACCAACGCCTCAATCGCCTCATCGCTCAGCGACTGCGCGGCAAGCAACTCCGGAGCCACTTCGCTCACGCGGCCGGTCGCCTTTGCCCACTCGATCGCCCGCCGCGTGGGCTCGGCGTCGCGATCTTCCAGTACGTCGAAGACCGCGTCGAAGTCGGCAAGCACCGGCAGAATCGCCTCGCGGTCTCCCGCGAAGAACTGCCCTCGATCGATGGCCGTATTCGCCGCGCGCACCAACTCGAAGACCGGCGCCATGGCGTCGGCCGTATTCAGGTCGTTGGCCAGCGCCTCGAGATACTCTTGCCGCGCCTTCGCGGCCGCCTCCTGCATGGCCGGATGTTCGCCTGCCGCAAAGACCCCGGCAGCCAGCCGCACCCGGAAGGTGCGCAGCCGATCGATGGCTTTGCTCGCATCCGTCAAACTGTCGAACGTGAAGTTGAGCGGATGCCGGTAGGGCACCGAAATCAGCGCCAGCCGGATCGCCGACGCCTTGAACCCTTTCAGCAACAGGTCGCGCGGCGTGTAGAAGTTGCCCTCACTCTTCGACATCTTCCTGCCGTCGACGAGCAGAAAGCGCACGTGCATCCAGTGCCGCGCAAACGGCTTGTGCGTCGCCGTCTCGCTCTGCGCAATCTCGTTTTCGTGGTGCGGGAACATCAGGTCTTCGCCGCCGCAGTGCAGGTCGAAGGTCTCGCCCAGGTACTCCATCGCCATGGCCGAGCACTCGATGTGCCAGCCGGGACGGCCCGAGCCGATCACTGTCTCCCAGGAAGTCTCGCCCGGCTTGGGCGCCTTCCACAGCGCGAAGTCGCGCGCCGAGTCCTTTTCGTACTCGTCCACGTCCACGCGCGCGCCGTCTTCCATGCCGCTCAGGTCTTTCTTGCTCAGCTTGCCGTACTCGGGAAACGCCGCCAGCCGAAAATACCAGGAGCCGTCTTCCGCCTTGTAGGCTGCACCCGCTGCAGCGAGTTTCTCGATCAGCCCTACCATCTGAGGAATGTGCTCGGTCGCCCGTGCAATCGTCTCCGGCCGCTCCACGCGCAGCGATTCGAGATCCTCGAAAAATGCATCCACATACTGCCGCGTGTACTCACCGATCGGAACACCTGCGACAGCGGCGTTGCGGATGATTTTGTCATCCACGTCGGTAATGTTCTTCACGTGGCGCACAACCATGCCGCTCAGACGCAGAAAGCGCCGCAGCACGTCGACCTCGAGAAATGTGCGGAAGTTGCCGATATGACCGTAGTCGTAAACTGTCGGCCCGCAGGCGTACATGCGCAGCGCCTTGCCGTCGGCGGGCTCAAGCGCATCCAGTTGTCCCGTAAGGGTGTTGTACAGGCGGAGGGTCATCGCGAATGCATTTCTTGCATGGTGTTGCTGCATTCGATTGTAGCAGCGGCAATGCACATGATCGCTGGGGTGTAGCCGGGCACCTGGCGCCCCCACCTTCGGCGATTCGCACTCTTTGCGAACCGGCTACGGTGGGAACACGCCGATTAACGCTCGCCTATCCCATCACCGCCGCCAACCCCACGCCGAAGAGCACCACAATCAGCCACCAGCCAATCACAGCAATATAACCCGATGTACGCTTGACTCCTGCCACCGTAGCCAAGCCGATGCTCATCAGCAAGACCGTCCAGATGGTCGTGATGTCAAACGCCGAGGCCAGCGCGTAAAGCACCTTGTTGGCGCCCATCGGGTCCATGAACGCCCCCACGTTGGTCGGCGCAAAGTTCTTGATGTTGAACGATTCCGGCGCCACTCCCGCATAGATCACGGCCACTCCCATCAGCACCTTTATCGCCTGCGGAAGCCACGCGTAGTAGACGACGGCAAAGACCTCGCTAAATTTCGCCCTGCCTTCAAAGCCAAAATTGATCGTTCCCATCAGAACCGCGGCGATCACGAGCGCACCCAACATACCGAACGCCGGTCCGGCAATGAACATGGCCCTGGTAATCCCTTCCGCGTTCGCGTACTGCTTCTCCCTCCTCTCCGGGCTTATCTGCGCCATCTGATCCTGCGCCTGCGGGTTCATGCGAATCTGGTTTTCCACGGCCTGCCGGATTCCGATCTTCTGCACGACGGCTCCGAACATGGCATAGCTCACCAGCCCCAGCACGATCAGCGGCAGCCACCAACTGCGGTTGCCCCGCCGGATGTCTTCGAAGGTCTTCGACGGCGCCATGAAGGTGCAGGTCACGCGCTGCCACTGTGTAAGACCGGCGCTTTGGCCGGCCTGGGACGGAGCTTCGTTCATATTTATGCCTTTCGCGCGGGAATCACGCACTCCCAGCGTTTCAAGCCGAACTCAAGGCAGGGTTGCGTTTGCCGGAGATTGTATCCCACCATCAAGCCATGAATCGAATGAATTCTTGGCGCGGGTCCACCCCGCAGACCCGCTGAAGCGGCCAAGCTCCAACTCCGCCAACCCCGCCAGCTCCGCTACACTCATCTCAAAGACCACTTCCGCCGAAAAGGAACCTGCTCCCTTGAGAAAAACCGCTCTTCTCGTCCCGGCCGCGCTGCTTTTGCTACTTCCATCCCTCCGCGCGCAGAAGCTCAAACTCACGCCCCAGATGCAGGCTCCCGTGCCCGTCTCGCTCGCCGACCGGCGCGCGGCCCTCAACGAGGTCTTCCACGATTACTGGGAGGACCGGCTCAGACACGACCCCGAGTTCGCCTCCATCATTGGCGACAAGCGCTACAACGACCAGACCAGCGACTACTCCGTCCAGGCGTACAATGACCGGCTGGCGCGCGAGCAGAAATTTCTGATGCGCCTGGCGGTCATCGACCCCACGGGCCTCACCGAGCAGGAAAAGCTCAGCCAGGAGTTGCTGATCCGCAAATTCGAGATGGATCAGGATGCCTCCGAGTTCAAGGAGTGGGAGATGCCAGTCAACCAGATGGGCGGCATCTACAGCGACTATCCGGAGCTCGCGGCGGAACTGAGTTTCACCACGGTGAAGGACTACGACGACTGGATCGCGCGTCTGCGCGCCCTACCCACCGCCTTTGCCCAGGTCACCGAGAATATGTCGATCGGCATGGAAGATGGCCGTGTGCCGCCGAAGTACCTGCTCGAAAAGGCGCTCGATCAGGTGAACGAACTGGCCAATCAAAAGCCCGCTGACTCGCCGCTCGCCCTGCCGCTCAAGAAATTCCCCGCATCGATTCCCGCCGCCGACGAGCAGCGGATCAAGACCGAGATGCTGGATGTAATCGCCAATGTCGACCTGCCGGCCTACATGCGACTGGCGCGTTTCCTCAAAGTCAGCTACGTTCCCGCTGGCCGCGCCAACCCTGGCATCGATTCCCTTCCCGACGGCAAGCGGTACTACCAGTTCCTCATCAAGCGCACCACCACCACGGATCTCACCGCCAGCCAGATCCACCAGATCGGCCTGGAAGAGGTCAAAAAGGACGAGGCCGCGATGCTGGCCATCGCGCAGAAGCTCGGCTTCAAAGACCTCCAGAGCTTCCGCCTCAGCCTCACGACCAACCCCAAACTCCACCCTGTCTCGGCCGCGGCTCTGCTCGACGCCTACCGTGGCTACCTGAAGCCCATGCAAGCCAAGCTGCCAGAACTCTTCGGCAAGCTGCCCAAAGCGCCCTTTGAAGTGGTTCCCGTGCCCGCCTATGCCGAGAAGACCTCCGCGCCCGCGTACTACGAAGCCGGCACACCGGACGGCAGCCGGCCGGGGCGATTGTTCATCGACACGTATAACGCCACGCAGCGCAACCTTTACGACGTAGAGGCAATCGCCTACCACGAGGGCATTCCCGGACACCACCTGCAAATCTCTATTGCGCATGGGCTCACCGGGCTGCCCGAGTTCCGCAAATACGACGGCTACACCGCCTACGTCGAGGGCTGGGCGTTCTACGCCGAGCGGCTGGGCAAGGACGTGGGCTTCTACCAGGATCCCTACTCCGACTACGGCCGCCTGGAGAGCGACATCTGGCGCGCCATCCGTCTCGTCGTCGATACGGGCGTACACTCCGAGGGCTGGACCCGCGACCAGATGGTCCAGTACTTCCGCGACCACTCGAACATCGACGAGCCCAGCATCCAGGCCGAGGTCGATCGCTACATTGCCTGGCCCAGCCAGGCGCTGGCCTACAAGATCGGCCAACTGGAGATTCTTGAACTGCGCGACCGCGCGCAAAAGGCACTGGGCCCGAAGTTCGACATCCGCGCCTTCCACGACGAGGTGCTCGACTCAGGCGCCCTGCCGCTCAACATGCTGGAGAAGCGTGTTGACGCGTGGACCGCCGCGCAAAAGTCAGGGCAATAAACATTACGGCGGAACGATGAGTGCCCGCTTTGGGCGCTGGACTTTCCCCGTCCGGGCAGTAGTATTCTGATACCGCTTGAGAACCGGGAGGTCAACATGTACCGCAGAGAGTTCCTGAGATCGGCAGCCGCCGTAGCTGGCATTGCGGCGCTGGCTTCGTTTCTACCCGCCGAGGAGGCAACGCCGGCCTCGAACGGCATGATCTACCGCAAGCTTGGCCGCACCGGTGAGCGCGTCTCGGTCATCGGTCTTGGCGGATACCACATTGGCAAGCCCAAGATCGATGAAGCTACAGCCATTCGCCTTATCCATGAGTCCATCGATCGCGGCATCACCTTCATGGATAACAGTTGGGACTATAACGGCGGCGTTAGCGAAGAGCGCATGGGCAAGGCCCTCGCCAGCGGCTATCGCGGCAAGGTCTTTCTGATGACCAAGATTGACGGCCGCACCAAAGCAGCCGCGGCGCGTCAGATCGACCAGAGCCTCGAACGCCTCCAGACCGACCACGTCGACCTGATGCAGTTCCACGAAATCATCCGGTTTGAAGACCCCGACCGCATCTTTGGCGAAGGCGGCATGGCGGCCATGCTCGAGGCCCAAAAGGCCGGCAAAGTGCGCTACATCGGATTCACCGGGCACAAGGATCCCTACGCCCATCTGCGCATGTTGGATACGGCACGCGCCCGCGGCTTCCACTTCGACGCAGTGCAGATGCCGCTCAACGTCATGGACGCTCACTTCCGCAGCTTTGGACACGAGGTTCTGCCCGTTCTCGTCCGCGAAGGCATCGCACCGCTCGGCATGAAAGCCTTCGGCGATCACTTCATCCTCGAAAGCAATACTGTCACCGCCATTGAAGGCTTGCACTACTGCCTGAATCTTCCAGAGGCTGTGCAGATCACCGGCATCGACAGCACCGCGGTGCTCGATCAGGCATTCGAGGCCACGCGCACTTTCAAGCCCATGAGCGAGACCGCGATTGCGGCGTTACTCGATCGCACCCGTGAAGCCGCGCGGAACGGACAATTCGAACTCTACAAGACCACTAACCACTTCGACGGCACCGCCCACAACCCACAGTGGCTGGGTTAACAAGCCGGTGGTGAAGACGGCAATTTCACAGAATTGTTCCGGCACGTAAATCGTGGCGTGGTGTCCACGGAGCTCTTCAGCAGCCTGTAAGGCCTTGGTTCGCGCAGCGCTGCTGCTGCGCGCCGCATCCCGTATAATCGGCGGCAACGGACGAGTGCGCCCGAACTTCAACGAAAGGCCAGCGCAACCCATGCCGACCAAAAGAACCCTCTGCCTCGCAGTACTTCCGATAGCAGCGCTGTTGCTTGCTCCCGCACTTCTTTCCGCACAGGGTGCCGCGCCAGAGCGGCCGCAGATCACCGGCATCTCGCATGTCGGCTACTTTGTCTCCAATCTGCCGCGGACGCTCTCCTTCTGGCACGGCCTGCTGGGCTTTGACGAGTACGCAACCCTCGACCGACCCGGAACCAACCAGGTCCGCATCGCCTTCATCAAGATCAACAACCATCAGCACATCGAACTGTTTACCGACCCGCCGCCGGTGCCGCCCAACATGATGAGCCACTACTGCGTCAGCGTGAGCAATGCGGAGCAGATGCGAGCCTACCTGCGCTCGAAGGGCCTCGACATCAAGCCGGGCAACGGCAGCAAAACACGCACCGGCGACTACGCCTTTGAGGTCCGCGATCCCGATGGAACGCTGCTTGAGTTTACGCAGCGCCTGCCCACCGGCATGGAAGCCGCGAACGCAGGCAAGTTCATGCCGCCCACGCGCATCTCTCACGCCATCTACCACGTAGGTTTTCTCGTGGGCAACCTCGACAAGTCGCTGAACTTTTACGAGGGTGTGCTGGGATTCAAGGAGACCTGGCGCGGCAGCAGCGACGGCAGGCAGCTAAGCTGGGTCAATCTGCGCGTTCCTGACGGCAAAGACTACATCGAACTGATGCTCTACGACAAGAAGCCTTCGGGCTTCGGAACCAGAAATCATGTCTCACTTGTGGTTCCCGATGCGCAGAAAGCCGTAGCCGAGATCGAGTCGCGGCCTGCCTACAAGGACTATCTCAGCTACGGCAAGCCGCTCGTAGTGCGCGTGGGCAAAAACCGCAAGCGTCAGGTGAATCTCTACGATCCCGACGGAACGCGCGTCGAGCTGATGGAGCCCGAGACCATCGACGGCAAACCGTCTCCGCCCTCCACCGCGCCGCCTCCGCCGCCAGCGCATGAGTAGGATCGGCTCTGGCTCCGAATGGAGCGTGCGGTTTACCAAGACAGTGAGCTTCCCAGGTTTTGATTTTGGAACCTGGGAGCCACATATCTTCACCTGCCAGCCTCAGAAACCAGCCACTGAACCCAAGAGTCGTCCTTCACTCGGCTGGGGAGACCGAAGTCCCGGCATGATATTCTTTCGGGTTCCAATGCATGGCGGCCGACGCCGTCATAAATTTGTGCGCCGCTGCGTTTCAGGCAGCGGCTGGAGAGGGTTGTTATGAAACGTTCTATTGTTTTGTTTGGCCTAATTTTGGCAGTTGGCTGCGGGCTCCATGCGCAAGCAGCAGCGCCCGTTAACGTGAACGTCTGCGACGTTGTCAAAAACCCGGCAGCATTCGATGGCAAGATCGTGCACATCAAGGGCACAGTGATCTCCGCCTTCGACGAATTCGCAATCGAAGACTCGACCGATCCCAACTGCGGGTTCCAGGAAAACGCCATCTGGCTCTCGTATCCGCAAGGAACGAAGGCCAAGTCGGGCCCGGCGGCGCTCGTGACCGTGCAGCCGGCGCACAACTTTGCCGGCTCCTACAAGGCTCCCACCCGGACGCCAGTCACGCTCCAGAGGGACAAGACCTTCAAGCAGTTTGACTCTCTGCTGTCGCAGACACACCAGAAGGGTGCCAACATGTGCCTGGGATGCGCGCGCTACGAGGTGACAGCCACGTTCGTTGGCCGGCTCGACGGCGTATCCGATGCGACGCTGAAGCGTGACAATTCCGGCAAGATCGTAGGCTTCGGCGGTTTCGGGAATATGAACGCCTACCCAGCGCGGCTGGTTCTCCAGGCGGTTTCGGACGTGACGTCGAAGGAGATCGATTACTCAAAGGCCGACAGCGAGGCGAAAGCCGCGGCCTCGCAGAACACCAGTTCCCAGTTCATGGACCCCTTTGACATGGGAGGAAAGATGGTGGCGCACCTGGCGCCCAGCCCGGCAGCCGACGAAATGAAGAGAGCGTTCGGGTCCTTCCCCAAAGCGAAGGAGCAGAACGGCGTGGAAGTGTCCTACGGCGTCGCCAACGGCGTTCCCTCCGAGGAACCCGGCCAGAAGGATTCACCGGACGGCATTCTGTACAACTGCACTCTCAGCAGGAATCGTCTGCCCGGATCTGCCCTGGTGGTGGCAATGTTCCACATGGGCCAGCACGTGGCCGATCTGCGCAACCCAAAGCCGAACAACGTGGGCGAGCCGCTCATCTATCAGGAGAACGATGCATGGGTGGTCACATCCATTGCGGCTATTGTGGGCGGACAGAAGTACCTGACACTGCCCGGCGGCTATCTGTTCTGGGATGCCAGTTGGCCGGAAGGCTCACGCAATGACAAGATGGAATCAGTGCTGAAGGATTTCCTGAACAAAGAGGCGATGCTGAGCCAGTAGCGCCGCCCCAACGAAAGCTCGACAGAGGGCGCTGGCCGGAAGTTCGGCCAGCGCCTTTCTGCATACGGACTGCCACAACATGTCTGCGCCAAATGAGAGGTGTGCGGTTATTCTTGAAATGACATCACGAATCCATGTCGAGGAAGTGAGAAAAGATGGCTGAGATCCCAGTTGAGGCGCCGGAGGTTCCCGCGCAGTTGCCCGAGGTACGCGTGGCCGTGCTGGGCGCGGGCAAGATGGGCGGCATTCTGCTGCAAGCGTTCTTGAAAGAGAACCTGTTCGCCGCCGATTGCATTCACGCCACCGTGAGCCATGCGGAAAGAGCGATTGCGCTGAGCACGCAGTGGGGCGTGGACGTGAGCACCAACAACCTGGAGGCAGCGCGCAAGGCCGACCTGATCCTGGTCGGCGTCAAGCCCTTCCAGGTGCCGGGCCTGATTGCGGAAATCAAGCCCGCTCTGACGCCGGCCAAGATGATTGTCTCTTTTGCCGCATCGGTGAAAACGCGCGCCATCGAGGAGGCGGCGGGAATCGAGATCGCCGTGGTGCGCGCCATGCCGAATACGCCTTCGGCGCTGGGCGCGGGCATCGCAGCGCTGTGCCGCGGGAGCTACGTCAAGGACGAGCAGATGGCGCTGGCGCAGCGTGTCTTCGAGACCGTGGGCCGCACCGTACTGGTCGACGAGAAGCACATGGACGCGGTAACGGGGCTCTCCGGCTCCGGACCGGCGTACGTCTACATCATCATCGAGGCGCTGGCCGAGGCTGGCGTGAAGGTGGGCCTGCCGCGCGACATCGCCACGCAACTGGCCGCGCAAACCGCATTCGGCGCGTCGAAGATGGTGCTCGAAACCGGCTACCATCCGGCGCTGCTCAAGGACGCGGTGACCACTCCTGCCGGATGCACCATCGACGGCATTCTGGAGCTCGAAGAAGGCGGTCTGCGCGTCACGCTGATCAAAGCAGTCATGCGCGCCACGGAGCGCGCGCATCAACTGGCAGCGGGGTAAAGGCAGGGGCTGAGGGACTAGGTCTGTGACCGCATAATTTTGTGCTATCCCACCCATGCGGCAAAAACAAGTACGCCGCATGGATCGGGCACCCAGAGTTGGTACAACTTCACACGGTCAGAGACCTGGGGACTGGGGACTGGGGAACAAGGAGACAAGATGAACTTTCGTGAAGGAACAAGAAGGATGCGGTTTCTCGGGATGGCGATGACCTTCGCTCCGATTTTCGCGTGGGTGCTCTATACCCTCAACGAGATTCAGCCCTACGCCACGCACTCCGGCTTCGGCGGCTTCGAATATCACTTTCCGCGCAAGATCCTCGCCGGCGCCATCGTGCTCACGGTTCCCGGCGCGATTGTGTGGGCGTCCAGCTGGGTACTGGCTGGATTCGGCAAAGACGTGAAATAAACCGATGCTATAAACTCTTCTCCCATGCAACGTCCCGGATGGCTTCCGAAATACTTGCCCGAACTTGACGGCCTGCGCGGACTGGCGATTCTGGCCGTGGTTCTCTATCACTGCCATCCGCGGCTTGCAGGCACGTGGATCTACGGCGCCTCGCTATGGGGCTGGGCCGGCGTCATTCTTTTCTTCGTTCTAAGCGGATTTCTCATCACGTCGATCCTGCTCACCACGCGGGACAAGCCTCACTACTTCCACAACTTTCATGCGCGCCGCATCCTGCGCATCTGGCCGGTTTACATTCTGCTGCTGGCCGTGGTCTATCTCAACGCGCCATGGTTCATCGGGCCCGGCGTATGGATGGCGATCAGGACAGCGCCTTGGCTGGCCTACCTCTTTTGCGTGCAAAACCTCTTTCATCTGGCGCTACCGCCTGCCATCGGCCCCACGTGGGCGCTCGCCATCGAGGAACAGTACTACTTTGTCTGGGCTCCACTGGTGCGCGTTCTGCGCCAGCCGTGGATGCTCTCTGCCGCGTTGGTCTCAACACTTGTCATTTCGCCCATGCTGCGCCACGCCAACCTGCACTGGATGACGCCGACCAACACGCTCATTCACCTGGACGGAATCGCATGGGGCAGCCTGCTCGCCGTAGGGATGCACACGCTGCCGCTCAGCCGCCGCGCGTGGCTCTGGATGGGCCTGGGCGGATTCGCGCTGGGATTTTCCGCGGCGGGCACCATCGCCGGCGGCACCGCGTATCTCGATTCGGCGCTCGCCGTGGGCTTTGCCGGAATGGCGCTGGCGCTCATCGCATCGGCGGGCGCGCGCAACCCCGCCTGCGCCGCATTGCGCTCCGGGCCGCTGGCCTTTTACGGCCGCATCAGCTACGGCCTCTACATGATGCACATCCCGGTCTTCATCTTCATCGGCTCTTTCGATGTGGCGATGAACCGCTACGGCGTGGCAGGCAACCTGGCGGTGGTAGCCATGCGCCTGCTCGTGAGCACTCTGGTAGCTGCCGCGCTTTGGTACGGATTCGAATCGCAGATTCTCAAGCTGAAGAAGTACTTCTGACGCTCGTTGCAGGTTTCTCTTTATGTGACTCGAATCACCCGGCGATGCACACCGTGGCTGCTAGGCTGAAAGCAGCACGCAAATCCCCTTTGCGAGGTGCATCATGGTTGAAACTGTAGCCGGCTCGACTGCAAATCAAGATCCATTGAGTCCGGAGATGCTCGCCCGAATGGACGCCTACTGGCGGGCAGCAAATTACCTCTCCGTTGGTCAGATCTATCTGAAAGACAACCCGCTGCTCGACCGGCCACTCACACTCGACGATGTGAAGCCGCGCCTGCTCGGCCACTGGGGCACGACACCTGGCCTGAACTTTCTTTATCTTCACTGGAACCGCGTGATCCGTGAACGCGGCTTGAACATGATCTATATCATCGGCCCCGGACACGGCGGACCGGGAGTGGTTGCGAACACATATCTCGAAGGCTCTTATTCCGAAATTTACCCGCATATTGAGCAGAACCGCGACGGCATCAAGCGACTCTTTCGTCAATTCAGTTGGCCGTACGGCATCCCAAGCCACGTAGCGCCGGAGACGCCGGGATCGATCCACGAAGGCGGCGAACTGGGCTACTCGCTGGTGCACGCCTATGGCGCGGCCTTCGACAACCCCGATCTGATTGTGGCCTGTGTGGTAGGCGATGGCGAGGCGGAGACTGGGCCGCTGGCGACGAGCTGGCACTCGAACAAGTTTCTCAATCCCGCGACCGATGGCGCGGTGCTGCCCGTCCTGCATCTGAACGGCTACAAGATCGCCAACCCCACCGTGCTGGCGCGCATACCGCACGCGGAGCTCGAAAACCTGATGCGCGGTTACGGCTACGAGCCGTTCACGCTCGAAGGCGACGACCCGGCAACCATGCACCAGCAGGCCGCAGCCATCTTCGACACCATCTTCGATCGCATCGCAGCCATCCAGAAAGCCGCGCGCGAGGAGGGATCGACGGAGCGGCCAGCGTGGCCCATGCTGATCTTGCGCACGCCCAAGGGCTGGACCGGACCGAAGTTTGTCGACGGTAAGCCAGTGGAAAATACCTGGCGCGCGCACCAGGTTCCGCTGAGCGGGTTGTTCGAGAACCCCGAGCACCTGCACCAACTGGAAGAGTGGATGCGCAGCTACAAGCCCGAAGAATTGTTCGACGCCAAGGGCCGGCTGCGCGAAGATCTGGCGGAGATCGCACCGAAAGGCCGCCTGCGCATGGGCATGAATGCGCACGCCAACGGCGGGCTGCTGCTGCAGCCGCTCATCGTACCAAACTTCCGCGATTTTTCCGTGAAGATCAAAGGTCGCGGGCAGCAGGATGTGGAATCGACGCGCGTGCTTGGCCATCTGCTCCACGCGGTCATGCAAGCCAATCGCGAACAGAAGAACTTTCGCGTCTTCGGCCCAGATGAGACGGCCTCGAACCGCATCGGCGATGCGATTACGGGAACTGGAAAAACATGGATGGCAGAGATGTTGCCGGTCGATGAAGAGTTGTCGCCCACCGGCCGCGTCATGGAGGTCCTGAGCGAGCACCTGTGCCAGGGGTGGCTCGAAGGCTATCTGCTCACGGGCCGCCACGGTTTCTTCTCCTGCTACGAGGCTTTCATTCACATCGTGGACTCGATGGTGAACCAGCACGCCAAGTGGTTGAAGACGACGCGCGAGATCCCCTGGCGCAAGCCCATCGCTTCGCTCAACTACCTGCTCAGTTCGCTGGTGTGGCGGCAGGATCACAACGGATTCTCGCACCAGGACCCGGGCTTTATCGATCATCTGGTGAACAAGAAGGCCGACGTGGTGCGCATTTATCTGCCGCCCGACGCCAACACGCTGCTCTCGGTGGCGGATCACTGCCTGCGCAGCCGCAACTACATCAACCTGATCGTCGCCGGCAAGCAGCCCGCTCCGCAGTGGCTCCCGATGGACGAGGCGATTACGCATTGCACGACGGGACTCGGCATCTGGCCCTGGGCGTCAAACGATGAGGGCAATCCTGAAGTGGTGATGGCCTGCTGCGGCGACGTACCCACGATGGAGGCGCTTGCCGCGGTGACGATTCTGCGTGAGCGCGTTCCCGATCTGCGCATCCGCGTGGTGAATGTGGTCGACCTGATGGCGCTCGAGCCGCAGTCGGAACATCCACATGGGCTGCCCGATGAAGACTACGACCGCATATTCCCGCCCGATGTGCCTACCATCTTTGCCTTCCACGGCTACCCGTGGCTTATCCACCGGCTCACCTACCGCCGCCACAATCACGACGGCCTGCACGTGCGCGGATACAAAGAGGAAGGCACAACAACCTCGCCCTTCGACATGTGCGTTCTCAACAATATCGACCGCTTCCAGCTTGCGCTCGACGCGATCCACCGCGTGCCACGGCTCGCTGCGCAGGTCGACGCAACCGAACAGTGGTATTCCGAGCAGATTCAGCGCCACAAGCTCTACGTCGCAGAAAACGGCGACGATCTGCCCGAGATCAAAAATTGGCGCTGGCCAAAAAGCTAGCCAGCAGCTCGCAGCCCATGGCTTGTGGCTGCCGATCTTTCGCGAGCGGCTACAAGTTATGGGCTGAATATTCATCGGAGAGGCTTACACTGCATGTTGTCATTACCGATTCTCGTTCTCAACAGCGGCTCATCCTCGATCAAGTTTTCCGTATACGAAGCCGTCGACGGCCAGCGCGCCCGGCTCTTCGAGGGTGCGGTCGACGGCATCGGCACCGACCTTGGCAAATTCTGGATCAAGGATGCATCGGGCAAGAAACTTGTCGATCAGACGCCGCCCTTGCCCAACCGTTCAGTGGCGTTCAAGCTCGTGGTTGACGCTCTTCACTCGGGCGACTTTCCACAACCCGCGGCGATCGGCCATCGCATGGTTTCGGGCGGGCCGACGGTCCGGGAAAATCAGCCCATCACGCCCACGCTGATCGACGAGATGGAACGCTACACGGAGTTCGCGCCGCTGCACACGCCGATCGCGGTGTACATCATGCGCGAAGCGCTTCGGCTGTTTCCCGGCGTTCCAAACTTCGTCATTCTCGACACCTATTTTCACCGCACCATTCCGGAAGTGGCCTGGCATATGCCCATTCCCACCGAGTATGCCAACATGGGTGTGCGCCGCTACGGCTATCACGGCATCTCCTACGAGTCGATCGTTTACCAGTTGCAGCCCAACGTGCCGCAAAAGCTGGTCGTGGCGCACCTGGGTAATGGCTCCTCCATCTCTGCGATTCGCAACGGGAGGTGCCTCGATACGTCAATGGGCCTCACGCCAACGGGAGGACTGATCAGCGGCACGCGCACCGGCGACATCGATCCCGGCGTGCTGCTCTTTATCCTGCGCAAGATCGCCGAAACGGCTGAGAGCGCTTCGGCCGCGGCAGATCAACTGGAGACGGTCGCCAGCAAAAAGGCGGGGCTGCTGGGCGTGAGCGAGCTCTCGAACGACATGCGCGATCTGCGCGAAGCCATCAATGCCGGTAACGCCAAGGCACGCCTCGCCGTCGATAAGTTCTGCTGGACCATCGCGCGCTGGATCGGCAGCTATGTGGCGGAGTTGAACGGCCTCGACATGCTGGTCTTTACCGGCGGCATCGGCGAGAACGACATCGCTGCGCGTGCCGAAGTCTGCGCGGGCCTCGGTGCGCTCGGCATTGTGCTTGACCCGGAACGTAACAACGTGCGTGGTGCGGCAACCATCTCAGCGGAAAACTCCCCGGTGACGGTGCGTGTGATTCCGCCGCTCGAGGATCTCATCATTG
>JAJYFA010000019.1 GCA_021790995.1 Acidobacteriota bacterium
GCATCGAGATTGCAGACGAGGCCGCGGCAATCGACTGGCTCCTAAATCGCATTCGCACGCCGCGGACGCCGGGCTAAGCTCGCTCCTCCACGGGAATCCAGTGCGTGGGATACGCGGGGCCGATGTACTCTGCGCGTGGGCGGATGAGGCGATTGTCGTCGAGCTGCTCGATGACGTGCGCGGCCCAGCCTGCGATGCGGCTTACGGCAAAGATCGGCGTGTAAAGGTCGATGTCAATCCCGAGCGTCGTGTAGGTTGAGGCGGAGTAGAAATCGACGTTGGCGTTCAGTTTCTTTTCCCGGTTGATGTAGAGTTCGATCGCGCGCGACATCTCGAACCACTTGGAATTGCCGGAGTCCTTGCCGAGCTGCTCGCTCATCCTGCGCAGGTGGGTGGCGCGCGGGTCTTCGGTTTTGTAGACGCGGTGGCCAAAGCCGGAGATCTTTTGCCGCGCGGCCAGCATGCCTTTCACGTATTCCACCGGATCGGCGCCTTCCCTGTCGATGGCGAGCAGCAGGCGCATGACGCCCTCGTTGGCGCCGCCGTGCAGCGGACCCTTGAGCGCGCCGATGGCTCCGGTGATGGCGGAGTGAATGTCAGAGAGCGTGGCGGCGATGACGCGGGCGGCGAAGGTGGAGGCGTTGAATTCGTGGTCGGCGTGGAGGATGAGCGCAATGTCGAGAGTGCGCGTTGCTGTTTCCGAGGGCTTCTCGCCGGTGAGCATCCAGAGGAAGTTGCCGGCGTGGGAGAGCGAACGGTCTGGAGGCACAATCTCCTTGCCCTTGCGGATGCGATCGTAGATAGCCACGATCATGGCGATCTGCGCGGTGAGCTTGAAGGCCTTGCGCACGTTGGCATCGTGCGAGTTGTCCTTCTCGTCGGCATCGTAAAAGCTCAGGGCCGACACCGCGGTGCGCAGCACCTCCATCGGCGTCGCGGTGGTGGGAAAACTCTTCAGCAGATCGACAACGCGCTGATCGAGCGAGCGCGCAAGCGCCAGTTGCGCCGTAAACTCGCGCAAAGCCAACGCGTTGGGCAGCAGGCCATTCCAGAGCAGGCAGGTGGTCTCCTCAAAGGTCGAGTGCTCGGCCAGTTCATGAATGTCGATGCCGCGATACGAAAGAATCCCCGCCTCTCCATCGATCCAGCAGATACCGGAGTTCGCGGCGACAACTCCTTCCAGACCCTTTCCTGCGACAGCATTCCCCATATCCTCTCCATCTCCTTTTTTCGATTCGGTTTGGCCGTTGCGATGGTATGCAATCCCCTCGATGAGAGGCGCAGCGCCAAGAAGTGCGGTTAAAGATGTTTATAGCCTAGCCGTTCCGCAGTTGTCACGAAGGGTGGGACGGACAGGGCAATCGCATTTAGAACAACAACCAGGAACCATCACCGCGTTGAAAAGGTAGGGAGATGCATCTCATTTAGGAGATTTGCATCAAAAAAGTTGACAGTAAGTGACTCAATCTGGCATTCTGAGTTTGCTGGAATTCGTCCAAAGGCAGGGAAAACATGGCTAAAATCATCGGAATCGACCTCGGCACCACCAATTCTTGCGTCGCCGTCATGGAAGGCGGCGAGCCCAAAGTCATTGCAAATGAAGAGGGTGCGCGCACTACTCCCTCGATCGTCGGCTTTTCAAAGAGCGGCGAGCGCCTGGTGGGCCAGGTGGCCAAGCGCCAGGCCATCACCAACCCGGAGAACACGATCTTCTCCATTAAGCGATTTATGGGGCGCCGCTACAACGAAGTCAACGATGAGATGAAGATGGTGCCCTACAAGGTGGTGCAGCAGGGCGACCACGTGGCCGTTGTGGCGCAGGGCAAGGAGTACACGCCGCCCGAAGTCTCTGCCATGATCCTGCAGAAGCTGAAGAAGTCGGCCGAAGCCTATCTGGGCGAGACCATCACCGAGGCCGTGATTACCGTGCCGGCCTACTTTAACGACGCACAGCGCCAGGCAACGAAGGACGCGGGCAAGATCGCCGGCCTTGATGTCAAGCGCATCGTGAATGAGCCGACCGCAGCCGCTCTTGCCTACGGTCTGGACAAGAAAAAGGATGAGACCATCGCCGTCTACGACTTTGGCGGTGGCACCTTCGACATCTCCATCCTCGAAGTCGGCGAGGGCGTCATTGAGGTCAAGTCCACCAATGGCGACACCCACCTGGGAGGCGACAATCTCGACCAGCGCATCGTCGACTGGCTCATCACCGAGTTCAAGCAGGAGAACGGACTGGACCTGACGTCGAAAGGCAACGAGATGGCTCTGCAGCGGCTGAAGGATGCCGCGGAAAAGGCCAAGATCGAGCTGTCGACCACGGTCGAAACGGAGATCAATCTGCCGTTCATTACCGCCGACGCTTCGGGCCCCAAGCACCTGGTGCGCAAGCTGACCCGCGCCAAGCTCGAGCAGTTGGTCGAAGACCTGATCGAGCGATCCGTCGATCCCTGCAAGAAGGCCCTGGCCGATGCTGGCGTGACCACCAGCCAGATCGACGAGGTGGTTCTGGTCGGTGGCCAGACGCGCATGCCCAAGATTCAGGAACTAGTGAAGAAGCTCTTCGGCCGGGAGCCGCATCGGGGCGTGAATCCCGACGAGGTGGTGGCCGTGGGCGCGGCCGTGCAGGCCGGCGTGCTGGCCGGCGACGTGAAAGATCTGCTGCTGCTGGATGTGACACCGTTGACGCTGTCGATCGAAACGCTGGGCGGCGTGGCGACAACCATGATTCCGCGCAACACGACGATTCCGACCAAGAAAACCGAGACTTTCTCGACGGCAGCCGATAACCAGACCGAGGTCGAGGTCCACGTACTGCAGGGCGAACGGCCGATGGCAGCGCAGAACCGGACGCTGGGCAAGTTCAAGCTGGGCGGCATTATGCCGGCGCCGCGCGGGATTCCACAGATCGAGGTCACCTTCGACATCGACGCCAACGGCATCCTCAACGTGACGGCCAAGGACAACGCCACGGGCAAGGACACCCGCATCACCATCACTTCAAGTTCCGGCCTCAGCAAGGAAGAGGTCGAGAAGATGGCCAAGGAAGCCGACGCTCACGCCGCCGAGGACAAGGAGCAGCGCGAACAGATCGAAGCCCGCAACTCGCTCGACGGCATGGTCTACAACATCGAGAAGATGCTGAAGGACTCGGGCGAGAAGGTGGCTGCGGCCGATAAGACCGAGGTTGAAGCGGCACTGGCCGACGCCAAGAAGACGCTCGAAGGGGCGCCCTCGACCGCGGAACTGAAGGCCGCGCACGAAAAGCTGATGCAAGCCAGCCACAAGCTGGCCGAGGCAATGTACAAAGCCACGGCATCGCAAGCGGCTGCGGGCGCGGCTGCTCCGGGCGAGCCTCCGGCTGGCGGACCTTCAGATGGAGCCGCCGCTGGAACGGGCCAGAAGAAAGAAGGCGAAGTCATCGACGCCGAGTACGTCGACGTGGATGACAAGAAGTAGGATTGGCCGTCCAGGCAATCCCGCGCTTTGCGCGGAAAAACTTCGGGGTGGGCGACCTTTGGTCGCCCACCCCGAAGTGCTAGTTGTTCACAAACGCTGTCGAAGTGTGCGACGGGCTGAGAGGCGTCACGAGGAGACAAATCGTGCGAGTCGAGATTACCGGTACTTTGGTGGGCTATGACGCCGACAACGGCCAAAAGCTCTTCACTCAAATTAATCGCCCTGTTCGGTTATCTGACGGGACAAGCTCACTCCCTTTGGCTGGAGACTTCTTTAGGACAGAAGAAAAGCAATATCAAGTTGTCGGCGTGCGTAGGGGTAGCACGGAGTCGAATTGCGAGATCGAATTGCGAGAAGTGTCCACTAAGGGCTAATCGTTTATGCACCCGAAATGTCCTGAGCGGCAGAACGTAGCTTAGGGAGTCGAAGAATCTGCGGTTGTCTCTCTGCGCGATGAAAGGTAACTTTCAATGACGATTACGGGCAACGAGGTCGCGGTGGACAATCAGATGCGACGCGCCGAAAAGCAGAATCAACCGCCGGTGAATCGTTTGCTGGAACACGCGGAAACGGCCGTAACAGCGGTTGGTTTAGCTACAGGATCAGTAGCGATTGGCAATATAGCCAAAGCTTTTGGCATTGCAAGAAGATTTACTTCAGGAGTTGGCGTCGCAACGCTTGAAGAGAACCTTAATCATCTGGGCGATGCGACCGAGGCCGCTCTTTCTAGGGTCGAAAAGAATCTGGATGCGCAAGGCGTTCGAATCGGAGAAATCGAGCGCAGGCTGAACAGCGAGGAATTTCTTGAGGGAATTAAGGCCGCAACGCTGCAGGCCCAGCGCACGAAGGATAAGAAGCGGCTGGAACGTATGGCGCTCATTCTTGCAAATGGCGTGGCGGAGAACGATCTTGAACCCGAAAGCCTCGACGACATGATGCGGGCAGCGGCGGAGTTGCGGGACGCAGATATAGGGCTTCTCGGGAAAATTTATGAAACGCAATCGGGCCTGATGGAGAATCAGAAATACTCGTCGTCGGAGTGGAGTCTACAAATTGGCTATGGATGGATCCAAAGCTTCCAGTGGTTGGATTCACCTCAACATCTGGGTGCTCGCGCGTCGCTAGCACGGCTGCAAGCACTTGGCTTGATCACGCAAGTGGAAACGAATATCGCACGCAACGGCTTTATCGCGCATCAGCCATTTGGTCTACTCACGGAGGGCAAAAAGTTCTACGAACGCCTTCAAGAGATTGGGAGTGAACGCGAAACGTCGCGGTGAAAGCGGAAAATGTGATGAGCAAGAAGGCCCCAACTTCGGTGGTTGAGAGGAAATTCGGTCTCAATCCGCTCCACCCCGGCGAAATGATTCGTGAGGAATTCCTCATCCCTCTCGGCATGACGCCTCGGATGCTGGTGAAAGAAATCAAGGTTCCGGAACGGCTGGTTATTGCTATCGTGAAAGAGAAGAAGCGACTCGATGTCGAAATGTGCCTGCGACTGGCGCGTTTCTTCCGTATGACGCCGGAATTTTGGATGAATTGCCAGAAGCACTTTGAATTGAAATCGGCGGTGAGGAATTGGCGTAGGATTTGCAAAGAAGTGAAGAGGCATCCGAAAGATCGCAAGACCGGCGCATTGAGGTTGCCGAACATTAAAGGGTAGTCAGGAAGTAGACTCAAAGGGAACAATGCCCACGACGACCAACAAAGACTATTACGCCACGCTCGGCGTGAAGAAGACGGCCACGCAGGAGGAGATCCGCAAGGCTTTCCGCAAGGCTGCGCGCAGATTCCACCCCGACGTAAATCCGGGCGACAAGCGGGCCGAGGAGAAGTTCAAGGAGATCTCCGAAGCCAACGACGTGCTGAGCGACGAGAAGAAGCGCAAGATTTACGATCAGGTCGGCTTCTACTCCGACCAGATCGATCCGGCGGCGGCCGCGGCCTATGCGCGCCAGCAGACGGCGGGCAACCGGCCCCCGGTCGACTTCGGCGGCTTTGACTTCAACGGCTTTTCGGGCGGCTTCCCGGGCCAGCACGGTGGCGCGGGTGGCACCGAGGACGCAAACTCGGGGTGGGGCAGCTTCAAGGATATCTTTTCCGGAATCTTTTCCGGCGCCCAGCACCCCCACCAGCCACGCGGCCCGCAACCGGGGACAGATCTCGAATACCAGGCCACAGTCGACTTCTGGACGGCGATTCGCGGCGGTCAGGCGCGCATCCAGATCAACCGCCAGGACGTGTGCCCCACCTGCCACGGTCAAGCTCACTCAGGCGGAGCCGTGGCATGCCCCGAATGCCACGGCACGGGCCAGGTGACGCAGATAGGCGGGCGCATGAAGTTCAACATCACCTGCCCGCGCTGCAACGGCTCGGGAAGGATCTCCAATGACTGCTCCACCTGCCACGGCGAGGGTACGGTGACGCGCTCGGAGACGGTCGAATTCCGCATCAAGGCTGGCACGCGCGACGGCCAGCGCATCCGCCTGCAGGGCAAAGGCAACGCCGGCACCAACGGCGGTGCGACCGGCGACCTGTTTCTGATCGTACGCACCGGCTCCCATCCGATCTTCACGCGCCAGGGCGACGACATTCACGTGAGCGTGCCGGTGACGGTTGCAGAAGCCTCGCTCGGCGCCAAGGTTGAGGTGCCAACGATCGACGGCCGCGCGCAATTGAAGATTCCACCCGGCACGCAGAGCGGGCAGAAGCTGCGCATGAGGGAGCGCGGCGTGGAGAGCGCGCAGCACCCCGGCCAGCGCGGCGATCAGATTGTTACCGTCAGCGTGGTGGTACCACACCTGAACGACGAGCGCAGCCGGGAGATCATGCGCGAACTGGCGCGGTTGAACCCCGGCGATCCGCGCGAGGTACTGTTCGACAAGCTGTAAAAGGCAGCGAAACGAACGAAGGAACGAGAAAACAGGCACCGGCAAATGAGCGCGGCGCCCGGGCTGGCAGAATTGGGATAGAACCATGGCCACAAAACGCAAATCCAAAGGCGCGTACATGATCTCAGCGGTCGCTGAGATGTATGAGATTCATCCGCAGACTCTGCGTCTCTACGAGCGCGAAGGCCTGCTGAAGCCCTCGCGCACCGAGGGCAACACGCGGCTTTACACCGATGAAGATCTGGAACGGCTGGAGTTTATACTCAACCTCGCGCGCGACCTCGGCGTCAACATCGCCGGCATCGCCATCATTTTGCAGATGCGCGAGCGCATGGAGGAGATGAACCGCCAGATGCAGAGCTTCGTCGAATACGTGCGCTCGGAGATGCTCTCGCGCTTTCAGGCCACCGCACCGAGTTCGGCCAGCGCTATTGTGCCACTGCGCAAACCGCCTATCGTGCCCAAGGCAACTTCCAGGCGCAACTAAGCCATCCATAACGAATATCGTGCCGCATGCGAGAGAGCAAGCGCAGGCGAACGTCAGCTATTGTTTTTCATATTCGCCTTTACAAATGTATCCTGCAAGCTTATATTCGGTATACTGAATATGTGGAGGCGATATGAGCACGATTCTCGATTCTGTTCAGTCAAAATATGCAGCAGTCGCAACGAGCACCCTTTCCAATGACCACTCAGGCGTCCGGGCCATCGCTGAAGCATTCGGCTACAGTGCAGAGGAGCTACTGTCGATCCCGGCAGAGGCCAATATGGGCCTGTCGTGCGGAAATCCGACGGCAACTGCGCACCTGAAGCCAGGTGAGGTCGTTGTCGATCTTGGCTCTGGAGGCGGTCTCGACGTTTTTCTTGCCGCGCAGAAAGTTGGGCCGAGCGGCAAAGCCATTGGCATCGATATGACATCCGAAATGATCGAGCGTGCGCAAGCCAATGCAGCCAAGAGCGGTTACACGAATGTTGAGTTTCATCAATCGACCATCGACAAGCTGCCGCTTCCCGGCAATTCCGTCGATTGCGTCATCAGCAACTGCGTCATTAATCTCGCTCCCGATAAATCGGCGGTTTTCCGCGAGATCTTTCGCGTTTTGAAGCCCGGCGGACGACTCGCGGCCAGTGATATTGCGCTCAAAGCAGATCTGCCACGGGAGATCGCCAATAGCATCGCGGCATATGTGGGGTGCATCGCAGGAGCGATTCACATCGAGGACTATCACGCCAAGCTGCGCGAAGCCGGATTCGAATCCGTCGCAGTGATCGATAGCGGCAGGGACCTGAACGCCTACGCCAAGGTCGAGAATCAGGCCGCCTGTTGTTCACCGGCGATGGACCAGTCCACCTCGCCTTTCCCGATTGCGCAGAATCAGTGTTGCGGCGACGCTGCCACAAGCGTTCACAGCGACCTGAAATCGCTGCTATCGAGTTATGACGTCAATCAGGCGGCGGCGAGCGTGCGGGTTTTTGCCCTCAAGCCTGCGGCGGCGAATGCGTAATCGACAATTCCGAAATCCGCCGGAGCAGGAAATCGCGCAATACCAGGGCGTGGTTCTGCTTTGCGTCGCGTGTTGCTGTCAGGAGGGTCACCTTTTTTCGAAGGGCGAGGCCGGCCATGGGCGACCAGGCCTCGGGGTCGGCATCGAGCTCTAAGATGTATCGCTCGCGAAACTCTTCCCATCCAATCCGTTTCGAGTGATAGAGGCGCCGCAGAGTATCGCTTGGCGCCAGATTCTTCGCCCAGCCTTTTAAGGGCAGATCCTCTTTCTTCACGCCGCGGGGCCATAATCGATCGACCAGATAGCGAAAACCATCCGATGCTTCAGCGGGATCGTAGACGCGCTTGATCTGAATCATGGAACCTTTGCAGCCTTCATACCGGCTTGCTGAGATGAAGAGCATGATAACGCGCAAAACGCCACACATGGCATTCTGTCGCTGGCAGGCTCGAGCTATGCTTCCCCGCGCTCCATCTCGATCGCCCTCGGGAACAGGATATTATTTTCGAGGTGAATGTGCCGGTGTAGATCCTCGATGAATTCGCGCAACCCGCTGTAATAAGCATGGTAGGTCGGGCAGGCGCCTTCCGGAGGATTGAAATCAACGCTTAACTCGCGTATGCGCGCTGACAGCCGCCCGGCTGAATCGTGTTCACGCAGCATCACGTCGATCGGCTGCAGGATTGAGCCAAAGCACCCATAAGGCCGGCTGCCCCCCGAACGATACGCGGATTCCAGCTTGGAGATGTAAGGAAACAGAACCAACTCTTCTTTTTGGATGTGTTGAAGGAGTTCTTCTCCCAGCGCCTCAAGATCGTTTTGAATCTGCGCAAGTTCGCTTCTTGTATTGCCGTGGCGGGCGACAACCTTTTCTGCCAGTTGCTGCAGCCGTGGAAACTCTTTCCGGATGTAGTTGTGGTGCTTCCACACAATGTGCTCGACAAGTTCGGCCAGCGAGCGCGTGGCCCATACTTCAGTTGCCGCCGGCTCCGCGGACGACAAATTTTCAATTGCCTCAAGAACGGCGCTGACAGCAATCCCCTTTTCCTGACAAGCGTCCGCAAGCGGCCTGTGCCCTCCGCAGCAATAATCGATTCCATATTGTTCAAAGACTCGCGACGAAGCTGGATTCTCGAGAGCGATCTCCCGCACCTGTTTTACAGCCAATGTCATATCAACCTCCATGCACCCAGCGTAGCGGATGAGCAGAGGCAATTCAGGGACTTTTGTCACACCGGAGGCATACTTTCTGGACCTTCTCGAAAATTAGTGAATTCAAGCCTCATTGACGTGGTATTCGACTCACGCGGCGAGAAACAGCGAAAATGGAACTGCACAGCAATACATGGAGAAGATCGAGGATTGCACCATGAATTCAGCGGACCCGGCTCCTAACCTTCAGCCTCTGCTGGAAAAATTAGGCGCGATGCACAAGCACCTATGCCCACGGCAGATATTGGGAGTGCGCATGGGCCTTTATGCCGGCGAATTGCTTGGATTGGCGTTACCCCAGCACGATAAGCGGCTTTTCACCTTTGTCGAAACGGATGGCTGTTTTGTCGATGGAGTTACAGTATCGGCGGGCTGTGCGGTTGGGCACCGCACATTGCGGCTGATGGATTACGGCAAAGTTGCTGCGAGTTTTGTCGATACAAAGACGGAAGAGGCCATTCGCATCTGGCCCAGTCTGCAATGCCGCGCCCTTGCCAAAGAGTACGCGCCCGCGGCGCCGAATTCGTGGCGGGCACAGTTTGAAGCCTACCAGGTGATGCCGGCGCCGGAACTCCTGTCGGTATCTCCAATTACTTTGCAGATCGATTTGAAAGCCCTGATTGCCCGGCCCGGCGGCAGAGTGAATTGCGCAGTTTGCGGTGAAGAAATCCTCAACCAGCGCAATACGATTCGAAATGGTCAGGTTCTTTGCCATAGCTGCGCGGAAGGTGGCTACGCCCGGATCTTAAGCGGCGGCCGCTAGGTCTGTGACCGCATAATTTTGTGCTATCCCACCCACCGCTGTTTGAGCCAACAGCGCGACGGGAATTGCACCGCGGCAAGTTTGATCAGCAGCGTATACCGGGCGCGAGCGATCCGCAAGGGGGCCACGCAGACAAACTGCCTGGCTTCGGAGAAGGCCAAAGAAAACTGCCCTCGGAGTTAGAATGCGAGAGACGCAAATTTGTGTCTCTCGGAGCTATAGCGCATGACTGAAGGTTCGATCGAAACGGCTGCGGCGCACCCACGTATTCTCATTGTCGGCAACGCTGGCCAGCTCGGCCGCGAACTTGAAAAGCTGTTTGCCGGCATCGGTCCCATGGTAGCCGTCGATCGCGAATCGGTCGATCTCGCCGATCCCGAACAAACGCGCGATCTCGTCCGCCGCGCCGCGCCAGACATCGTTTTCAATGCCGCTGCTTACACGGCCGTCGACCGCGCGGAGAGCGAGCGCGATCTCGCCTACGCCATCAACGAAGGCGCACCGCGCGTGCTGGCCGAAGAGGCCCACCGGCGCAGCGCCCTTTTCATCCACTACTCGACCGATTACGTCTTCGACGGCAGCAAAACTTCGCCATGGATTGAGACCGACGCACCGAATCCCCTGAACGTCTACGGTGCGAGCAAGCTCGGCGGCGAACGGGCCGTGGAAGAGGTTGGCGGCAAGTACCTCATCCTCCGCACCAGCTGGGTTTACGGCCCCCACGGCAACAATTTTCTCCTCACGATGCTTCGTCTGGGGCGCGAGCGCGACCGGCTCTCCATTGTTGACGATCAGATCGGCGCACCGACCACATCCATTGAACTTGCTCGGGCCACACACACCATCGTCACCGGCATCCTTGCCGGGCGCTTCGGCGCCGTTCAAGACTGGGCCGGACTCTACCACATGACCTGCGGCGGGGCAGTCTCCTGGTGTGGCTTTGCCCAGGCCATCTTCGCCCGCGTCGCCGAGATGCTTACGGCCAAAGCGCCCACGGTCACCCCGATCGCCACCAAGGACTATCCCACTGCCGCCGTTCGCCCGCTTTACTCTGTTCTGTCCAATGCCAAGCTGCAGGCCCGGTTCGGCATCGAACTCCCGCCTTGGGAGGCTGCCCTCGACGACACCCTCCAAGCCCTCCGCAACGCCGGATGAGCCTCAACCAAGGGTTTCTGGTTGATTCCTGAGCCTTTACCTCTGACCATTGCATTGTGACGCCCGTCCTATTCAAGCTTCCGTCGGGCTTCCTACACTGTCGGCACTTCAGATAGCCGAGGTGTCTCCATGCCTTCCAGAACATCCCGCCGTGAATTTCTCGCTGCTGGCGTCTCCGCCGGACTGCTCTCTCCGCTTGCCAGCGCCACTCCAGTCGTTGGCGCGCTCAAGCCGCCCTCTGGCGATTCGCCATCCGATTCGAAGGTCGCGCTCAGTTACCGGACGCTGGGCCGCACCGGCCTCCGTGTCACCACCGTTGGCTTCGGCTGCATGATCACCTCCGACCCCAGCGTGATTGAGCGCGCCGTCGATCTCGGCATCAACTACTTCGACACCGCGCGCAGCTATCAGCACGGTAACAACGAACGCATGGTCGGCGCGGCTCTTGGCGCCAAACGCAAGCAGGTTGTCCTGTCCACCAAGACCCACGCACCCGACAGGGCCGGCATGATGCAGCATCTGGAGCAGAGCCTGCGCGAGCTCAACACCGACTACATCGACATCTGGTATCTCCATGGCCGGAGCAGTCCTGCGGATATTTCAGACGAGCATATTGAAGTCCAGCAGCTTGCCAAGCAACAGGGAAAGATTCGTTTTGCTGGAGTCAGCACCCACAGCGGCCAACCCCAACTGATTCCCTGGATGGTCGAAAAGAAGGCCTTCGACGTGGTTTTGGCTGCCTACAACTTCACCATGGATCCTGCCATGAACCAAGCCGTGGAAACTGCGGTCAAAGGAGGCCTCGGCGTCGTCGCCATGAAGGTCATGGCAGGCGGAACTCGCAGCCACAAGCCCGGCGATCCCATTGCCGGCAAGCTTGCGCAACCCGGCGCGATGCTCGCCGCACTCAAATGGGTGGTCAAGAATCCCAACGTCTCCACCACGATCCCCAGCATCACAGATATGGATCAGCTCGACGAAAACCTGAAAGCCATGGATCATGTCTACACCTCCGCGGACGCCGCGATTCTCTCCGCACACCTCGAGCGGATTCGTCCTTACTACTGCCGCACGTGCGGCGTCTGCAATGATATGTGTCAAAAGGGACTGCCTGTCGCCGACGTGCTCCGCTGCCTTACCTATTCCGAGGGGTACGGCCAGTTCGCGCTGGGACGCGAGCGCTATCTCGAACTCGCGCAGCCGACCGCAATTCGGTGCACCGATTGCGCCGACTGCACTGTGAATTGTCCCCATGGTGTGCATGTGGCCAGCCGCATGGCTCGCGCACAGGAGATCTTCGCATGAAGGCTCCTACATTGCTGCTTTCCGTGCTGCTTGCCTGCGGCTCGGCTGTAGCGCAAGACGTTCTCGACTGTCATATCGCTCCGGGCTGGGAACCATCCGGAGCGATCCGTCATTACGATGCCAGCAATCTCTTCGATTACAAAGACGGCGGCGCTGAAGGCTACCTCATCTTCGGCTTCGTGCGAATGAGCACGATCGACTGCAAATCGGGCGCGAACACCCTCACCATCGATCTCTCCGAGATGTCCGGCGCCGATGCGGCCTACGGAATCTTCGCCGCGAATCTTGATCCCAACGCACCTGTCGCGCAGATCGGAATGGGCGGTCAAGTGGAGGCGCAGAGCGCAACGTTCGCCAAAGGAAATTACTACGTCGAGATTACCGAGGTTGCCGCTAATCCGAATGCCGACAACTCGGCAACTCTGCGCCAAATGGCCTCTACGCTCGAGATGCGGCTTGCCGGCCGCGTGACGCCACCCGCGCAGTTGCACTGGTTTCCCGCAGGCAGCGCTGGGCCAGTGCGCATGGTGCCGGAGAGTGTCCTGGGCCTTCAGGAGCTCCAGCAGGGCTATGTCGCCAAATACCAAACTGGCCAGGCATTTGTTGTGCTTGAGTCGACACCCGAATCAGCGGCGCTTGTGCTCAAGACTGTGCGCAAGCATTTTCCCAACGCGACTGCCGCGAAAGTGGGCGATGAAGCTTTTACAGCCAATGCACAGTATCTCGGCGGGATCTGCATCTTTCGCAAGGGTCGTGTCATTGGCGGCTACGCCAATTTGCCTGAGCCACAGCAAGCCGTAACATTATCTGCATCGTTCGCGCAGCGTGTTCCATAATCTGGTGTTTGGACGCAGGCGGCCGGGGCATGACGGACCGTGCGCGCCTGCGTTATCCTTGCAGCTTCATGCCATCCGCTTTTCATGGCCTGTGCGCACTCGTCTTGCTAACACACGATGCTTGCGCTCAGCATCTCCAGAATCTTTTGCGCTGCTATGGGAAGGGCGGTTCCGGGCCCGTAGATTCCGGCCACGCCAGCGTCAAAAAGAAAATCGTAGTCCTGCGGCGGTATCGCACCGCCTACCACCACCAGAATGTCTTCTCTTCCTAGAGCCCTCAACTCATCGATCAGTTGAGGTGCCAGGATATTAAGCTCTGCCGCAAGGTCCGACACACCCACCACGTGTACGTCGTTACCGGCAGCGAGCCGCGCTACTTCGTGCGGCGACTGGAACAACGGCCCGATGTCGACGTCGAAGCCAATGTCGGCAAACGCCGCCGCAATCACCCTGATACCGCGATCGTGCCCATCCAAGCCCATCTTTGCCATTAGAATTCGTGGCTGCCGCCCCTCTTCGCGTTCAAACTCCTTCACCATGCGTTGGGCCGTGCGAAACGCCTCGTCGTCTGCAATCACCACCGAATACACGCCGGCAATCGTCCGCACCGCCGCTTCGTACCGCCCCCATACGTTTTCCAGCGACTGAGAGATTTCGCCAACGGTTGCAAGCTTCCGAGCAGCTTCAACCGCGCACTCCAGCAAATTCCCTTCCCCTGTTTTCGCACACTGTTCCAGCGATGCAAGCGCACGGCGAACGGCAGCCGCATCACGTTCGCGCTTCAATTTTTCCAGTCTCTTCACTTGCGCCTCGCGTACCGCCCCGCGATCGTTAGCGGGGGCGGGAATCTCAGACTCTTCCGGAGCAGGATATGCATTCACACCCACGATCAGATCGCGTCTCGAATCAATCGCTGCTTGCCTCCGCGCTGCAGCTTCTTCAATCCGCATCCTGGGCAGGCCAGTCTCAATTGCCCTGACCATACCGCCGAGCTTCTCGACCTCTTCAATCAGCCCCCAAGCCGCGCGCATCAAATCGTGCGTCAGCCGCTCCACGTAGTACGATCCTGCCCACGGATCGATGAAATGCCTGATGCCCGTCTCTTCCAGCAGATAAATCTGCGTGTTCCGCGCAATCCGCGCTGAAGAGGCAGTGGGCGGCGCGAACGCCTCGTTATAAGCATTGGTGTGCAGCGACTGCGTTCCTCCGAAGACGGCGGCTAGCGCCTCCGCGCAGGTGCGCACGATATTGTTGAACGGGTCCTGCGCGGCCAGGCTCCATCCCGAGGTTTGCGAATGCGCACGCAATGCAAGCGAGTCGGGATTCCTGGCGCCGAAACTCTTCACGATTTTGGCCCACAGCAGGCGCGCGGCGCGCATCTTGGCAATTTCCACGAAGTGGTTCATGCCCACGCCCCAGCAAAACACAATCCGCGATGCAAAGGCGTCCACCTCGAAGCCGGCGTTGACACCTGTGCGCAGATACTCGATGCCATCGGCCAGCGTATAGGCTAATTCCAGGTCCGCGGTCGCGCCCGCTTCATGCATGTCGTAACCACTGACGCCGATGCAGTTGAAGCTGGGCATCTTCTCCGCGCAGTAGTGGAAGATGTCGCCGACAATCCGCATCGATTCGGCGGGCGGGTAGATGTACGTATTACGGGCCACGAACTCCTTCAAAATGTCATTCTGAATCGTCCCTCTCAAGTGCTCCGGTCGAACGCCCTGCTCTTCCGCTGCGACGATATAAAGCGCCATGATCGGCAGAGCCGCACTGCTCATCGCCATCGACACCGACACCTGCTCCAGCGGAATGCGATGAAACAAGGCCTTCATGTCGAGAATCGAATCGATCGCTGCGCCGGCCTTGCCAACTTCGTTCATTACACACTCTTGATTGGAGTCGTAGCCGAGTTGCGTCGCCAGATCGAACGCCACCGAAAGCCTCCGATGCCCTGCCGCCAGATTGCGCCGGAAAAACGCATTCGCCTCCTCGACTGTTGAAAATTCGCTATGTTGCCTGATCGTCCAAGGCCGAGTAACATACATTGTCGAATCAGGTCCGCGCAGATACGGCGGAATACCCGCTGCGTAATTCAAGTGCTCAAGCCCTTCCAAATCCTCCTGTGTATAAAAGCTTTTCATCGCTGCTTGTTCAGCAAAAATCCGCTCCTGCTCTTTATGCGCGGCCTTCCATGCCGTTACTGGCTTCCAGTCAATCTTTGTAAAATCCGGACGCAAATTCAGCTCCTGTTCCTTAGTTCGAGGCTAGCCCTCGACACCCAACCGTTCCTGCCACTTCGTCAAAAACTCCACCGGAGTGTCGCGCAGGCTGACAAAATCCGCAATTCCCGCCGCCCTCAATTCCTCCGCATTCGCAGGATTTCCCGCAACAAGCACCGGTACGTCCCGACCCAGCTCCTTCAATTTGGTCATTAGATCCGCCACCAGCGTCACGTTCACCGGATCCGCGCCGCACAAGATAATCGCATCCGCATCCGCCGCGGCAATATCCGCGGCTTTTCTGAAGCGCCGCGTTTGCAACTTGAAACCTGCACAGGCGAAGAAATTCGCGGCAAAGCTCGACCGCGCCGCGCGCATCCGCAAAGCGCCGAACTCCGCCAACAGCACATGCGGGGTTCTGCCCCCTGCGGCCGCGTACCGCTCGGTGCGCAGCCGAATCTCCTCGAATTCCCGCGCCCCTCGCGGATCGGCGTTCATTCGCTGAAGATCGACGCGATCAAGCGCCCTCCCCATTGGATTCGCATACCAATTTGCACCCACCAGCACGCGCCTCCGTGCCGCGACCGACTGATTCCGCGCGTTCAAGCTGCGCTCCAGCGTCTGGGCAATCGCACCCTCTGCCTGTGCCTTCCGGAATCCGCCGCACGCCTCAATCCGCTGCATTACCTTCCACCCTTCACGCGCCAGCAAGTCCGTAATCGCCTCCAACGCGTACGATCCACCGCCAACATCGGCAACACGTCCCAACTGCGCCTCATGTTTGAGCAGCAATTGCGTGTTCCGCGCCAATCGCCTGCTTGTCTCATCCGGGGTTCTATAGCACGCATCGAATGGAACCACTGAAACCACATCTGCCCCACCCAGCACCGCGGCCATGGCTTCGGTTGTCGCACGCAAAACATTCACGTGCGGATCGTAGACAGTCCTGTTCCACCGAGATGTGCGTACTGCAACCCGTGCCCGTGCCGCTTCGCGCGATCCGCCAAAACTCTCAACCGCTCGCGCCCACAGCAAGCGGAACGTCCGCAGCTTGGCGATCTCGAAGAAATAGTTCGATCCCACAACAAAACAAAACTCGATTGCAGCAGCCGCGCGATTTACATCCACTCCACACTCCGAGGTCGAAGCCAGAAAATCCACTCCAGCTGCGAGCGCGAATCCAATCTCCTCAACAGCAGTTGCGCCGGCATCGCCAAAAGCTTCGGCGTGAATCGTGAAGGGTGTAAAGCCTTGCGCCGCTGCCAGTATTGCTTCTGCGGCAAACTCCACGCTCTTGAGCGCATCGCACCCTGTCGAGATCTGCGCAGCGCGCGGCTTTTCATTTAGACACGCAATCAGCATCTGCATCAACTGCCGATCGGCAGAAGCAAAATGGATAGAAATCTCGTCCAGATCGCGGAGCAGAATCTTCAGTTCCGCCCCGGTCCGGACCACGGCTCTGCTGAATGCGATCTCCTCGGCGCCTAGAGCTACGGCTTTTTGTGCATGGCGATTTGCTTCTTCCGCATCCGCCGTGTCAATCTCCTCGCGAATGCACCAGTTGCCGGTCGCGCGTGTGCCTCGCCTATAAGGAAATTGACCCGGAGCCGCATCCACGCACGCCAGCCCCCTTCGATCCTCTGCGCTATAGAAGGGCTTGACTGCCATCCCTTCTTGCGTGTGCCAAGCAAGTTTTTCCTCAGGATCGGCGATCTTCAAATCGCGCGCAATCGCGGTTTGCCACTCCGCGCTACTGACCGGCGGAAACTCCTTGAGCAATTTGTCAGTCTCCATGGTCTTCACTCGTCCGCAGTTTCTTCCGCCTCCTCGATCAGGATTGCAAACGCTCTCTCGGTTCGCAATTCTGGAGTGCAGAGAATATGCAGCCGAATAACATCGTGCCGGTTGCGCTCATGAATGATAGGCTTGCCGCTCGGTGCAGCACAAACCTGCGCTCGCGCCTCAGGAAAACCCGGTCCGTTTCCAAAGCAAGGTTCCGCACAAACCCAGCGACAGAATTGTGCCCACGATCAGCGCCATCATCCAGGAAAGGTTGAGAGAGAGATGTTGTGCTCGCGTACCCACGGCCAGCCAAGCAAAGACGCCGACAGCGACAAGCATGATGGCCGCCTCCCACCAGCGACGCTGATGTTTATTGCTGGAAAGCGGGTCGTCTCCGTTTACCACTATGGCCACTTGTTCCCTGTCGAGCGCGTAGCGGTCGCACTCGCGTTGCATCGCCGCCTGCCAGTTCTCCATCTCCGAGGGAGGCGGCTCTGCCATGCTGATCGACACCGCGCCTGCGATCATGATCGCCGAGCCAGCAAGGATCAACAAACGCCCGTCTCCGCTCAATCCCGTGAATTCGCCAAATACCAGAGCGCCCCACGCCAGCCCCCATAGCTGGTTGGTGTTCGAGAGCGGAATACCGCGCCCGATGCCGATGTACTTGGCGGCGTACTGTTGAAACAGGTCGCCAATCACCCAGCAGAAACCGCCCACAAACGGCCAAAACAGCATGGTCCGCGCCTGTGCGAGCTGCCTTATCACCTGCGCCACTCCGCCGCAGTTCACGACCGTCAGCAGAGTCACTGTTCCCAGTTCGCCGAAGGTGAAAATCGTAACGAACGAGAGCGGATTCATGCCGCTGATATATGCCTTGCGATAGGGAATGTACATGGCGCCAAATAGCAGACCTGCGCCGAGAGCGGCAAGAATGCCCGCAGTCGCTTTCCCAGGCGTACCTGCGCTCTGCTGCACTGTGACTACGGCCAGCAATGCCGCACCGAAGACAATCGCCAACGCGCCGCCGACCACTTTGCCCCAGGTCTTCGCCGCAGATCCACGCAGTTCCTTGAACAGCAGACACCCCCAAAGAAGTCCAACCAGACTGTTCGTGTTCCACAGTGGAAACGCAATCGCCAGACCAACGTTACGCACTGCGAAGATGGTGAGCGTGTTAGCCACCGCCCACAGCATCCCGGCCAGCAACGCCCACACAAGCAGGTGCGGCTTTTCTCGCAAATCACTGAACAGGAATCCCGTACCTTTTAGCAGCGTGGGAACCGTCCAGCGCGCAACAAAAGTGCCCATCGCCATGCCCATGGAGAGGATGAAAGGCGAAAAGCCCACGTCCACGAGTTTCGTGGGCGCTTCCGCGCTGCCTAACCACACCGCGGCCGTCAGCCCGCAGAACACGCCCAGCGTGTGCAGCGAGATCTTTGGCCGTGCTGTCACGCGAGCGACGCTCTGGCTCATCGCTTCACCTCAGCGACAACAGCAACGCGGCTCCCAGAACCAAAACAACCACCGGCACCCAGAGGTGCACATCGGTGAGGATGGCCATCCAACGCGATTGTTTCAAGTTTCCATCTCCGTTCATTCAACAGTGAATTCTTGCCGTACGAACTAATTCGGATCCTTCTCGCCGCCTGTCTTGTTCCCTGATGAATGCGCGGTTCTATCGCGGTCTCAGGCGGATTCGGATGTCAGCGCAGTTCCTCGTCCCTGGTTTATCTGATCCACATCTCCAGATTGCTCGTTGACACCGCGCTCAGTCCCTGCGCGAGCAGTGACTCCACTTCCTTCATGTTTGAGATCAGTCCACCGCCCACGATTGGCAAGTCCGCGGAGATTGCACGCACGCGGTCCACCATCTTCGGCGCCACCAAGGCAGGTAGAATCTCCAGCGCATGAACCGGGGTGTTACGCAGTTGATTCGCGATCGTATCCATGGCTCCCGAGTCCAGAAGGAACGTCCGCTGGACGCCATAGAGTCCGATAGCCAGCGCATGGCGCAGTGGATCGAGATGGGTCGAAATAATTCCGCCTGCACCGGCGCGCTTCAGAAAGTTCACCGCATACTTGTCGCGCGAGAATCCGTTCAGCAGATCGAGATTCACAATCGGCACCTTTCCAGCACTTACGATCTTACGAATCATCGACTCAACGTTTTCCGGATCGCCCGTGAGCAGATAAATCAGTCTGCCGCGCGACGCGATCGCCTGGTCTACCAACTCCGGCTTACGGATGGCCGGAATAATCGGCACCTCCGCACAGTACACGCGCAGCGGCATCAATGCGACCTGCGTCCCAACCTTCATGCTTTCATTGCCCATGGTGTCTCCCCCGCTTCGGCACCTTTCCCGTCGATTCCCTCACAATCAGTTCTGCCCCGACTTTAATCTGCGCAATCGACTCCTGCCCAGACATCAATTTAAACAGGTTCTCCATCGCCATCTGTCCCATGCGCCGCATGGGATGGCGCACCGTTGTTAGCGCCGGCGCCAGGTAAGCGGCAAAAAACAGATCGTCGAATCCCGTCACCGATACGTCCGCTGGCACCCTCAACCCGTGCGCACGGACTGCACGGATCACGCTCAACGCAGTCATATCGTTGTAGCAACACACCGCCGTAGGAGGGCGCTTTAGCCGAAGCAATCTGTTCATTGCTTCCATTGTCGCCTCCGGCCGGCCGTCACCTTCAACCGCCAACTCTCGTTCAAAATCTATTCCCGCATCCGCAAGCGCCTCCTGAAAGCCGGCCAACCTCTCCGTGTCCGACCGGTAACCGTTGCTATCGCCCAGGTACGCGATGCGCCGATGTCCCAGACCGATCAGGTGGTCTGTTGCGGCTCGCATCCCCTCCTGATTGGCGATGGTTACCGAGTGAACAAACTCGCCAGGATACTGGTCATTCACCAGCACAATGGGAACGTCCAGATTCTTGAGCAGCGGCAGATACAGCGCGCCCACGCGGGATGAGGTCACAACAAGCCCGTCCACGCGCCTTTCGGCAAGCTCCTGCACCACACGGCGCTCGCGCTCCGGATCGGCGTGCGAGTTGGCCAGCAACACCGCGTAACCGCGATCGCTGGCAACCTCTTCGACGCCGCACGCTACCTCGCTGGCAAAGGGATCGTCCACGGAGGTCACTATGAGCCCAACGGTGCGGGTTCGCCGTGTTACCAGACCGCGCGCCACCGCGCTGGCGCGGTAGCCCTGTTCTTCAGCAATCTTGCGAATCCGCGCTGCCGTTTCGGCGCTTACCAATGGACTGTTTTGCAGCGCACGCGAAACTGTCGGGTGCGAAACGCGCGCCAGCCGCGCAATATCCTTGATTGATGGTTGTCGCGAGCCGAGCGCCAGCGCACGCGTCAGAGTCACGTGCGCAACATTGGCCGCGCTGCCCGCGCTCTTCTCCGCCATGAATCAAGCCCCCGATTGCACACGTGTACGAGTGCAATCAGTCTCCGCGAGCTGGTGCGTACTCGTCAATAGCCTATGCTGCGTCCCGGGCCCCGCCGTAATAATCTGGATAGCGTCAGGTCCATGCTTCCAACCATCCCACCCTCCGCCAGCCATCCCACCGGGCAAACGCCGGTCACCGGCGATTCGGGTCTGCTCCAGCGCCGCATCGGGCTTCGTTCCGCTGTTCTCTTCAACATGCTGGAGATGATTGGCGTCGGCCCCTTCATCACGCTTCCGCTGGTCATCGCCGCGGCGGGCTATCGGCTCTCCATCTGGGCGTGGGTGCTGGGCGCGGTCATTGCTGTCGCCGACGGCCTCGTCTGGGCCGAGTTGGGCGCCGCCTGTCCGTGCGCGGGTGGCTCCTATGCATTTCTCCGCGAGATCTACGGGGCCGAACGCGCAGGCAACTGGCTCAGCTTTCTCTTTGTCTGGCAGGTTGGCTTCACTGCGCCGCTTTCCATCGCTTCCGGCTGCATCGGGCTTTCGGGGTTTCTGGCGGTCTTCTGGCCGGCGCTCGACTCTGCGCCCTTCGCCGCGCTACCTGCGCTCCACTATGCCAACTTCGCCGCAGCCACAGCCTGTCTTCTCGTCACCGCGCTGCTCTACCGCAACATCGGCTCCGTTGCGCGCACGGCTTGGGTGCTCTTTGCCGGTGTAATCGCGGCCCTTGCCGGCGTCATTGTCTCCGGATTCGCGCATGCAGCGGCGGGCGGCGGCTGGCACATGCCGCCTGCGCCTGCGCTCTCCGCCGGGCTCGGACAAGTGGGAGCTTTGAACGGTCTCGCTCAGGCCACACTGCTGGCCACCTATTGCTACTGGGGCTACTACAACATCTGCTTTCTCGCCGCGGAGGTTCGCCGTCCCGAGCGCACCATTCCCCGCGCCATCCTGCTTTCCGTTCTCTTCGTCGCGGCAATCTATGTGTCGATGAACCTGGCAGTGCTGCCCTCACTGCGCGACACCGCGGTGCATGCCGCACAATCCGCGGGGACGCCCACTGCCCTCCGATTCCAGCTTGTTGCCGATATTGCCCGCTCAACCTTCGGCCGCTGGGCCGGCTACACGATCGCCGCCCTGATTGTCTGGACCGCATTCTCCAGCGTCTTCTCGCTGCAGCTTGGCTACTCGCGCGTGCCATACGCCGCCGCGCGCGACGGCAACTACTTCAGCTACCTTGCGGCAGTGCATCCCAGGCATGGCATCCCTCACCGTTCGCTCGTGGCTCTCGGCCTTGTGGGAGCGTTCTTCTGTTTTTTCCCGCTCACCCAGGTCATTACTTTGCTGGTGATTACGCGCATTTTTTTGCAGTTTTCATTGCAACAAATTGGAGTTATTCTGCTGCGCATCCGGCGCCCCGATCTTCCACGCCCGTTCCGCATGCCGCTTTACCCGCTGCCGCCGCTCTTTGCCATGGCGGGATTCGGATTTCTGCTTGTCTACCGCGCACATGCGCTGAAAGAGCTTGCTGTCGCCGCAGGGATTGCCGGATCTGGAACGATCCTCTATTTCCTCCGCGCTTACCGCTTGCGCCATTGGCCGTTCAAGGATCAAGAGGGTTGAAGCCACGTCGGGTGAGCGAAGTTCGCCCGAAATCGCGATTCACCTTACAATGGAAAAGGAGTGCTTCCCCCGATGCGCCGCGTCTATTGCGATGCCAATGCGACTACACCTCTTGCGCCTGAGGTGCTGGAGGCGATGCGCCCGTACCTGATGGAGGAGTTCGGAAACGCATCGTCGATTCACCTCTATGGGCAGCAGGCGCGAAAGGCAGTAGAAAAGGCGCGCGAGACGCTTGCCCGCTTTTTCCGCTGCCACGAAGCCGAGGTGGTGTTCAACTCCGGCGGTACGGAGGGGGACAACGCTGCAATCTTCGGGCTGGTACGCGCGGGCGACCACCTGATTACCTCCGCGATCGAGCACGAGGCAGTGTTGCGCGCGGCGGAGCGTGTGGCGAAGCGCGGCGCGCAGGTGACATTTGTTGCGCCGCGAGCGGACGGAGCGATCGATCCCGAGGAGATTCGCCGCGCACTGCGGCCCTCGACGCGCCTGATTAGCGTCATGCTGGCGAACAACGAAACTGGCGTTCTGCAGCCGGTCGAAGAGATCGGAAAGATTGCGGCAGGGGCGGGCGCGTTCTTTCACATCGACGCGGTGCAGGGCGCGGGGAAGATCGAGTTCGACGTGGATCGGTTTGGATGCCATCTGTGCTCGATCAGCGCGCACAAGATGCACGGGCCAAAGGGCGTAGGCGCGATGTACGTACGGCGCGGAACGCCGATCGAGCCGCTGATGGTGGGCGGGAGCCATGAGCGTCGTCAGCGCGCGGGCACACAGAATGTGCCCAGCATCGTGGGATTGGGCAAGGCCGCCGAGTTGGCGATGGAGAAGCTGTCGGATGGAACGAACGAGCGCGTTGCGGCGCTGCGCAACCGGCTTGAGAACGGAATCCTCCAGATCGAGGGCACAGCCGTGAACGGCGCTGGCGCGCCGCGCGTGGCGAACACCGCGAACATTCGCTTTGAGCAGTTGGAGGGCGAGGCGCTTCTGATTGCGCTGGACCTGAAGGGCGTGGCTGTAAGCGGAGGGTCGGCGTGCCACTCGGGATCGACCGAACCGAGCCACGTACTGATGGCGATGGGGCTCGGCAAGCGCGAGGCGCGGGCGAGCCTGCGCTTCAGTTTGCTGAGGACCGCTACGGAAGAGGATGTGGAGCAGGTGTTGAAGGTAGTGCCGCAAGCTGTGGAGCATTTAAGGGCGCTGGCGCCTGTGTAGCGGAGATTCATGACAGAGCCCACGACAATCGCGGTGGCCATGTCCGGCGGGGTGGACTCCTCGGCGGCAGCGGCGATTCTTGCGCATTCAGGCGAGAGTGTCGTGGGGCTGACCCTGCAACTCTGGGATCAGACGCGACTGGCCGGACGGCACGGCATTCCCGAGGCTCCCAGGGCGGGGAGGTGCTGCTCGCTCGACGATGTCTACGACGCGCGGCGCGTAGCCGAGCATTTGGGGATTCCGTATTACGTGGTGAACCAGGAGGAGCGGTTCGAGCGCGATGTGGTGCGGCCGTTTGTCGATGAGTACCTGGCCGGGCGCACGCCAATTCCCTGCTCTCTTTGCAATAACCATCTGAAGTTCGACCAGCTTCTCAAGACGGCGCGAAGCATCGGCGCGGCGCGGATCGCAACCGGCCACTACGCGCTGAACGAGTACGACGAGCGACGCGGGCGGTGGATTCTGAAGCGGCCGACAGATCTGGCGAAGGATCAAACGTATTTTCTCTTCGGCCTCACGCAGGAGCAGTTGTCACGAACCTTGTTCCCGCTTGGACGCATGACGAAGCCGGAGGTGCGCGCGGTGGCGCGCCAGCATGGTTTGCGGCTGGCCGAAAAGCCCGACTCGCAGGAGATCTGCTTCGTTCCCGGCGGCGATTACAAGCAGTTTCTGACGGCGTATCTCGAGGAGCAAGGCGAGCCAATGCCGGAAACAGCGGGCGAACTGGCAGCGCCGAATGGCGAGGTGATCGGGCAGCACGAGGGGATCTTCGGCTTCACCGTGGGCCAGCGCAAGGGATTAGGCATCGCGTCGCCGTCGCCGCTCTACGTGCTGAACATCGATCCGGAGAGCCGGCGCGTGACGGTGGGCTCAGATGCCGAGTTGGCGACACGCACTTTACGCGCGCGGAGACTGAACTGGATCAGCATTGCCAACCTCAGCGGACCGATGCGGGTGCGTGCCAAGATCCGGCATCGGCACGAACCGGCGTGGGCCACGCTGGAGCCGGCAGGCGAAGATGAGTGCCTGGCGACCTTCGATGAGCCGCAGCGCGCCGTGACGCCTGGACAGTCTGCCGTATTCTACGACGGCGACGAGGTGGTGGGTGGCGGCTGGATTGTGTGAAGCCCCATTGCGCGCAGCGTCCTATTTCGGCCGCTGCATCTCAAAGCGGTCGTGAGTGCGGATGTACATGGGCCCACCCATGCGCCCGATGGCGTTGAGCCTGTCGGGATCGATCTTATAGCCGTCGATGATCGAATCGAGCACATGAAAGCGGAGAACTTCGCCGAGGACGAGAATGCCGCCGCCTGGCTTATCGCTGACGCGAACAATCTGATGTAGACGGCACTCCATCTGCGCCTTGCTCTCGGCGACGCGGGGGGGCTTGACGAGATCGCTTGCCAACGGCGTCAGACCGGAGATTTCAAATTCATCCACCTCGGGCGGAACCTCGGCGGCACAGAGGTTCATCTTTTCGGCAAATTCCTCAGAGACCATGTTGACGACGAACTCGCCGGTGGCTTCGATGTTGCGCAAAGTGTCTCGATAAGGGCGAGGATCGGAGCGCACCGCAGTGCAGAAGCAGACCACCGGGGGATTGGAACTGCACGCGGTGAAGTAGCTGAAGGGGGCAAGATTGCTGACCCCGGCCGCATCGATGGTGGAGACGAAGGCAATGGGGCGCGGCACGATCATGCCGATCATCAGCTTGTAGATGTCGCTGGGCGCAATTTGGACGGGATCGAGAGTGCGCATATAAGTTCTCTTGTGCCTAGTATGTGCTGGCTTGGGCGGCCTCAAGACAGCCTGTCTGGAGGCATCGTTACTTCCAGGCATTCACAACACTACACAAATAGATCGCTGTCGTCAGGCGCGCGATGCACGACTTTGCGGGGTGTACCTTCGGCGCTGCGCAGCGACTCGACGACAGCTTTTGCGGAGGCAAGAAATGCGGAAAGCTGGCGCATGGGTTTGGTGATGGTGCCGGCCATAAAAAGGCCGGCACGATCGACCGCGTCTAAAACGCTGGACAGCATGGTGTCGACGCGGCTGGTCTGACTGCGGACGCGCGCAACGATTTCGTCGGCCGCCGTTTGCACGTCGGCGGCCTGAGCGCGTAGCGTGTGCGCGAGAGCGGCGAGATCTGCCGTGGTTTCTTCCACCTTGGGAGCAACACGGGTCAGGAGATCGCGCGTTCTATCCACGACGGGAGTGACCGAGGAGCGAAGCTCCTGAATCTCTTCGAGGATCGATTTGGCCAGCTTGCGCAGGACAATGAAGAAGGCGAAGAGAACTGCGGCCTGAGCCAATAAGGCCAGCGCCACCAGAGCTACCAGGATGAGTTGAAGGGGCGAAGTGTCGAGATTTGCCATTTCGTTGCTCCCGCGCGGAAGTTTTGCGGGCCTGGAGTAAAGAAGCGTTTCATGCTGGCTGGAGGAGATTTCCGGTCAAAAAGTCACGTATTCCCTAAACCGGTGCGCAAGCGTGCTCTCCGTGGCTCGCCTCCAGCACCGAAGAGGCTTCATAAACCGCCAAGACCGAGAAAGCTCACAAAGGCCGACTCTCAGCCCTCGTGGCTTTCGGGTTCGGAAACGGAAGCCTGCTGATAGGCTTGGCGGCCAGCTTCAAAAGCTGCGCCGACGCGGGAACTCTGGTCGTTGACAAGATTCTTGCCCCGCTCAACAAACTCTTCCCACTGGGCGCGACCACGGTCGATGGCTTCCCGGCTGCGGTCGACATATTCACCAACCTGCTCTTTACCTTTGTCCACGAACGTGCTCACGTGTTCTTTGCCCTTGTCGACCAATGCGGACACATTCTCCGCAGCTTCGCGCGTACGGGTGCGCAAATACTCTGTGCCCTCACGAGCAGTATGCGCGAGATCCTCGCGGGTTTCGCGGCCGCTCTTGGGAGCGTAAAGAATACCAACCAGAGCCCCTACGCCCAATCCGGCCAGGAACCACGCCAATCCATAGGACTTATTTTCGTCTGCCATATCGAAACTCTCCTTTCGCTACGCTACAAAGGATGCCTGAGGGTACCAAACAGACTAAGTTTACCGCAAGTCGCCAACGCGAGACGGATACATTTAATGGCCGCAGCGGCATTTACGAGCAAGAACCTCCGCGAAGTGAAGCGCCTTGGTTTGTGCGAGCTGGCTGATCTGCTCGCGGCAACTGAAGCCATCGGCTACCACGATGGTAGCCGGACTGGCAGATTGGACGGCCGGAAGCAGGCCCTGGTTAGCGATGGCCTTCGAAACCTCGAATTTGTCGGCTTCGAAGCCGAAGGGGCCAGCCATGCCGCAGCAACTGGCCTGGACGGGTTCAACCTTCGCGCCCGCCTGACGCAGAAGGGCGATTTCGCTGGCTGGACCGCCAAAGACCGCTTTGTGATGGCAGTGGCCATGAAGCAAAATCTGCGCGCCATCTAACCGGCCTTTGACGAAGTCCGGAGCGTGGGCGGCGAGAAAGTCGGCAAAGAGCCAGACGAGCTCGCTCAGACGCTTCGCGCGAGGATCGTTGGGGAATATCTCGAGGAGTTCATCCTTGAAGACGCTTGCGCAACTTGGTTCGAGGAAGACGAAGGGCATGCCGGCGTCGATCTGCGGGCCCATGAGATCAAGCACCTGAGCGAGATAGGAACGGGCGGCCGAGAGCAGGCCGAAATCGTAAAGCGGGCGGCCACAACAGATGTGGCCACGCGGAACTTCAACACGAAAGCCGGCAAGCGTAAGAACCTCTTCCGCAGCCTCAAGAGATTGCGGATGGTAGTAGTTGTTCCAGGTGTCGGGCCAGAGGAGGACTGCCTGTGAAAGGTGATTCGCGGTCTCCCGTGTCCCCAAATGCGACGGCGCCTGCGCGGGGGCAGACTTTGGGACGAAATTTGCGGACGAACTGCGCGCTTTCCGATAGCTCTTCGGCGCGAGACGCGGCAATTGCCGTTCCTGAGCCACGCCGGCGATGTGTTTGATGAGTGGGCTGGTGATGGGTCCGGTAAGAATCGCGTTGGTAAGAGCCGGCGTGAGCGAACCCCAGCGCGCGAGGCGGTCGGCAAAACCAAAGATGTAGTGATGAAGTGGGTGCAGGCGTCCCTTGTATCGCTGGGCAAGAAATTCGGATTTGTAAGCCGCCATGTCGACCTGCACCGGGCACTCTGACTTGCAGGCCTTGCAACTGAGACAGAGATCGAGGGCATCGTAGACGGCGCGGCTCTGAAAGCCTTCCTCGCGCAGCGCGCCGGAGAGCATCTCCCAGAGCAGATGCGCGCGGCCGCGTGTGGAGTGCTGCTCCTCGCCGGTAGCGCGATAGCTGGGGCACATGACGCCGCCCACGGTGTTGCGGCAGGCGCCAACGCCAACGCATCGCTCAGAGGCGCGAACGAGAGAACCGTTATCTTTGGCGAAGACAAAATGAGTTTCAAGCGTGGCATGTGCGGGGTTGGCGCCGGCCGCAGGAATGTGGCGCAAATTTTCCGTTGGGTCGTAGACCCGCACGGCATCCATGAGCTTGCCTGGGTTCATGCGGTTGTCGGGATCCCAGAGCATTTTGAACTCGCGGAAGGCTTGCATGAGTTCGTGGCCGAACATCTTGGGCAGCAGAGCCGCGCGGGCCTGGCCGTCGCCGTGCTCGCCGGAGAGCGAACCGCCATGAGCGATCACAACATCGGCGGCGCGATCGATGAACTCCCTGAATTTTTCGATTCCTTTTGGAGTTGAGAAATCGAAGTTGATGCGCGTGTGCACGCAGCCCTGCCCGTAGTGGCCGTAGAGCGGGCTGCAGTAGCCGTACTCACCCATGAGGCCGGTGATGGCGCGAAGATAGTCGCCGAGCTTCTCCGGAGGAACCGCAGCGTCTTCCCATCCTTCCCAGCGATCGGGCTCGCCGGGCACGAAGACCATTGCGCCGAGTGCGGACTCGCGCACATGCCAGACCGACGCGGCCTCCTCGGGCGTGCAGATATGAGCAACCGGCGGGGAGGGCCAGGATTGCGATGCGCGGGCAACGGATTCGGCCTTGGCGTGTGCCTCTTCCTGCGTCCAAGCGCCCACCTCGACGAGCAGAAAGCCGACACCGGCAGGGAGCCTGTCGAGATCGTGCAGCGCCAACCCCTTGCGACGGATGAAATCGACCAGAAGATGATCGAATCCCTCAAGACCTATGGGCTTGTGCTCGAGAACAGACGGGACGGCGTCGGCGGCACGATAGGGATCGTCGAAGCCGAGAACGGTGAGGACACGATAGGGTGGGCTGGCGGCCAGGTTCAACGTGGCAGAAACAATATTGGCGCAAGTGCCCTCTGAACCGACCAAAGCGCGGGCAACGTTGAAGTTGTTTTCAGGCAGCAGTTCGTCGAGGTTGTAGCCAGAGACGCGGCGAGGAATGCGCGGAAACCTTTCACGCACGAGAGTAGCGTAGCGGTCACGAATGCGTGCGAGCCCGGAGTAGATTTGACCCACGCGGCCACCGGCGCCAATGAGCGCATTGAGTTGGTCGGGCTGCGTCGCGCCCACCGTCATGCGCGTGCCGTCGTAGAGCACGATGTCAAGCGATTCCACGTTGTCAACGGCTTTGCCGCCCATGAGACCGTGGACACCGCAACTGTTGTTGCCGATGATTCCGCCGAGGGTGCAGCGGGAGTGGGTGGCTGGATCGGGCGCGTAGGTGAGGTGATGGACTTCCGTGGCGTCGCGCAGGCGGTCAAGCACAATACCGGGCTGGACGCGGGCAAGCCGGTTCGCCGGATCCAACTCTTCCAGCGCATTCATGAAACGCGAGTAGTCGAAGACAACAGCCACGTTCACGCATTGGCCAGCAAGGCTGGTGCCCGCGCCACGGGGCAGCACAGCGGCGCCTGTTTTGCGGCAGGCAGCAAGTGCGGCCTCGACATCCGCGGCATCGCGCGGAAAGACGACGCCGATGGGCAATTGGCGGTAGTTTGAGGCATCAGTGGCGTAGAGAGCGCGAGAGCCTATATCGAAACGAACCTCGCCGCGGAGAGACTCCTTCAGGAGCGATTCGAGTTCGCGATGCGCCGAAAACCGCTCATGGTCAAGCGGAGCGGTTTTGGAGAGTACGGAAAACCTAGAAGTGCTCACGATCAAATGGTAGCGCGTTGGGACCGGCAGCGTATGTCAGCGAGAAGGCCACTCTTCAACAACGATGCCAAGGTCGTTGAGCTGCTTGATGGCGGCCTCGACATTGCGGCGCGCCACCAGACGGTCTTTGGGCGTGGCAGAAAAAGATTCCGCAATCGCGATCACGCGCCCATAGGGCCAAGCCCCCGCAGGGATCGCAACGATGGCCTTATCGAGGTCTGTCGGCCGCAACTCGAGATCCTGTCGGCGAGCAGCCACAGGACGCAACAGGGCGCCCCTCCCTGCCTGGCTGGGATTAGCGTCGGGCAGTAGGACGCGGAGCGTGATCGTGCTGGAGCCAACAGAGAGAAAGGGATTGTTCCACGCGGAAGGGTCGTGAATATCGATGTAAAGGCTCTTGGTGGGCAGCGGAATCTGTTCGAGGGCGGTGCGCTCCTGCTGGAGCTGGGTCTCGTTGGCCTGAACCTTCTGCCCGACTGTCTCGGCTTTCTTCGCTACGCCTTCGACGGCCTGCTCTTCCTTGTGGCAGGCAGCCAGCGCAAAGACCGCAAGCGCGGCCACGGCGAATATAGGTCTAAGGCGAAAACGTGCGATCACAGGATCAAGAATAGCAGGGAGAGCAAGTACGGAACTACCTTGACCAATTCGCAAGCAGCGCGAATCAGCGAAGATGGGGCACTCTGCTCCCGGCTCCCTATTTCCTCTTCCCTGGTCCTTGTTCCCCGCTGGAAATGAGGCTGCGAGCGATGGAGTCCAGGACGCCGTTGAGGAAGTGGATGGACTCTGGAGCGCAATAGCGGCGGCCAATTTCGAGCGCCTCATTAATGACGACGGGAAACGGTGTGGATTTGAAGCCGACCAGCTCAGCGACAGCCATGCGCAGCAGATTGCGGTCGACAGTAGGCATGCGATCGAGCCGCCAATGGGTGGAGTGCCGGCCGATGAGCGCATCGATCTCTTCCTGGCGCTCCTGGGCGACACGAAAGAGGTCTTCAGCGAATCCCCGGACTTCGGGCTCGACGGGATCGCCAGCCTTCCAGAAGGTCGAGCGGACCGCGTCGGCCGTCTGGCGTCCGAGGTCAGCCTGGAAGAGCATCTGCATTGCGAGTTCGCGGGACTTGCGGCGATGGCGGCTGCTCAAGCGGGCCCACCTTGCTGAAGCTTGCGGCCGAGGCTCACCATTTCAATGGCTGCGGCGGCAGCCTCAAAACCTTTGTTGCCGGCCTTGATGCCCGCGCGGTTGAGGGCCTGTTCCATGGTTTCGCAGGTGAGCACGCCGAAGCTATGGGGAATGCCGGTTTCCTGCTGCGACTGACCGATCCCGCGAGCGACTTCGTTGTAAATGGCCTCGTAGTGAGCGGTTTCGCCACGCAGCAGACAGCCCAGCGTAACGATGGCATCGACGGAGCCGGAATTGGCGCAGGCGCGCGCCGCGGCGGGAATCTCCCATGCGCCGGGAACGCGAACGACTTCGATATCCGAGCGGCCTGCGCCGCTGCGCAGGAGCGCGTCAAGAGCGCCATCGAGCAGCCTGTCGGTAACGACAGCGTTCCAGCGCGAAACGATGATCGCAAACCTCATTCCAGCAGCGGAGAGATCGCCTTCGATCGCGACGGGCTTACCTTTCACAGGATCGGACCATGCCCAAAAGCTGAAGCGAAAGCCAGGCTCAGGCTCGACGGTGAAGATGCGCGACTTCCAATGCGTCTCTGAGACAGGAGAAAGGCGTGAGACAGCAGCGTCTCCGCCCTGAGCGCGAAGCCAGGCCTCGGCCACCTGGTGGATGGAGTCGAGGGAGGTGACCTCGATGAGAAGATCTGCGGTCGGCGGAAAGCAGCCGTCGACAAACTCGAGGTTACCGAGAGGCGCGAGAAACGATACGCCGCGCGAGTCCTCTTCCTGCCATCCTTTTCCGGGAGCGAAGCCGAGTGCGGCAAAAAAGCCGCTGAGCCGTCCATAAGCCGCGGCGCTACCGGCCGGCCGCAGAATCGAAATACCTTTGATCATAAGTTGATTTTAGCGGAGCGGACAGGCTGGCGGGGATATGGCGCGAACGCCTGAGCAAGCTCTCAAAGTCGGCAAGCCAGCAGTCGCCGTGCAAGCAAAACTTCTGCGCGGATACCGACTGGCTTGCCAGACCCTAACGCACTCTACGTCACCTTGCGTGGCCTGACGACAATGGCGGTTACTGGGACGACGGCATTTGCGCCTGGCGCCGTGGGATAGAGGCAACCGGCGTCAACGCCGCCCGCAGAGACCGGCGTGCAAGCCGGCAGGTTAGGGCTGTACTGCTGCTGCGTGTCGGTGGGTGGCGCCGTCGCGCTCACACTGGTGGGGATGCTGATGAGGTGAATCTTGTTATCACCCGCGGTAGAGACATAGAAGATGGAATTATCAGGCGAAAATGCACCGGTCAGCGGAGCGGTCGGCGGGGTGGAAGACGAACTGCCGGCAAGCGTCACATAACCGACCGGGCCTGTACCGCTGGCTTGTGGCAGGTAGTAAGGAAGCGATGCGGCCGTGGTCGTGGTGCTGGGTGTGGTGTAAGTGATAAAGGCAATGGGGGCAGCCGTGGTTACGGAGGCCGTGGTAGGAGCAGCTCCGGCGATGACCTGATCGATGGCAGTGGCGTTGGTAACAGCTCCGAGATTCACTGTGCCATTGATCGAGGGATTGGTGGAAAGCGGCGACATGGTCTGCACCTGATTCGGCGGCGCGCCCGTGGTAACGACAGAGCAGAGCGGAGTTGCAGAAATGTTCAGGCCGATGTCATCGAGAGTAATACTGCTTCCAGTAATACTGCTTCCGTTAAGCGTGGCGCCAAGCAAATGGCGACCGTCGAGGGTGGCGCCAAGCACACTGGTCGGCACGGAGAGAGAATCGCCTTGCGGATAGAACTGGATACTGGCGTTATTGCCGACTGTCCCGGCGGGGCACCATGTGTGAGCCACGGTCGTACTGCCGGCTAGATATGCGCCAACGGACGGGTTCGTAATAGCCAGGCTCTGAGAACCGCCTGAAGCTGTGAGGTCGTAGGTCGTCCAGCCGGTGTTTCCGTTGTAGACGTAGAGCTTGTTGGAGTGAGTAGTTGTTCCCGCTGCGATGTTCTGCGGCAGGCTGTTCGCAGCGGCGCTATCGACGATGTAAAGCGTCTGGGAATCGGGGGTCCAGGAAGCAGCCACACCCATTCCGCCAAACGAGGATGATGTGCCGGAAGAAGTGTTGTAGAGATAGAACAGTCCGCGAACCTGATCGTTGATGAGCACCTGACTATCGTTGGGTGAAACTGCAAGAACAACACCCGGCACCGAAGGATCCTGCCTGGTAAGACCGCCGCCCGATGCGGAGTAGACCATCAGTTCGCGGTAGGAACCGAAGTAAAGGTTGTTGCCACCCTGATCCATGACCATGGAGTTGGGAACATACGGCATGCGCGTCGTGGCGCCAGGGTTGCCCGTGAGCACTTCGACAGGATAGAAGTACTGCGACTGACCGGGCGCGGCGAAAAACGCGTAAAAGCCGGCGGTGCCAGGGACCGTGATATCGACGGGATTGGAAGCCAGCGAGAGGCCGGTGCCATTGAGGCCGATTTCGTTAATGGGGGAGGGATTGCAAGTGCCCGGCTCGCAAATCGCATAGACCGAAGCTACGCCAGGGAATATCGTACTGATTGTACCGCTGCTGGTGGCGCTGATATCGATGGGGTTGGTCGACTCGTACTTGAGATTCAAACCGTTGATGGGATTCCCCTGCGTGTCAAGAACTGTCGTCGTCAGGTTTTGCGTTACACCCTGAGCCACAACACCCTTGTCGGCTCCGTTAGCCAATGAAACTTTGATCGAGGCGGGTGGACAAGTGGAGAAGTAGCCAGCCGACGATGACGACTGCGCAATCGTAGCGGTAATGGCGGTGGTGCCCGGCTGTTGCGCTGTGATGACGTTGGTGGTGGCGTTAATGGTAGCAATCGAGGTATCGCCAACCTGAAAGCTGAGTGTGCCAATGGCTGAGCCGCAACTGGGAACCGGAGTAAGCGCAACGCTGGAAAGCGCCGCCTGACCTGCGCAATGCGCTGTACCGCTAGTGAGCAGAGCCTGCGTGGGAGCAGATGTTGCCCCCATGCCTCCGTCCGTGATGGCCAGCGGCGAGCCGCCCGCGATGGTGTTATCCCCCGTCAGGGTCACCGTAGCGGTAGCCCCTGCGGAACCATTGTTGAAGTTGGTGAGATAGCAGTATTGGCCCCGCAAGCCAACAATCTGGCTGAGCTGGATGGTTCCAGAACAGGTGGCGGACCCGTTCGAAAGCGTGGCCTGCGTGGGTGGAGCTGTAGCCCCCGAGCCACCGGAGACCATGATGAGCGGAGTTCCGGCAGCCACTGCATTGCTTCCCGTCAATTGAAGCGTTGCGCTTGCGCCGCTTGAGCCGTTATTGAAGTTACTGACATTGCACGTCTGCCCAGCTGACCCGGTGATGGCTCCGCCCGAGAGGTAGAGGGATCCAGTCACACTTCCGCCGCCGGCAGTGGTCCCCGAAAAGTTGCCGCTAGCGATAATGTTGGGGCTGGGCTGCGCGCCACCGGTACATGCGAAATTGGAGGTCACCGAAGACGGTGCGCAGAGCTCATACTGATGCGTAACGCCATTGCTGTCAGTGACGGCGTAGCAGGATTCTGCGTTGAGTTGAGCCTGCTGGTTCTGAGAGAAGCATTGCTGCGACGAAACCGGTGGAAGCCCCGACGAGGAAGCACTGGAAAGCGGGGTGGCAACCAGATTGATCGCCGTCACCGGCGCGTGAATATAGACGGCGACGGGATTCGATGTGATGGAGTTGGCGGTAGCGGTAATGTAAGCAACGGAATACGGCAGCCCGCCTGTCGATGGCGCTGGATTCGGAAAATAGCAGTACGTGTAGTCGGCGATGCCGCCGCCGGTGTTGCGGTTCCACGTGCCAGCGCAAAGCTGCCCGGTAGGAGAGATGTCTGCCAACTGATTGTTGGTGGTGGCATAGTTATACCGGCTGGAACTGATCGAGGTTGCATCATTTTTGCAGGTATAGGCGGTAGGCGCCTGTACCTGCATCGTCTGCCCATAGGCCATCGAGATCCCGGTGATCTGCGGCTGCAGAAGGATGTAGGCAACATCAGTGGTCTTGAGGCCGTAGCCGAGTCCATTACAGAAGTTTGCTGCCGGGTTGCGCACGCAACCGGAGATTGAAATCCCGGCCGGAAGGGCCAGACTAAGCAAACAAACAAGCGTTAAGAACCGCCGCATGAATCCTCCCCGCTCCGCGCCGTCGAACCGCGGAACGGTCGCTCAGAACACGTTAAGAAATGACCTATTGCCGCCCCATTTCCAGCTCGGGAACGGCCCGCAACAGGTGGATCGCACTCAAGCTCGCGATCCGGGACGGCACACTGCCGCACCCGGCCGAAGAGGCAAATCGCACCCTGAATCTCCAAGAAAAAAGTGTATCAGGGCGGGCCTCTATCTGGCATTGAACCGATCTGTCCTGCGGCTCTGAAGAATAGACTCGCCTCCGGTCCGATGGAAAGCAAAGCCGGCTTTAGGGCGCAGGAGGCATATAGCGGGCAAACCACTCAATCGCGCGCCACTGCACATCACGACGGTGAGCGGGGTCGGAAAATCCATGGCCTTCATTGGGATAAACGACCAATTGCACGGGAACCTGGAGGTCGCGGAGTGCGTGCCAGAACTCAAACGACTGAGGCGCGGGGCACTCCCCGTCTCGGTCGCCGACCACGACGAGGGTTGGGGTGGTGGCGTTTTTGATGTAGGTGATGGCTGAACTTTTGGCGTAGACCTGGGGGTCGTCATAGACCGAAGCGCCGAAGTAGGGAATCATCCACTGGTCGATGGAGTTTTCGCCGTAGTAGGAAAGCCAGTCGGAGATTCCGGCTCCGGCCACGGCGGCGCGGAAGCGATGGGTCTGGGTGACGGCGAACATGGTCATAAAGCCCCCGTAGCTCCAGCCGGCGATGCCGACGCGCTTGGGGTCGACGGGATATTTCGCGAGCACCGCGTCGACGCCAGCCAGAATGTCGCGCAGGTCTCCATAGCCGAAGTCCTCGCGGTTGGCCTGGGTGAAGGCCTCTCCCTCGCCGAAGCTGCCGCGCGGGTTGGGCATGAGAACAAAATAGCCCAGCGACGAGAAGGCCGTGGCGCTGAAGCCGCCGGCGCCGCCATTCCATCGCGAAGCCACGTCGGAGGCGGGGCCTCCATGGACCTCGACAAGCAGGGGGTACTTTTTCGCCGGGTCGTAGTGCGCGGGCAGCAGGAGCCAGCCCTGGATGTGGAATTTGCCGTTGGTCCAGGTAAGCGATTGCGAACTGCCCCATGAGGGCAGGATGCCGTCGTTGAAGTGTGAGAGTTGAGAGAACTCGTAACAGGCATTGGGGGCATCGGCGGAAGGAATGCACTCGGCGCCGACATCCCTCGCGCGCCAGATCTCGGGCGGCTCAGAAAAAGAGCTCTTCACAAATACCCACTGGCCGCGGGCATGGGAAAGGCTCAGCTTCATCCGGCCATCGCCGATAGCCGCGGGAAACTGGAAGTTCCGCACGTTGTTTCGGACAGAATTGTTTGACGCCGGGTCAAGGACGAGGGTCCGCAACTGGCTGAATTCGCCGCCAACTGCGGTGTATTCGATTTGTCCCGGTATGTTCCATGAGATCCAGGCGGCGGATTCATGGCGCCCGGCGGTCAGGTTGACGGGATCGTGGCCGCCCGCAGCGGGAACGATCCAGAGGTCGCCGCCGGTAACGCCCTGATCGCTCATCAGCCCGCCGATGAAGGCAATGGTTTTGCCGTCGGGCGACCAGCGGGGAACGGCAATCTGCAAGCCGTGGAGCGGGCCGCGAATTACCTGGGGGTTCAGAATCGCCGTGGGTCTGGTCTCCCCGGTCCCCAAGTGCGAGGGACTGGGGGCACCCACATTTTGTGTGTAAAGTCGGGCGATCCACCAGTTGTTTTCGCCGGGAGGGTCGGCTGCGATGTAGGCGAGGGAGCGGGAATCGGGCGACCAATTGAATTCGTAGACGTGGAGGTTGGCGGGGGTGAGAAAAGTTGGCGCAGCGGGCTGCGCCACGGAGACAGAGACCTCGGCGACGCGCTGGACTTCGATGTGCTCTTCGCCGATGACGCCCGAAGGCGCGTCGAAAGCGGCAAGCGCGCCGGCAGGCCGCGTGGCGCCCTGGACATAGAGGAATGCGATCTGTCTGCCGTCGGGCGAGAAGGCGGGCGCGTCAACGTAGCCGCTCAGCGCCGTGAGCCGCCGGGGCGATTTGCCGTCGAGGTACGAAAGATAGAGGTCGGATTGGCCGCCGAGATTGGCGCAATTGGAGAGGAATGCAAGGGCAGCGGAGTCGGGCGACCAGACGATGTTGGACTCGCTGCAGGATTCGTCCGGCGAGGTGGCGGCGGTGATGCGCTGGCTCTTGTCGAGGCTGGCGATGGGGGCGACGCGAATTTCGCCATGTTCCAGCCATGCGAGACGCCTGCCGTCGGGCGAAAGGGCGACCTGGCCGATGAACTGGACGCGCCTTTGGCTGGGGGGGGCTGGAGCGGAGTTTTGCGCGCAGGCGGGCAACAGCGAGAGGGCGCAGAGAACGGCGGACAGCGCGGCGCAGCGAGGGCCGAAGGACAAAAAAGGCATAGCAAAGATGCTAGCAGGGAGCGAGGCGGAGAGGTAGCGGGCGAGCCCATCCTCGGTCGTAGGCCGACCGAGGCTCCAAAACTCAGGGTGCGCCACCTGCCGGGAGACGGTGAAAGCAACTGAACGTGATGAAATGCAGTGCTTCCGCCTGCTGGAAGCGCTTCAAGCCGCTCGGCATGGCCCCCCCGTACCGCCCGCTCATCGCGATAAAGCGATGAACAGTGCACAGTCACTCCTCGCTCAGTCCGGCCCTTTGCGGCTTTTGACCGGGCGCCTTTCCCACCCAAGCCGCAAAAGACGCGGCTTGGATGGGGCACGGACCGTCGACTGAGAACCCGGAGTGAAAGAACTTGGCCCGGCCACCCGCCGCCACCTGCCCACCAGCGGGAGTGTACACCCCGATGTGGACGAAGTGGGGAATGGGCGCAAGGGGGAAAACGTGCGGTTTTTGGGAGATGCGAAACCGTACACCTGAGGTCGCACGGTTTGGCGATTTGCTCCACCTGAAGCGCCACGAAAGCGGCGATTCGGCGACCTTGAGCCGCGTTTTGCCGATCATTGCCGCGGTTTTGGCTAAGGTGGGAGATGGAGGGAGCGAAGGAGCAGGGGAACGGACGAGGAAAGGATGAGGAAAGAGTATGCGGAAGGAAGAGCGGGTGCTGCTGCGGGAGAAGCTGGACCATGAGCAGAGGCTTTTCCGGGCGGTGGCGCGGAAGGCGGAGGAGCTTCCGCAATGGCTGCGGAGGGTTCGGCAGGGGCTGGGGATACAGGCGGCGGAGATGGCGCGGGAGCTGGACGTGAATGTGTCGGTGATTTTCCGATTGGAGAAGAGCGAGGAGCAGAGGTCGATCAGCCTGCGCGCGCTGGAGAGGATGGCGGAGACGATGGGTTGCAGGCTGGTGTATGCGATTGTGCCGCGCGGGGGCAAGACGCTGGCGGAGCTGGCCGAGGAGCGTTCCTGGAAGGAGAGGCTGGGGAAGGCTGGGAGTTGAGCGGGTTTGCAGCGGAGAGACAGGGGTGAGCGAGGGCGGAGGGTGGCGAGGAGAAGCGTTTGCGGGGATCTAACCTGAGGGCGTGAGCATTTGCTCGATCAATCCCCGGTCCCCAAAAGCGAGGGACCGTGGGCACCCTCGACGTGCGGAGAGACAGGGGTGAGCGGGGGCGGGCAGGTGGCGGGGATTGGCGAGGAGTGCGTTTGCGGGGATCTAACCTGAGGGCGTGAGCATTTGCTCGATCAATCCCCGGTCCCCAAAAGCGAGGGACCGTGGGCACCCTCGACGTGGGCAGACCGAGACTCCAAAAACTCAGGGTGCGGGGCAGGGGTTGTCAAAGGCTGGCGAGGGTGGAGGGTGGCGGGGATTGGCGAGAAGGACGTTTGCGGGGATCTAACCTGAGGGCGTGAGCATTTGCTCGATCAATCCCCGGTCCCCAAAAGCGAGGGACCGTGGGCACCCTCGACGTGGGCAGACCGAGACTGCAAAACTCAGGGTGCGGGGGCGGGGTTGGCTGGAGCGATTGAAAAGACGGGGG
>JAJYFA010000169.1 GCA_021790995.1 Acidobacteriota bacterium
ATCCGAAACTGTCGCGGACACGCGCAAGCCGGGTGCGCGAGGAGTTGCAGCGGACGAGCGAGGAGTTACAGCAGATTGTTGGCGCGCCGGTCAGGTATTTTCGGCCACCGTTCGGAGCGCGGCGGCCGGCAGTTTTCCGGATTGCGCACGAGTTGGACCTCAAGCCAGTACTGTGGAACGCGATGACGTCGGACTGGAGCAATCCCTTGGCGGAGCGCATTGCGGAACGGCTGGCAAAGAAGATCGACAGTCTGGAGCGGCGCGGGTACGCGGCGAATATCGTGCTGCACGATGGGGGGCATCGCGATGCGGCGGCGAACCGCGAGCCGAGCGTTACGGCGGCGGGGCTGCTGCTGGCGCGCTACGCGAAGAACCACCGGTTTGTGACGGTGGATGCGTGGGGTTGATCCACTTGCCGGCAGTCGGCTCGATCAGCCTGCAAACGCACTGCGCGCCGCGGCAATAGTTACTTGAATGTCGGCGTCGGTATGCGCCGTCGAGAGGAACGCCGCTTCGAATTGCGAGGGCGGCAGCCAGACGCCCTGGTCAAGCATGGCGCGATGGAAGCGGCCGAAGGCGGCGGTGTCGGATTTTGCGGCGTCGGCGTAGTTCGCGACCGGCGCGCCGGTGAAGAACCAGGTCCACATGGCGCCTACACGGTTGGTGGCGAGGGCAATGCCGGCGCGCGATGCTTCCCCGGCGACGCCTTCGGCGAGCGCGCGGGATGCGGCTTCGAGCCTTGGGTAGACTTCGGCGGCGTGCTCCTGCAAGTAGCCGATGGTGGCGAGGCCGGCGGCCATGGCGAGCGGATTGCCGCTGAGGGTTCCGGCCTGATAGACGGGGCCGAGCGGGGCGAGCTGGTCCATGAATTTGCGCTTGCCACCGAAGACGCCGACGGGCAGGCCTCCGCCAACGATCTTGCCGAGCGTGACGAGATCGGGGTCAAGCGCATAAAGCTGGCAGGCGCCACCGAGGGCGACGCGAAAGCCGGTCATCACCTCATCGACGATGAGCAGCGCGCCGTGGTTGGCCGTGATCTTGCGCAGGCCGGCGAGATAGTTCGCGGCCGGGGGGATGCAGCCGGCGTTGCCCACGACAGGTTCGAGGATGACGGCGGCGATGGCGTCCGGATGCGCGGCAAAGGCGGCCTCGACGGCGGCGAGATCGTTGTAGGGCAGGGCGAGGGTGAGGTGCGCAATCTCCTCGGGCACGCCGGCTGAGCCGGGAATGCCGAAGGTGGCGACTCCGGAACCGGCTTTGACGAGCAGACCGTCGGCGTGGCCGTGATAACAGCCCTCGAACTTGATGACAATCTTGCGGCCGGTGGCGGCGCGGGCCAGACGAATGGCCGACATGGTGGCCTCAGTGCCGGAGCTGACGAAGCGCATCTTCTCGCTGGCCGGGTAGCAGGCGGCGATGCGTTCGGCGAGGTCTGCTTCGCTGGCCGTAGAAGCGCCGAAGCTGGCAGATTTGCGCGCCGCGCGCTCGATGGCCTCAACCACGGGTGGAAAGGCATGGCCGAGAATCATCGGGCCCCAGGAGCCGAAGTAGTCGATATAGCGGTTGCCGTCGGCATCGTAGAGATACGCGCCCTCGGCGCGGTCGATGAAGGGCGGCGCGCCGCCGACGGCGCGAAAGGCGCGCACAGGCGAGTTGACGCCGCCGGGGAAGTATCGCTCGGCGCGCTCCTGAAGGGTCTCGGATCGGACGCGGTTGAACATTGTGGGTTCAGTATAAAAGGCCGCGCCGATGGTGCGCCGCTCAGTTTGCCGTGGGCGTTGACTTCGAGCGAATGGCGATGATGACTACCAGCAGGACCAGCGCCGCAATCTCCAGGGCCAGGCCCATTCCTATGCAGAAGCCGTGGAGGAAGTCGTTCCGATCCGGCGAAAAATGGAGCAGGGGCGCAAAGACGTGTTGCCAGGCGACGCCGCAGCTCAGCGAGAACAGTCCCACGGAGAGCATGAGCAGGGCGACGGGCAGGGATTTTTTCGATTCGGTCAGGCAGTTGAGTAGCATAAGTTTCCATTCAGCAGAAGGCGTGGCGCCTCCCGGCTGGTTTGCGGAATGGGTTCAATCGTGCTGAGGGTCGCGGCCAGCTTTCATGGCGCGTCTGGCCCAGATGCGGGTGAGCTGATAGAGCGTGAGAACGTCGATCGAGGCCGCCAATCCAGCGCTCATGCCACGCACCGAGTCGCTCGGAGCGGGGGTAAGGTGCAGCCAGGTCAGCAAGGCGGGCGGCCAGCCAAAGGCATAGGCCAGATTGATCTGCGCCACAACCAGCAAGACGAGAAGCACCGGCAGGGATTTTTTAGGTTTGTCACAGTCGAAGAGACACATGCGAGATCCTTTCAGGGGCGGGGAGCGCAGGCAGAGTGGCGGCGGCGAAGGAACCAGAAAAGCAGACCCATGGCGCAGCCTGTCAGCAAATAGCGCAGTCCGTTGAAGACGGCGTGGTGGCGATGGCCGAAGCTCTGCTCGAAGAAGAGATTGAGCATGACAGCGGAGCAGACGGAAACGTTGAAGGCGGCGTAGATGCGGCGGGTTTTGGAATCGAGCTGGCGAATCGACAGGCACATGGAGAGATTCCTTCAGGAAGATTAGTTTTTGAATCGGTACCAGAGCATGAACGCGATTTTGGTTCCACCCATCGCATAGATCAAAGCAATCAGATCCGATGCGATCACGTGTTCCACCAGAAGGCGATATTCCAGCAGCGCCAGGGCGGTGATCGCGCCGGCGACGAGTGCGGCGGTGCTCGAACGGCGATGATGCTCGCGCAGCCTCTCGTCGGTGACGTGGTCGAGCATCAAAATGCGGCGCAGGACGGGGTGGTTCATGCGTTCTTCTCCAGTTGGAAGATCTCGTCGGTGGAGCAGGCGAAGATGCGGGCAAAGGTCAAAGCCAGCTCCAGGCTGGGCACGTAGCGATCGCGCTCGATGGCGTTGATGCTCTGCCGCGAAACGCCGGTGGCTTGGGCGAGTTGTTCCTGGGTCCAGCCGCGGGCCATGCGGAGTTCCTTGACGCGATTGATGACAGTCGGAGCCATGTAAAGCTAGCTTTCCATATCAGCGTAGCTCGAAGCTCCTGCTGTGTCAAGTAGACTTTCCATGCATTTTGAAAGGCCTTGTTCGTGAGGGGCCTTCTTGTTGCGGAAATCAATCACGGCGCGATCTCCCACCTTTATCCGCAAAGGGTGCGAACAAAGGGGTGGGGCACGGGTGGCGGGGGATTGAGTGGATGCATTTTGTATGTGCCATTACCAAGCGTGGAGTGGATTTATGGGAAATGTGGGCGCAAACCCTGTTAGAATTCTGCTTTCCGGCAGCTTCGCGCCGTGTACCTTTCAGAAGACGAAGGCCTCGACCGTGTCTCAAGAAACCACAGCAAAATCCGTTAGTTACGCCGACGCCGGTGTGGACATTCGCGGCGGCGACCAGGCCAAGGAACGCATCAAGTACCTGGCGCAGAAGACCTTTAACCGCAATGTATTGGGCGGGATCGGCAGCTTTGGGGCGCTGTTTCGGCTCGATCTGCAGCGATGGAAGAACCCGATTCTGGTGAGCTCGGCCGACGGCGTGGGCACCAAGCTGAAGGTGGCTTTTGCGCTCGGGCTGCACCAGACGGTGGGCGTGGACCTGGTAAACCACTGCGTGAACGACATCGCCGTGCAGGGTGCTACGCCGCTATTCTTCCTTGACTACCTGGCGACGGGCAAGATCGACCCGGACGTGATTGAGACGGTGGTGAGCGGGCTGGCCGATGGGTGCAAGGCCAACGGCTGTGTGCTGATTGGCGGCGAAACGGCGCAGATGCCGGGCTTCTATGCCGATGGCGAGTACGACCTGGCCGGGTTCATTGTGGGCGCGGTCGATCGCGACAAGATGATTACCGGCGCGAACATCAAGGCGGGCGACGTGCTGATCGGGCTGCCTTCGTCGGGGCTGCACACGAACGGCTATTCGCTGGCGCGCAAGCTGCTGTTCGGTGTGGGCGGCTACAAGCCGGCGCAGTACGTTACGGCGATCAAGGAGAAGGCCGGCGCAGCGCTGATGAAGACGCACCGCAGCTACCTGCATGTGATCCAGAAGCTGGTGGGTGCGGGGCTGACGACGGGCATGGCGCACATCACGGGAGGCGGGATTACGGACAATTTACCGAGGATTCTGCCCAAGGGCGTGACGGCGCAGGTTGAGATCGGATCGTGGCCGGTGCTGCCCATCTTCGAGCATCTGCGCGAGCTGGGCAACGTGGGGCAGGAAGAGATGATGCGGACCTTCAACATGGGGATCGGGTTGATCGCGGTGATTCCGGCGGCGAAGTTTACCAGGGCCAAGAATCTGCTGGATCGGTCCGAGGAGAAGTTCTACCTGATTGGCCGCGTGGCCAAGGGCGATCGGCGGGTGCAGTACACGTAACAGGCAGGTTTCAGTGATCAGTGGTCAGTGATCGGACGTTGAAGCCTGCTTTTCCTGTGAGCTTTCATCCAGAGCGACGAGTGCGGCGAGGAGTCGAAGGATGACAACGCTGAGAGAGGCAACTTGAACTCACTCGAATCGCTGCACCAAGGAAACGCGAACGATCATGCCGGCTGAAATCCCAACACCGCAACCGATCCGTCTTGGGATTCTGCTTTCCGGGCGGGGATCGAATTTTCTGGCGATTGCTGAGTCCATTCGCGCGGGCAGGCTGCCCGGCGTCGAGATTACGATTGTGATTTCGAATGTGGCAGAGGCGCCCGGCATTGAAGCGGCTGCGGAGCTGGGGCTGCCTCATGCGGTCCTGGTTTCAAAGGGGCGCAAGCGCGCCGAGCACGATGCCGATGTTGTGGCTCTGCTCAAAGAGCACAAGGTGGATCTGGTTTGTCTGGCCGGATACATGCGGCTTCTCTCGCGCGAATTTGTGGCCGCGTTTCCCCATCGTATTCTGAACATACATCCCTCGCTGCTGCCGGCCTTCCCGGGGCTTGACGCGCAGCAGCAAGCCTTCGATTATGGCGTGAAGGTGGCCGGCTGCACGGTGCATTTTGTGGATGAGGAGCTGGACCACGGAGCGATTCTCTTGCAGCGAACCGTTCCAGTGCTTGATAGCGACGACGCGCACAGGCTGGCCGATCGCATTCTGGCCGAGGAACATATCGCCTACACCGAGGCGATCGCGCGCGTGGCAGGCGGCGAGTACGAGGTTCGCGGACGCCGGTATGTGAGGAAGTAAGGACGAACGGCTCCGGTGCGGATTGAAGGCTTTCGGACTGGCGCTGTCTTCACGGCTCTTTCAGAACAATCCTGGCTGGCGGCTGGACATTGGGATGCCGAAGTGCTCGTAGGCGAGGCGCGTGGCGACGCGGCCGCGCGGCGTGCGGTCGAGAAATCCAATCTGAATCAGGAAGGGCTCGTAGACCTCTTCGAGCGCGTCTTCCTCTTCGGCGAGCGAGGCCGCCAGCGTGCCGAGGCCGACGGGACCGCCGTCGTACTTTTGAATAATGGTCAGCATCAGCCGCCGATCGATTTCGTCGAAGCCGTGCGCATCGACCTCCAGCATGGTGAGGGCCGCGTTTGCGGTGGGGCGGTCGATGATGCCGGAGCCGCGCACCTGAGCGTAGTCGCGGACACGGCGCAGCAGGCGGTTGGCGATGCGCGGCGTGCCGCGGGAGCGTAAAGCAATTTCGGAAGAGCCGTCGCGATCGATGGGAATTTGCAACACCTCGGCGGATCGCTCGACGATGATGCGCAATTCTTCGTCGGTATAGAACTCCAGACGCAGCAGAATGCCGAAGCGCGCGCGCAGGGGCGACGAGAGCAGACCGGGCCGCGTAGTGGCGCCGATAAAGGTGAAGGGTTTGATCTCCATCACGTGAGTGCGCGCCGCGGGGCCCTGGCCGATGATGATGTCGAGTTTGTAGTCTTCGAGCGCGGTGTAGAGCTTTTCTTCGAGCACCGGTTGCAGGCGGTGAATCTCGTCGAGGAAGAGCACCTGGCGGTCGCGGAGATTGGTGAGGATGGCGGTCAGGTCGCCCTGGATGGTGAGCGCCGGGCCGGCCGTCTGCTGGAAGCCTACATCGAGTTCGTTGGCGATGATGGTGGCGAGCGTGGTTTTGCCCAGGCCGGGCGGGCCGAAGAGAAGCACGTGGTCGAGCGCTTCGCCGCGCGATTTGGCGGCTTCAAGCGCGATGGAGAGTTGCTCTTTGGCTTTGGATTGCCCGATGAATTCGCGCAGCCAGCGCGGGCGCAACTTCAGCTCGAACGTCTGCTCTTCGTCGGCGCGCGCGGCGCTGACCAAACGTTCAGGAGAGTTGTCGCGGACGTGGGCCATCTTCAAAAAAGTGTACAGCAACGCCCAGGACGCGATGCTGCCCTCCGTCACCTGAAAGGGGACATCCAGTCGCTTATTGACTGACTTGGTGCAAGGCAGAAAACTAACACGTTTGTGTAAGTTGGGCGAGAATTTGCGTGACATATAGTTGATGGCATAGGGGCCAGCTAGAGTCTGCCACGACGCCGCTGGACCGGCGTTAAAACCGGCCGCAGACCTCGGAGGTCAACCATGCAAGATCGATTCATCACGCCGGCGCTGCTTCCGTTTGCTCTGGCGCTGATCGTTGCCGGCTGCACCAATCCATTGGTGATTTCGCTTGCAGTTTCTCCCACAACACAGACGCTGCCGGTGGGCCAGACCGCTCAGTTCACGGCGACGGGAACTTACGGCCATGGAGCCAACCATCCTACGAGCACGCAGGATGAGACCAACCTGGTGACGTGGAGTTCGAGTTCGCCCTCGGTGGCGACCATCAGCGCGACCGGCCTAGCAACGGCAGTTGCTCCGGGAACCACAACCATCACGGCGAGCATCAACGGATTCACGGGGCTGGTGCGCGCCACTTCAACGCTGACTGTCACCGGTTCGGGCGTCGGTACGGGAACAACGCCGACATCCGATGTTACATCGATCACCGTGATTCCAGGTTCGCAGTCTGTGGCGGCGCCGGGTGGAGTCGCAACATTCATTCCGATTGGAACCGAGTCGACAGGCACGACGATCAACCTTACGGGAGAAGTGGCGTGGGCCTCGAGCAGCAGCCAGATTGCCACGATCGACTCGACAGGCACGGCGACGGCTGTGAGTCAGGGATCGACGACAATCACAGCGGTATACACCAACGCCGATAAGACGGTTGCTACGGGAACGGCGTCATTCCAGGTGCTTGCCAGCGCTTCAGAAAAAGTAACGGCCCTGACCATCTTCCCCGGTACGCAATCTGCGACCTCGCTGGGCCAGCAGGGCCAGTTCACCGTGCTGGGCACGGAGGGCGGCGTGCAATACGACCTGACCGGTCAGGTCGTGTGGACCTCCAGCATGCCATCTGTTGCCACGATTGACACGGCGCCCAGCGCAACGCCGGGCCTGGTGACAGCGAAAGCGGCAGGAAGCACCACCATCGAGGCGACCTACACCAACAAGGACGGAAGCCAGGTGGTTGCGACGGCGGGTTATTCGGTCACTGCTGGGACGTCGCCCGAACCCCTGCTGTCGATCAACGTGGTACCTTCCGGAACCACGGTCTCGACCAAGGGGATGACAGGGCAATACCTGGCCTTCGGCACCTTCTCGACACCGCCGCTGGTGCGAGATATTACGAACGAAGTTACGTGGCTTTCGCTGCTGCCCGAGGTGGCATCGATCAACTCCGGCGGCACACCGGGCGAGCAGGCGGGCCTGGCGACGGCACAGGGTTATACGGGCAACACCGTCATCTATGCCGAAGATACCAAGTCGAACCCGGACGGCTCTGTGGTGCTGTCGAATGCGCAGACATTCACCTGCAAGGATCCGACCACGAACGTCTGCGATCCCGGCCCGGCCACGCCGCAATTCGCAACCATTACAGTCTTTGTGGAAGGCGAGAACACATCGCCGACCGGCGAATACATAACCGCTCCGTCCGATACTGGAACGGCGAATCTGATTCACTGCGGCCCGGACTGGTCCGGCTCCGGCGGCCAGGTCTGCACCGGAACCTACGCTGTGGGCTCCACGGTGACGCTGACGGAAAACCTGCCGGCGGGAAGCACCTATTTTGGCGGGTGGTCGTCCGGCAGCGACTGCGCCGAGTCGAATCCAACCACGTCGACCACCTGCACGGTCACCTTGACGGGCAATGCCTCCGTGGGTGTGATCTTCTACTGAGACCTGGCCGCTGATCTCAAAAAGCCGCTCTTCGGAGCGGCTTTTTGCATGGCTGGATTGGAAGCGGTCAAGTCTCTCAAAACCTTGCCTCAAATGCGCGGAACCGCCGCTCCAGCTCCCACTCGGCGGAGGCTTTCTGGCTTTCGCGCAAGAACGCCTTGCACGATGGCGATGGATCTTCCGCGCCCAGCGCCTGCCCCTTGCAGGCGGCCACGGGCGCGGCGAAATCGTCA
>JAJYFA010000170.1 GCA_021790995.1 Acidobacteriota bacterium
AGCTTTGGCAGAGCGCGCCATCAGCGCCGTGCTGCCAAGCGCGCAAGAATCGCCATACTCGATACGCATTGTCTCCGACATTCTGGAGTCGAACGGCTCTTCATCAATGGCTTCGGTCTGCGGCGCAAGTCTTGCGCTCTTTGATGCGGGCATCGTCCTGAAGGGCGCGGTGGCCGGCGTGGCCATGGGTTTGGTGAAGGAAGGCGACGACTACGCGATCCTCACCGATATTGCCGGCGCCGAGGATCACTACGGCGACATGGACTTCAAGGTCGCCGGAACGCGCAAGGGAATCACCGCGCTGCAGATGGACATCAAGATCGGCGGCCTGACCCGCGAGATTCTTCAGCAGGCGATGGAGCAGGCCCGGCGCGGACGGCTCTTCCTCCTCGACAAGATGGATGCGGAACTGGACGGCCCGCGCGTGGAGCGCTCGAAGTACGCGCCGCGCATCGAGACCGTACAAATTCCCACCGACAAGATTCGCGACCTGATCGGCAAGGGCGGCGCCACCATTCGTGGCATCGTGGAGCAAACGGGCGCCAAGATCGATGTGGACGACACCGGCAAGGTGAGCGTGGCGTCGAGCGACGCCGAGGGCCTGAAGAAGGCTCTGGCCATCATCAGCAACCTCACCGCCGTCCCCGAAGTGGGCAAGACCTACCTGGGCAAGGTGGTAAGGCTGGCCGAGTTCGGCGCCTTTGTCGAGCTCTTCCCGGGCACCGACGGCCTGCTGCACATCTCCGAGATCGCCGAGCATCGCGTCAAGGAGGTCAAAGACGAGCTGCGCGAAGGCGATCAGGTGATGGTGAAGGTCCTGGCCATCGAAGGCAACCGCATCAAGCTCAGCCGCAAGGCTCTCATCAAGGAGCAGAAGGCGAAGTTGGCGCAGTCGGCCCCGGTGGAGACCGAGGAAGAATTCGCAGCTCCCGCGCCTGCAGCCCCGTCCAGGCCACGTCATGAGTTCGACGAGCGCCAGCCGAGTTCGAATCAGAGCACCATTCTGATTGAAGGTGGCAATGATTTCGAGGGTGAGGGGAACGCAGAGTTCGACGAAGAGAATGAGCGGAACTTTAACCGCGTCGAAGGCTCGCCTTCGCAAGGCGCAAGCGACAGAACAGCAGGTGTCGCGAACCGCCGCCGCCGCCGCCGCCGTCCCGGACGCGGTCCGAGCGGATCATAGGCGTGTATCAGAAACTTCAACCGCAACAAGGTCCGGGCGATTTGCCTGGGCCTTGTTGCAGCACCGTGACTGCGCAGTTTCGCAAACAATTACAGTCCTATCTCCCGTTTTTTCTCCCCAGTGTAGTATTCTGGGGCGTTCCAAATTGCTCAATTGAGGTCGTATGCAAAGGCGAGTTGTTACCACTCTGATGCTAGCAATACTTTTTGGCGCTGCTGCGACTCCGGCCCTATCGCAGACGCTAGAGACGGGGGCTCCGCTGCTGCTGAGACTCAAAGCGAGCTACAGCCTGACGCAAATGGGTTTCGCCGATTCACGCGTTACAGCACCCGGCAGCATCTATGTGGTCCACGTCAACGGACTTCTTGCCCGCGCCATCTCCGATCATGTAACGCCCACAACAACCATCGAAGACGGCCAGCCTCTGGTTGCAACCAAGGGCATCAGTGGGATATTCGGGACAAGCGGAGATACGCGCCCGGTCGTGCAGGGCGAACGTTTCTATGTGGTTGGGATCTACCTCAAAGAGGATGCGATCATTTTTCGCCTCGTCTCTCTCGATACACACGTGGTGGTGAACAACGATCAATCAGCGCAATCGCGCTTTCGCATGCTACTCAAGTTCCCCCTTGCGGGGGATGCTGCGGACAAGCTCACAGTGGCCGATGTCCACCGTTTGACAGACCCTATTTTTTCCGTCAAGAGCGCACCTGCTCCGGTTCCGGAGGTGAAACTTGGCGAGAGTCAGGCAGACGTGGAGAAGGCATTTGGTCAGCCGGACAAGATTGTCGACCTGGGCTCAAAGAAGATCCTCTCTTATGGCAGTCTTAAGATCATCCTCTTGGACAACAAAGTCAGCGACGCTGAGTAGCCGGATTCTCATCTCATTCTGCCAGTTGCATCCCCGGGTCACTCCTGCGTGATGAAAATACCTGCGCGAAGCTCGGGGCAGTACCCTGACATTCCTCCCGCTTTCTGGCTGCTCGCTTGTTGGCATACATCCGCAGATCGGCGGCAATGCGAAGCGATTCGACATCCTGCGCGTCTTCAGGAAACACCGCAATACCCACACTGGCGCCGATCCGAAGCGAAATTCCTTCGAGCACAATGGGGGGGGCGAGAAGCTGCGACAGAGTTCGAGCTACGCTTTCCGCGTCGCCTCGATTCGTAGGTTCTTCCAGAATGACTGAAAATTCGTCGCCGCCCGTCCGCGCAACCGTGTCGATACGCCGCACCCTGCCGAGAAACAACTGGCCGACATGCTTGAGCAATTCGTCGCCGATATGATGACCCGCCGTGTCGTTGACCTGCTTAAAGCGATCGAGGTCTATCACAAGCAAGGCTGTCTGTGTACCGGTGCGCCGGGCGCGCTCCAGCGCAATGGCCAGCCGATCCTGAAACAGCCGGCGGTTGGGCAGTCCGGTGAGCTCGTCATGTAAAGCAAGAAACTTGTTGTGCTCAATCTGATCTTCGAGCAGGATCAGGATCATGCCCACGGCGACCACGTACTTGGGAAGATTCCAGACCTCGTTCTGCAAATGCACCTTGGGAAAGAAGGTAAACAAGATCGGCCCGATCGTGAAGACATTCGCCCAGGCAAGAAATCCCAGGACGGTAATGAAGGCTCCGGCAGTGGCGCGCGGGTAGGCATACCTGAAATGGATGCAGCAGCCGAGATAGACGGTGAAAAGGACCGCATTGATGGCGAGGTCGGGACCCCTGTCCGGAAGATCCTGCACCCATAAAAGGAAATTGCAAAGCAGGATGTAAAGAACAACGGTCACCAAACGCTGCGGATGGCCGAGCTTGCGGATGTCGAGAAGTGCGGCCGCCAGTGGAAGCATGCCCACGAGAAGTGCGGCGAGCGTCAGGATCGCGTGAGTAGCCGGCGCGAAGGACAGGACAGAGATATAGAAAGTGGTTGCCACTAAGAGCGCCGTCAGCATCCATCTGCTCGAAGTCTGGATGCGAAACGGGACCGACGCCCACATGAAGAGAATGCCCGCCCAGGCAAGCGACGATGTGCCAAGAATCTCGGCTGCGATTCCGAACGCGCCTGGAGCCTCGAGAAACATGTAGGACGTAAAGTGAAGGACGATCATCACCCAGCCGACGAGCCACACCACGGAAAACGACGTAGGCCTTCTGCGCGCGACCGAGAAAAAGGCCAGCGAAAGCAGGGCGACTGCCGCAATATCGGGGATGTTGCTCCAATCAACCAAAGCTACCTCAAGCTTCTCTCAACTCTTCCAAAACTGGTCGAAGGCTCTTCCACAACAGGCCTATATCAATGAATCGGCGAATATCAGAAAAGCACAATACCCCTTTTGTTGAAAGGCTCAGTTCACGTCGGTGTGCACTTTCGTAATTCGCGCAGGTTAATACGCAAGTGGGGTAGCTGCCTTAGTACAGTAGCCCCAATATGTTGTGGTTTGGAAAGAATCAGGCGTCCCGCCGCCGCACTCTCGCAGATCATGTATTTCGGCAGATCCAGACGATAATTCACAGCATCTGCATCCGCAAACCGGTCTTTTTTGCTTCAAATGTTGCCAGCTAGCGCCTTCGGCTGGATCGGTCAATCCTAGCGGGAACACTACAGGTAGCGGGTCACTGTACTAAGGCAGCTACCCCACATACGCAAAAACAGCCCCATTCCTGCCGCGAAAAGAACGAAACAGCCAGAAACATTCTGTATAAGTCTATAACAATTCAATTATTTACGAAATGCAAAGATCTGATGCGGACGGCATTGCGCATCGTGTTCTTTCTGTTGTTCCTTTATAGGGCAGTTTTCATGAGTCCGTCCCATGAAGCCGATGAGTGATAGGTCTTATGTTGCCCCCGCATTTCACTCTAATGTGGGTGTTCTAAGGATTTCATGATTTCATTGAAACGATATCTCGATTCCAGTTCCCCCGAACTTGCTCGGGTCGAGAACGAGTGCCAGGACACATTCGCCGCGGCGCTCGATGTTTATGGCTCGGCCTTGCTGGAGATGGGAAATTGCAGTCTCGACGCCTGCCCGGGGCTGGGTGATGCGTTGAAGCATTCGCTTACTCAACTGACTGCGGAGTTATCTCCGGCGATCGCCAGCGGTGATCTCGCAGCCAATGGGCAAAAGGCGCGCGAGCAGTTGCTCGGCTGGGGACGTGACGCGGCTCGCCACTACCAGGGAAAGGCACGCGAAGTAAAAGAGATACTGCTCACGATGGCTCAGGCGGCGGAGTCGGTAGGGACGCGCGATCGGCGCTACGCGAGCCAGATCAGTGCTGTCACCGAGCGCCTTCAGGCCATTGCGAGTCTCGAAGACCTCAGCGAGATTAGGGCTTCGATCGACAAGAGCGCCGCCGAACTGAAGACATCCATCGAACGGATGACAGAGGAAGGAGCGGTCGTTCTCAACGATCTGAAGCAGCAGGTTGAGAGCTACCATGCGAAGTTGGAGGAGGCTGAAAAAAGCGCCTCGCGCGACGCGCTGACCGGAGCCAGCAGCCGATTGTATGTCGAAGGCCAGATCGAGAAGCGCATCGAATGCGGAACGGCGTTTTGCGTGGCGATTGTCGATATCGACGGCTTTAAAAAGGTCAACGACGCGCATGGCCACCTGATCGGCGATGAACTCCTGAAGCAGTTTGCCGGCGAGTTGCGCTCTGCCTGCCGCTCCAACGACATTATTGGCCGATGGGGAGGCGACGAGTTCATTCTCCTCTTCGACTCCACTCTGGAAGAGGCCGAGGCCCAGACCGAGCGGCTGCGCAAGTGGGTCTGCGGCAACTATGAGGTTGCAGGAAAAGACGGCCCCCTCAAACTTCGCATTGACGCCTCGATCGGGCTGGCCGCACATGCAGCCGGCCAGGAGATGAAGGACCTTCTGGCACAGGCCGATACTGCGATGTACGAACAAAAAAACGCGGCGCACGCGAAAACGCCTGACCAACGGCGCACTTTGACCTAAACTTCCGAAACGATTTTCACGGAGAGCATTTGAGACGGAATCGACAGTACAGGTGGGCTCCGTGACTCGTCAAATGGTTTCAACAAGAACTGACAACAAGAGAATGGACACCGTGTCGCGCAGAGACCGGTCCAGGCAGCGAGGAGGGGAGTGAGACGGCATGAAGGTGTGATGCCGCTCATCACTCACGGACAGAGGTTTACTCCATTTTGGGACACATCGCTCTCCAGTGCCATTTCAGTACGTGTTCCTTCACTTTTCCTTAGACAAATCTTGAGTTCGTTCCCGACTCGCGGGAAGGTGAAAGAGAACTCCCCACGCAACCTGCCGCAGGCGATTGTCGAAGGCGAAGATTTCCAGGCGTTGCGCGGAGAAAAACAGAGGGAAGGTTTGCATGAGGTTGCTCGTCGCCGAAGATGACAAAGCGCTGGGGTTGTTCCTGACCCGGGGTCTTGAGGCCGACGGCCACCGCGTCCGCGTGGCTTGCGATGGCGGCGCCGCCGTGGAGGCGTTTCGCGCCGAGATGCCGGATCTAACGATTCTAGACCTGAACATGCCCGTCAAAGACGGCGAGCAGGTGCTTGAGGAGATGCGCGCGCTCGACGCCGATCTGCCGGTCCTGGTGCTGACAGGCCGCCAGGAGGTGGGCACGCGCGTACGCTGTCTAGACCGCGGCGCCGATGACCTGATGACCAAACCCTTCAGCCTGCATGAGCTTCGCGCCCGCTGCCGCGCCCTTCTGCGCCGCAAGCGGGAGATGCGCCTGCAACTGCGCGCCGGCGATCTGGAACTTGACCGTCTGGACCATACGGCGCGGCGTGGGAGCCGATCGATTCCGCTCACCAACAAGGAATTCGCACTGCTGGAGCATCTGCTGCTGAACCGCGGACAGTGCGTCTCGCGCATCGAGCTGCTCGACTCCGTTTGGAACATGGAGCCTGCGCAGACCACCAACATTGTCGATGTCTACGTCAACTACCTGCGGCGCAAGCTTGAAGATCCACCGCCGGGCCGGCTGATCCGTACCGTGCGCGGCCAAGGCTACATGGTACCGTCGGAGATCGACCTGACTGCGGCGCCTTTCGCCGCGCCTTTACAAATGTCTGCGCCCGCACAGTCGGTCGCCGCCTCATAACCACCTGGATTCAAAACTTTGCTGCAACCTGAAGGGAACCATTCATGCAACTGTTTTCGATTCCTCCTGTATCTCCACGCCTGCGGCCACGGACGGCGCTGGTGGCCAGCGCCGACCGCAGCTTTCGTCAGCGCCTTGCGCACGTGCTCGCCGGCATGCGCTGGCATGTGGTCGAAGCCGAGGGCGGCGCCGAGGCATGGACCGAAGCCGAAACCGCGTTGCCCGATGCGGTCATCGTTGACTCCTGGCTGCCAGACCTCGACCTCAGTGAGTTTCTGGGCGAGTTCCGGGTCCGCTTTCCTGAGGTCGATCTGGTAACGACGGCGAGCAATCTGGCGGTTGAAAGCCCACGCGGGCCTTATCGGCAGGAGCTTCTGTACGCGCTGCGCCGCTCGCAGGAGACCGACACCGCGGCCTGGAACGCGGCGTCCGCGATGGACTCTGCCGTCCACGCGCTGGCGCCATCGCCGGCCGTTGCTTTCAGAAAATCGGCGACGGCACCAGCCCCGCCGCCAGCAGCGGAGCAGCCCGGTTCGATGCAGTCAGGCCGCGCGGCACGCGGTCCCGAACTGAACCCCGGGGACAGGCTGCCGGAGCTGGTCGGCAATGCCGCCTGCATGTTGGAGATCAGCCGCCGCGTGCGGCTTGTGGCCCCGCGCATGACTCCGGTGTTGATCGAGGGCCCCACGGGATCAGGCAAGGAACTGGTGGCCGAGGCCCTGCATCGCCTGTCGAAGCGCAGCCGCAAGCCTTTTGTCGCCATCAACTGCGCCGCGATTCCCGAGGCATTGCTTGAAGCGGAACTCTTTGGCCATACCCGCGGCGCCTTTACGGGAGCCGTGCAGGGACGCACCGGCCGCATCGAGGCCGCCGACGGGGGCACTCTGTTTCTCGACGAGATCGGTGAGATGCCGCTGGCGCTGCAGGCCAAGCTTCTGCGCTTTGTGGAGTGTGGCGAGATGCAGCGCGTCGGCGACAACGAGACCGTCAAGGTCGATGTGCGTATCCTCGCCGCTACGCACCGGCCGCTGGCTGAACATGCGCAAAATGGCAGCTTCCGCTCCGATCTCTACTATCGTCTGGCGGTCTTCCTCATCCACACGCCGCCTTTGGCCGAGCACATCGAAGATCTGCCTCTGCTCGTCGAACACTTTCTCGAGCGAATGGGGCGGGATATACCGGTCAAGCGTCTCGATCAGAGCGCCTTTGGCAAGCTCGCGGCGCACAGTTGGCCCGGCAATGTTCGCGAACTCGAACACGTGCTTGAACGCGGCGTGATTCTGGCCGGAGAAGATCCTGTGCTGACCGCGCAGGAGATCGACTTCGGCCTGACTGTGAATTGACCGTGGGCGCCGTGCAGGCAACTGGGAGCGCGGCCTGGCACGAGGCGCGCGGCAAAGCGCGGCGCAACCAGGACCAGCAACGTAGAGCGTTCTGGCAGGATTCGGAGGGTGAAATCAGCATGGAAATCGCAACCGGCTTGAGCAATGAGATTGCCCGCTACCTCGATCTGGCCACGGATGAGGCGAAGCTGACGGCCGTCAACATGGCGAATGTGGACACGCCGGGCTATCAAACCGTGGGGATGGACTTCGAGGGCGAGATGCGCCAGGCCATCGACGAAGTCGAACAAGGCCGCGCACCGCACAAGGTTCGCGTGACGAAGGTCGACGGCCTGATCGCACGGCCGGACGGTAACAACGTCTCGATTGACCGCGAAAGCCTCAACCTTGCCCAGGCGCAGTTGAAGTTTCGCGCCGGAGTGGCGCTGCTCCGCGACGAGTACCAGGACGTGTTGGACGCTATCCACGCCAAGTAGTGGATAAGGAGTCTGGACAATGAACTTGTTTGGCATGATGGAGACTTCGGGTAGCGCCATGGAAGCCGAGCGCATGCGCGCCGAGGTGGTGGCCGCGAACATGGCCAATGCAGAGACCACGCGCACCGCCTCGGGTGGCCCATATCGCCGGCAAGAGGTAGTCTTTGCCGCCAACCAG
>JAJYFA010000171.1 GCA_021790995.1 Acidobacteriota bacterium
TCTCGGCTGAATTGCTCAGGGCGAGGCTCCGCGCAGGACTCTCGCAGGCAGAGCTTGCGGCGCGCATGGGCACTAGCCAGTCCGCAATCGCGCGACTTGAAAGCGGCCAAACGCTACCCAGCACCAAAACACTGCTGCGTTTCGCCAAGGCTACGGAATCAAGGGTGCAGGTGCGCCTGTCGGCCGCATAGAGCGCGGTTTGAACAGTCTGTGCTTACACCCCGCAGTCGAGACGGCAGCAGATGTTCTCTTTCTTGGCGTTCGAGAGTTCTTCAATGCCAGGCGGTGAATTTGGGAGAACTCCAAGACAAGATTGACGCTTTCAATCGTGCAGTAAGAGAAGCACATTCCGAAATGATTGCGTCGCTCTTATCTGCAAGTCGCCAATCCCGCCGTGTTTGATAGTTTGAGGACATGCGCAAAACTGCTCCACCACCCAACGAAACCACCCTCAACCTCGAATCCCTCGCCGCTGACGTCGTGTCTCTGGCCCTGAAGGCCGGCGCGTCGGATGCCGAGGCAGTGGCACGCGAAGGCGACGAGTTCAGCGTCAACGTGCGCATGGGCCAGGTGGAAACGCTCAAAGAGTCCGGCTCGCGCGGGCTGGGCCTGCGCGTTTTCCTTGGGCTGCGCTCGGGTTCGGCCTCGACCAGCGATCTCACCGCCGAGGGAATCCGGCAGCTTGTGGATGGCGCTCTGGCGCTCGCCCGCGTCACGGAAGAAGATCCCTACGCCGGTTTGCCGGAGCCGGGAGAGTTCGGCGCGGCCGCGACCCGCATGACGGACGACGATCTGCGCCTTTACTTCGACGACGTATACTCACTCACCGGCGCGGAGCGCATCGAGTGGGCGCGGCGGGCTGAATCCGCGGCGCTCGCAGCCGACCCGCGCATCGCGAACTCCGACGGCGGCAGCTTCGACGCTGCGACCGGACGCAAAGCTCTCGCCAACTCGCGTGGCTTTGTGGGTGGTTATCGCACCAGCTACGCCGGTGTTGCCGCGGCGCCGCTCGCCAAAGACACCGGCGGCAAAATGCAGCGCGACGGCTGGTGGTCAGGCGCGCGGCGTCTCGCGCTCCTCGAATCTCCCGAAGCGGTCGGCGCTGAAGCCGCGCGGCGCACCTTGCGGCGGCTGGGCGCGCGGCGCATACCGACACAGCGCGTCCCCATCGTCTTTGCGCCAGAGACCGCGCGAACCCTCATCGGTTCTGTCTTCGAGGCCGCATCCGGCGACGCCATCTGGCGCGGCGCCTCGTTTCTTGCCGGCAAGCTCGGCGAAACCATCGCCGCATCCGCCCTCACCATCGTGGACGACAACATCTTGCTCCTGCCCACCGGCGCCGGCGGCTTCGGCACCTCGCCGTTTGACGGTGAAGGGCTGCCCTCGCAGCGCACCTTGGTCGTCGAGAAGGGTGTGCTGCGCAGCTATCTGCTGAACACTTACACCGCGCGCAAGCTGGGGCTCAAATCCACGCACAACGCCGCACGGGGGCTGGCCGGCGCACCGGGTGTGGGTTGCGGAAATCTCTTCCTCGAGCCCGGCAAATCCTCGCCCGACGCGATCGTCGGTGAGATCGAGGCCGGGCTTTACGTTACGGGTCTGATGGGATTCGGCACCAACCTGGTCACGGGCGACTACTCCCGCGGCGCCACCGGCCTCTGGATCGAGAACGGCCAGTTGACGCACGCCGTCGAAGAAATAACGATCGCCGGAAACCTGGCCGAGATGCTGCGCAACGTGACGGCCGTCGGCAACGACCTCGAATTTCGCGCCTCGGTCGCTTCGCCCACGCTGCGCATCGACGGCATGACCATTGCGGGAGAGTGACCGCGGTAAGTGCTCAAACGTCGCCCGCTTGCAGGTTTTCTTCCGCAACAGGCGCATACTGGTCTGAGGCTCGCGCGATGGCCCTCCCAAAGCCGCGCATCCGAAATCCCATTTTCGACGGAAGCACAAGATCGCTCTCATCTGTTCGGGCAAAACAACAAATTTGCAGGAGGTGAAGATCATGCCCAAGAAGCTGGCCATCACCATTGCTGGCGCGGTCTCGCTGGGGAGCTATGAGTCGGGAGTTGCCTTTGAGGTTCTCGACGCCGTCTCCCAGCACAATCAATGGGCCGAGGCAAACCGGCTCCCCGAGGAGCGGATTGAAATCGATGTCCTCACCGGCGCCTCGGCCGGCGGCATGACTTCGGCGATGCTCGCCCAGCGGCTGCTCTTCGACGGGCCGTCGATGAGCCAACCCTACGACAATCCGCTCTACAACGCCTGGGTGCGGGATGTGGACATTACCGGCCTTCTGGCCCTTCAGCCGGGCGAGGACCCTACGCACTCCGTCTTCTCCTCCGATCTCGTGATTGCAATCTCGAAGACCTGCCTCACCGGCCGCTACGCGACTCTTCCTCCGCCGATGGCTCAACCTCATCCCGCGCTGCCCGCCGACGGCCGTATTCAGCTTGGGCTCGCGCTCTCGAACCTGAACGGAGTGGACTACGCGCGCAACACCCTGAGCGGCGGCGCATTCACCTATACCGGGCACGAGGACCAGCTTGTGCGGGCCATTGACCGCGTGGCCGACGACCGCGCCGGGTTCTGGGAGACGGTGCGCGCCACGGCCGTTGCCTGCGGCGCGTTTCCCGTCGCCTTTCGCGTGCAGGATCTTCTGCGCAACATCGCAGACTACACGAGTCCCGATCTTGTCCGCGCGCTCTGGGGCGGCGCGCCCAGCCGCTACTTCGCCTATACCGACGGCGGCCTCTTCCAGAACCAGCCGCTGGGAATGGCGAAGAACCTGGTGGAGAACCAGCCCGGCGGCCGCCTGAACGCCGACCAGCGCGGCTATCTCTTCATCGCGCCCCGGCCCAAGTCCTCAAGCAATCTGCCGTTTACAACCGACGCGAAGGCCGACCCGGCGAACGCGTTTGGCAGCGCCAATGCAAACTACAAAGGTGTGGTTGAACGCCTTGTAGGAGCGGTGATCGGCCAATCGGAGTTTCAGGACTGGATGACCGCCGAAGACGTGAACGACCGGCTGCGCCTGCTCGACCGAAGAGCCGGCGAGTTGCAGGCGCTGTTCCTGAACGGCGCATTGACCGCGGCCGAGACGAGCCCGGTCTCCGAGTCTCTGCTCAAGTCGTTCTTCGGAGTGCAGGGCGAGATGCCGCGGCGCGCGCTCCAAAATCTGCAGGCGGCGCGCGATCAGTTGCGTGCGCAGTACCAGACGGAGTACTCCGCGTTCGGCGCGGATACCGCAGCCGCCGGCGCCTGGCTGGACGCGGTGCTGGTTCTGGAACTCGCGGCCGACCTCCACGAAAAAGAGGAGATGCTGATCTACGACTTTGTCGCCGATACGGCGCACCTGGCGAGCAACGGCCTCGACGCCTTCGAGGGCTTTTTCGATATTGCCTACCGCAAGCACGACTACGACTACGGGCGCAGCGTGGCGCAAGCGCAGCTCGCGAAATACCAGGCACAACCGGGAAGCGTCTTCGCCAACCTGCATTGGACGCCCAGGCCGATCGACCCCATCGATCCCAGTCTGGACCATTTCAGCATGTCAAAGGTCAACCAGGCCAAACGGCAGCAGGTCTACAAGCAGATTCACAATGCGGTCGATTCCTTCCTCGCGGAGATGGGCCTGAACCTCGTCGTGCGCAAGGCCCTGATGTTCTGCTTTGTTCGGGGAAAGATCGAGAAGCTGCTTGCGCTCGACTGACCAGACCCAAAGGAAATCTCATATGGCGTCACGCTTTCCACGCTCTTTGTGGAAGGGATGGCAGTGGAACCGCAGCACTGCAATTTGCGTATTTCAGCTCCATGTCGTGCGTAGGTACATTAAGCTGGGGTTGGGCGACGCTCGGGGTGGAGCGGAGTTCCGAGGCGCCTGCGGCCCGAACATCTTCCGCGGCGCGGTCAATCCCGAGCTGGGCCGGCAGCAGGCCGGATGGCGCTCAGGCGCATCCCGCAAGCCTCGCACGCCATGACGGGATCGGGTACACCACGGCAATGAGCGCCTTGGGCGCGAACCCCCCGGATGCAAAGCCGGCAAACCACGATGGGCACATGGGGGTAAGGGCTCTGGAGCAGGACTGGACGCAAATCGTCCGCCGCTCAATGAGCGGCGACCCCAGCGCGTGGGCCGAGATGGTCCGGGCGCACCAGAAGCGTGTGTACGGGCTGTGCTACCGCTTTACCGGCAACGCCGCTGACGCCGAGGACCTGACGCAGGACGTATTTCTGAAGATTTACATAAATTTGGGCAGCTTCGACGCGGCGCGCGGCAGCCTGCCCGTTTGGATCACCACCATGACGCGCAATCTGCTGGTGGACAACTTCCGGCGAACGCGGAACCTGCGGGCCACAAGCTCACTCGACCAGGGATGGAACGAGACGGATGGATCGAAACCTCGTTTGAGCCTTGCCGACCGGATGGCCGATGCCGGCGCATCGCCGCACGAGACGGCGGCGCGCAACGAACTCAAAAGGATGGTAGAGAAGGCGCTCCAGAAAGTGAGCGTGGACCTGCGCGAAGCAGTCATTTTGCGGGATTTGCAAGACCTTGATTACAAAGAGATTGCGCAGGTCCTCGGGATTCCCGAAGGGACCGTGAAGTCGCGCATCAGCCGAGGCCGCGCGGAACTGGCGAGGCTGCTGGAGCGTAGTAGGAAAGAGGTGATGTAGCCATGGCAGAAGGTAATTACATTCCGGGTACGCCAGCCTGCGGCGAGTGGGAGACGCTGCTGGCCGAGGCTCTGGACGGGCTACTCAACCCCGCGGATGAGGCGCGGTTCCTCGAGCACAAGGCCGCCTGCCCCGCCTGCGCGGCATTCTATGAGGAAGCGCGCAAGGGCCGCGAGTGGCTGGAGCTTCTCTCGCCGGAACCAGAACCACCTGAGGGGCTGCTCGAGAGGATTCTTGCAACCACGGGACCGGGACTCGCACTGGGCCGCACGGCGAGTGGCCTGGAGAGACCAGGCACGGTTCCTGAGTTTGTTCCTCCTGTTTGGCAGCAGCCCGGATTTTTCGCGCGGATGCGCGCCGGCCTGCAGCCACGTCTGATGATGACCGCAGCCATGGCGTTCTTCTCGATCGCGTTGACGCTGAACCTTGCCGGAGTCCAACTGAAGAACCTGCGGATCTCTCAATTGCGCCCTCAGGCGCTGCGCTCTTACATGGAGCGGCAGTTGAGCATGGCCTCGGTGCCGATCGTGCGCTATTACGACCACCTGCGGTTTGTCTACGAAGTGGAGGCTCAGGTGCGCGAGCTGCGCGGCCAGACCGACGAGGAAAATACCGGCGGCGGACAGCAGCAGAAACAGACCCGGCCGGCAGCGCCCGGCGAGACGCGGGAGCTTCCGGGGCAAAAGCCGGAAAACAATGATCGAGGGTTGCGCGCGGGCCCTCCGCAACCGCCGGCCACGCCTTTGACGGAACCGGCAATCGTCGCAAACGATGAATGTCTGGAAGCGTCCTGGACGTTTCCCTCAGGGTCCATGCAGTCCACAGGCTACGTGGCACAAAGGCCAAAAAGGAGCACACCATGGATTGCGCAAACCATAGCGGCGTAACTGCGATGGCGTATTGCCAGAGCTGCGGAAAGGCGCTTTGCCAGGCCTGCGTGCGCCAGGGATCGGCCGGACAGATCTTCTGCGAGCCCTGCTGGATGGCATGGCAGAACGCGCAGCGGCCTTATGTGCCACCGCCTGCCGGTGGGCCGAGCCCTGCGCTGGCGGCATTGCTGGGAGCGATTCCCGGCGTAGGCGCGATGTACAACGGCCAGTTCGTGAAGGGCATGGTGCACGTGGTGATCTTCGCGGTGCTGGTAAGCGCGGCCCATGTCTTCGACGTCTTTGGCATCTTCATCGCAGCCTGGATCTTCTACCAGATGTTCGAGGCCTATCACACGGCAAGGGCGCGGCGCGACGGAGACCCGCTGCCCGATCCGCTGGGGCTCAACGAGGTGAGCAACTGGTTCACGACAGGCGGACACCGCCAGCAGGGCCCGCCGCCCGGAGCTGCCGCCACTGGCCAGACGGTGAATCCAGAGACTGATACGATGCCACGCCAGTCGGCGTATCAGCCGCCGTATCAAGCTCCCTACCAGGCGCCGTACGCGCCACCTCCGCCGGGAGCTGCTGGACCAGGCTATCCACCGATTCCACCGATTCCACCGATCCCACCCGTTTTGCCTGCGCATTGGCGGCGGCGGGAACCGATTGGCGCCGTGATTCTGATTTTCCTGGGCGTCATGTTTCTGCTCGGACAGTTCGATTGGTTTTCGTGGCGCGTGTATGAGTATCTCTGGCCGCTGCTGCTCATCGGCCTGGGCGTCTGGTTGATCGTGCGGCGCCTCAAGGACGCGCAAGACAGGCCACCTGCCGGGCCACAGAACGGGCCGCGGGACAGCTCGCAGGGAGGGCAACAATGAGCCGCTACATTTTCATTCGCAGATTGCGCGGGCCGGCGATTCTGCTTCTGATCGGAACTCTGGCTCTGCTGCACCAGATGGGGATCATCCCCTACTTCGGGCGGCTCTTGTGGCCGCTGCTGCTGATCCTTCTGGGAGTGCTGCTGCTGGCTGAGCGGTTGGCGCTGGAAGTAGAAGGCTATCCGCCACCTTGCGGCGCGCCGTGGACTGGTGGTTGGCAGGGCGCCAGTCAAAGCGCCAATCAGGGATCGCCATCTCCGGGCGCGGAGCAAAGCGCGGTAAACCCTGCCGCTGGCACAGGCACGGCGATTGTGCCCACCCGCTGGCAGGAGTTTGAGAAAGGCAAGGAGGGAGGTCAATCATGAGCACCGTACCTCCAAACATGCCTCCGGGCGGCACTCCGCCGCCCCCGGCTCCGCCCTTTGATCCAAAAACACACTGGCGCGCGTATCGCGAGCAGCAGAAGGCCGCATGGCGTGCCCAGCGCGATGCATGGCGCGTCCAGCGGCACGCCTGGAAGGCCAATTACGTGGGCATGTATGGGCCGCGCGTGCCTTCGATGATCGGCCCCATTCTTCTGGTGTGCGCCGGAGTCGTCGCGCTGCTGGTCGTCAGCGGGCGTCTTGGCGCGGGTGCCTTCTGGTCCTGGTACGGCCGCTGGTGGCCGCTGCTGCTGATCGGCGCGGGTCTGGCGCTGCTGGCCGAGTGGGCTCTCGACATGCGCCGCCTGACTCCGGTGCGTCGCAGCGGTGGTTTTATCTGGATCCTCATCCTCCTGGCGGGTCTGGGTGTGGCTTCGGCGACGGTCAACCGCTTCTGGAGTCCATTCTCAAATCACTTCGGTAATAACGGCTTCTTTGACAACTTCGGCCTGCCGCGGCACGACAGCGATCAGCCCGTGGACATCCGGCAGATCCCCGCCAACGCCACCATTGAGATTCGCAATCCCCGCGGCGATGTAAGCATTACAGGAAGCGATGAGCCGACCCTCAAAGTGCAGGCGCACGAAGTGGCCTACGCCGGCTCGGACGCTGCCGCCAAAAAGATCTTCGACGCTGAGGCCGCGCAGGTAACGGTAAGCGGCTCTGTCGTGACGATCCAGGCGCCGGACAATGAAAAGGGGCGCGTGAACCTTTCGATTACCGTGCCGAAGGCCGCGCATGTGACCGTGAACTCCGGATGGGACAACGTGATTGCGAGCGGCCTCGGCGCCGGTGTCGACATTACCTCCCGCGGCGACATGCATCTCAGCTCGATTGCCGGTCCCGTGGTCGCTCACTTCGTCCACGGCAGGCACGATATCTTCGCCGCTCAGGACATTCAGGGCAACATCGCGATGGAAGGGGATGTCGACGACATCACGCTCTCCAACATTGTGGGTGGGGTTGCGCAGAACGGCGACATTCCCGGCAATGTGTCGATGCAGAACGTCGCCGGCCCCGTGCACCTTCAAACCTCAGTGACCACCGTTGATGCCGCATCGCTGCCCGGCGAGCTGACGCTGAATGACGACGACTTGCGGATTATCGGCGCCAAGGGACAAGTGCGCGTGATTACGCACTCCAAAGACGTGGATCTGAGCCAGGTCTACGGGGACAGCAGTGTGAAGGACAGCGACGGCACCATCCGCGTCGAACTGGCAGGATCCTACAACCTCGAAGCACGAAACAGTAAGGGCGATGTCGAGAT
>JAJYFA010000172.1 GCA_021790995.1 Acidobacteriota bacterium
GCCGCACACTCACCTGGGGGCGTATGGACCCAGACGATTGCGGAGTGTGCTGGCCGGCCCGTGGCGGCAAGAATCGTCTGCCCGATCTCCGGCGGCGGCGCGGCATTCTCCGGCGCGGCATTGACCCGTGCCGCCAGCGCTGCGATGTCTTTGTCGATGGCGGGCAAACGGTCGCTCCAGTGCCCGCGCCGCATTGGCGTGCGTCCGTATGTGACGTCTTTGCGATACACCGATGCCGCCTGCGCCGCCGCGGCCCACGACTCCCGCGCCTTGCGGTAACAACTGAGCGCACGCAGCCCCGCCTGCTTTTCCTGGGTTCGCTGGAAGATGGAATACAACACGCCCGAGCGCAGCTTTGAGGCGAAGAATCGCCCCAGGCCAACCTGGATCAGAACGTCGGCCTCCATTCGCCGGAAGGCCGGCGCATTAGGCGATCCGGCATCTCGACGCGCGGCGCCAAGCGCATCGTTCGCCGCGGCGGCCGAGTCCTCCAGCCACTGCGCCACGTCGATCGGCGAGTACTTTGGATTCGCGCGGCGCGCCAGCAGGTCGCCGGCATGTTCTTCGACAGTCGAGAAGGTCTCAGGATCGAGCGGGCTCACGGTTCCGAAGCACTTTGGCGCCGGCGTGTCGCCGTAAGGCGAGGGCTCGCTGCCGATCACGATCGGCATGTTGGTGTAGATCTCCGGCCAGTAGGAGTGATTCGACGCTGAGGGCAGATGCGCCGAGGTTACGAGCGGCAACATGCGGCCTGCGTGGGCGAGCGCGGTTTCCATCGCCACTGTGCCCGCGCCCAACTCCGTGCGCATCCAACGCCGCCACAACTCAGGATTTGCGTCCGGATCGTAAAGCTTCCGGCCCCACACGCGATAGTAGAGCTCGAACTTTTGCCAGTCGAACTTGGGAGTGAGCGCTGCATCGGAGTAGGCGCATCGTCCGCCCGGCTGCCCGGAGCCTTCCCTGCCCTTAAAGGTGAGCGGCTCCATCAAATCCAGTCCGATGGCGCCGCAAAAGTGCGCCGTGCGCCCGTAGGCTGCGGCCGTCTCAGGATCGGCCAAAAGCAGATGCCGCTGCGTTCCCGGCCACAGGCGGAAGAGCAGTTTGTACGGACTTCCGGCCCTGAGAAAATCAGCATAGCCGTAGCGCGTGAACGAGCGCGCTCCCGAACTCAGGATGAACGGCCCCTTGCCCGCGCGCCCTGGTTTGGGAATTTCAAGTGCCCGGATGTCGGCCTGCTGATAGCCGAGGCTCTGGTGCTCCGCCGAATACTTTGCCCCGAGCTTCACGGGCATGCCGGTCGCCACGGCGATGTCGATCATCATCTCGTCGACGCCCTTGGCGTGCAAGTCGAGTTCGATCATGCGCCCTGATTCCGTGACCGCTTGAAACAGCGTCTGCCAGAAATCGTAGCTGCCTTCGGGGATCCCGCTCTCGCCATGTACGCGCAGCGTCAGCCCTGTGATCTGCGGGCACTCCTTCAGAATCCTCGCGAGCGCCTCGCGGCAGTAGGCGGCATGAGTCTGTGGCGTCAGCCCCTCAATGCGGTGCCAGGCGTTGGGGCTATCGGTCCACTGGTAGGCGTGCGTCCAGATGCCAAGTTGGAATTGCAGCCCGCGCATCGCCGTTTGCTCGGCGATAAACTTCAGCGCCTGAAGATTCCTTTCGCGCTCTACTGCGCTGAGGGGAACCGGCGCCGGCAGAATCTTGCCGTCCGGCGTGGCCAGTTGCATCACGCGCACATCGAACCCCGGCACATCCAGCAGATAGGGGTAGGGGAAATGCAGATAGTCGCTGGTCACGCCCCTGGGAAAGTCGTATTCGAGGCCGAAGGCAAGGCAGAAGCGATTGAAGCGGCTCGCGGCCAGCACGTCCAGATAGCCCGGCCAGAAGTTCTTGTCGTAGAGCCAAGGCTTGTCTTCCAGTTCGCTGCAGAAATAGCGGCCGACGCTGCGAACCTCATTGGCCGATGCCGCTCTGAGAGGCTGATCCAGATGCAACGCGGCAATGGGATCGCGCCCGTAACGAACCCGCTCCGCTAACTCCAGCAGCGCATAGACGCATCCTCGCGCATTCCCTGCGGCAATCTCCACTCCGGGAACATAGTGAACAGACGCCGCAGCCATGTAAAAACTATCTGAAGCCGCGGCTACTCCGTTCGTCTGCCGATGCCCCGCTGTCTGCTTCTCCGGGGCCTGCGAAAAGAACACGCAGAAGGCGCCGCCTTGAACGCCGTCCGGGGAGTCAACAACTCTCGAGGGAACTCCCTTTGCGGCAATGGCGCTGCAAAGTTGTTCGGCGGCCCACCGCACGCCGGGTTGTTGAAGAACCGCGATGCGGCCGTCCACAACAATCGTCACGCCCTTGCCGGCCGCAGGCTTCGCTCCCCTCGCCATGCTCACTGCCGATGCGGCTCCGGCCGCCTTCAGGAACTCCCTGCGTTGCATCGTGGAACCTCTCTTCGCGTTCTTCGCGTCCCGAGTCCCTTGATCATGCTCCCGGCCTGCTCGATCCGTGATGGGATGCACATAGCGCGGTTATGGCTTGCTGCCGTTGCTGGATCGGGAGGTTCCTGCATCCTCCATCTCCTGCGTGCCGAAGCGATGCGCGCAGCTCTTCGTATTCAGACAGGCATTGGCGATGCGCAACCGTTCGACGGGCCGGCCGCCTGCCAGGTGTTCCCTGACAATTTCTTCGGCGTCATCAGGCTGCACGTTTCCATACCAGACAGCTTCAGGGTAGACAACCACAACAGGACCGTGCTCACACTGATCCAGGCAGAGGGACTTGTTGATGCGCACCTTCGTGTCAAGCCCGGCCTGGCGCGCGAGTTGCTGCATGCGCATGTGCAGCGTGCTGGTTCCGTCGCTAGTGCAGGAGGGTCGCGGCGCATCGGCGGGGCGGGCGTTGAGGCAGACAAAAACGTGGCGTTCAAATGGCGGCAAGTGCTCAATCTCCTCTTTACGGCTCATTTTATCGTCCCGGCATTGGAGTTTGCGTCAGTTCGGCCCGGGCGCGAATCGTTTTCAGGGCAAACGCATTTGGATAGGAGCCCTGTTTCCCTTGCATCCCGACTCCACTCATCGAGCAATGTCATCCCGAACGGAGTGAGGGATCTGCGGTTGTCTTTCTCTCTATGCGGCGGCGGGTGAAATCTGCCTGCCAAACCGAAGGTCTGCGTGAGAAATAGACCTGAAAAGCAACCGCAGATTCTTCGTCGCTGCGTTCAGAATGACAGCGCAAAGAGCATGGTTCGTAAAGCGTCCAGCGAATTGAAATGCGTTTGCCCCGGAATCGCTTTCCACATTCCTGTTCCCACCCTACCCCCATCTGCGAGAATAGGGGTTTGAACATGAGCACAGACAATTTGCTTTCGCTCAAGGACGACATGGTGGCCTTCATTGAGGGCCACGGCATGAAGCGCCTGCCCGGCTACGTCACCGAAGACATTCCTTCGGTGCTGTGGGAGGACCACGGCAACCCCGACGCGTGGAAGGACTTCGTGGAGATGGCCAAACACGTGGGCTCTCCCTTTGTCACTTTCAGCGAGATGACGCTGGACCGCGACGAGATCGACGCTCTGATCGACGAAGCTGGCGAGATGAACTTCCCCGACGAAGAGGCTCCGGAGCTGGTCGAGGCCAAGTGGCTGCACAAATACGCGGACAAGCTGGGTTACATCCAGCTCGGTTTCGTCTACCAGGGCATCGTGTTCATGCACGAATCCACGACCGAGTGGTATGAGCGCTACCAGGCGCTACTCGAAGACCTGGAGAGCTTCCACGACATCGTGATAGACGACGCGCACACACAAGACGACGAGGAAGAATAGAAGGCGTGGGCACGTCCGGCGCTGACAGCGGGAATCCGGGAACGCAACGCACGCAGCCGCGCGATCGCTGGATGATTGCAGAGCCCCACCCCGAGGCTGCGGCGGCGCTGGCACAGGAAGCGCGATTGCCTCTGGTGCTGGCGGAACTGCTTGTGGCGCGCGGCATCACGCGGACCGCCGAGGCCTTCGCCTTTCTCAACCCCGATCCCGCACATCTGCACGATCCCCTCCTGATGCTGGGCATGGAAGCGGCCGTGGCGCGTCTGGAGCGCGCCATCGCCACGCGCGAGCCCATTCTCCTTTACGGCGACTACGATGTGGACGGCACGGTCGCGGTCGTACTGCTGAAGACAGCCATTGAGATGCTGGGCGGCGAGGCGCGCTTTCACGTGCCGCATCGGCTGCGTGAGGGCTACGGCATGCAATCCAGCGTGCTGGAGACGGCCTATGCCGAGGGAGTGCGCGTGGTGGTCACGGTCGACACCGGAATGCGCGCCTTTGCCGAAGCGGAGACGGCGCGGCGGCTGGGTCTGGACCTGATCGTTACCGACCACCACTTGCCCGCCGCGGCCTCTGCGGACAGGTCTCCGTCCGCGGGGAGTGGCGACGCGCACAACGAGGTTCCTGCGGCGCTCGCCATTTTGAACCCGAATCAGCCGGGCTGCGCGTACCCGGAAAAATCGCTGTGCGGCGCAGCGATTGCGCTCAAGCTGGCGCAGGCTCTGCTGGAGCGGCGCCAGCCGGAGCGCGTGCGCGAAAAGACTCTGCCCAGCTTCCTCAAGATGGCAGCCATCGCCACCATTGCCGACGCTGTGCCGCTGCGCGGCGAGAACCGCGCAATCGCCGCGATTGGGCTGCGCGAGCTGCGCCGGCCCGCGAGCGCCGGGCTCCGCGCGCTCTTCGCCGCGGCCGCGCTCGATCCGGCGGCCAGGCAGCTCACCGGTTTCGATGTGGCCTTTCGCCTGGCGCCGCGCATCAACGCCGCGGGCCGCATGGACGTGGCATCCGACGTGGTCGAGCTGTTCACCACACGCGATTCGCATCGTGCAACGGAACTGGCAAACAAGCTGGAACATCTGAATCGCGAACGCCGCGACGTGGAAGCTGCCGCGCTCAAGACCATCGAAGCGCGGCTTGCCGCGGATGCGGAGTTCGCCGCCGACCGCCTGCTCGTGATCGACGGCGACGGCTGGCATCGCGGCGTCATCGGCATTCTGGCTTCGCGCGTGGTCGAACGCACCGCGAAACCCGCCATTGTGATCAGCATCGAAGACGGAGTGGCGCATGGCTCCGGCCGCTCCGTGGACGGCTTCGCCATGCTCTCCGCGATTGAGAGCTGCTCCGGCCTCTTCACGCGCTTCGGCGGCCACGCCTTTGCGGTGGGCTTCGCATTGCCATCGGATAACCTGCCGGAGTTGAAGCGACGGCTTCGCGAATACGCCGAGCAGCACCTGGCAGCCCGCGAGCCAGAGCGCCTCGTGCGCATCCACGCGGAGTTGCCTCTCGACCGCATCACGCCGGTACTTGCCGGATGGCTCAAGAAACTCGAACCACTCGGCCACGGCAATCCCGAACCGCTCTTCATGGCGCGCAATACGCGACTTGTGGCTGCGCCGAGGATCATGAAGGCCCGCCACATCGCGCTCTCGCTCGCGCAGGATGCAGCTTCGTCGCCCAGCAATCCGCCAGCCGGCTTGCCCGTGAGCGCGGCGCCGGTCAGCTCCATCCGCGCAGTGGGCTGGAACATGGCCGAGCGCGCCATGGAGTTGCGCCTCGAACAAGGCAGCCGCATCGATGTCGCCTACCGCATCCGCGAAAACGACCATCCCGACTTCGGCGGGCTGGAGATTGAGATTATGGGTCTGCGACCGGCCGGCGCCTAGCCGCTACCGCACCCCCCACCGGCAAGCCGCCCGCGCTCCGCTCCAAGAACAAGGGCCCTCCCAATGCGGGAGGGCCTTTGGGCACTTCGAATGAATTAATGTCTATCCGATAACTTCGATCCCCATCGAGCGGGCCGTGCCCTTGATGCTCTTGATCGCGGATTCGACCGATGCGGCATTCAGGTCCGGCATCTTCTGCGTGGCGATCTCGCGCACCTGCTTTTCGGTCACCTTGCCCTTCTTTTCCTTGTTGGGCGTGCCCGAACCCTTGTCAATGCCGGCTGCTTTCTTGAGCAGCACCGACGCCGGCGGCGTCTTGGTGACAAAGGTGAAGCTGCGGTCGGCGTAGACGGTGATGACGACCGGAATAATCAGGCCGGCCATCTCCTTGTTCTGCGTGCGCGCGTTGAACTGCTTGCAGAACTCCATGATGTTGACCTGCGCCTGGCCGAGCGCGGGGCCGACAGGCGGCGCGGGCGTTGCCTTGCCCGCTTCGATCTGGAGTTTTACGTACCCTGTTACCTTCTTTGGAGGCGCCATGAATGGTCCCTTCGAAACCAGCTTCCAGCTCCTGGCTTCTAGCTGCCAGCTGGTCGTTTCTTTTACGAATTTTGGTATTGCAGTCTCAGCGTTCGCATCAAACCGTCGCTCGCCAGGCAAGCGGCCGGCTAGAAGCTAGAGGCTAGTAGCTGGAAGCTGCAACTACTCAATCTTTTCCACCTTGCCGAACTCAAGTTCGACCGGCGTGGAGCGGCCGAAGATGGTCACCATCACCTTCAGGGTCTCGCGATCTTCGTTGATCTCGTCCACCACGCCATTGAAGTTGGCGAACGGCCCATCGGTGATGCGCACCTGCTCGTTCTTCTCGAAACGGATCTTGAGCCGCGGCTTTTCCTTGGCAGTCTCGCTGCGGAAGAGAATCGAGCTGACTTCTTCTTCGCTCAGGGCTACGGGCTTGTCGCCGGTGCCGAGAAAGCCCGTAACCTTGGGCGTTTCCTTGAGCACGTGCCAGAGGTCGTTGTCGAGATCCATCTCGACGAGAACGTAGCCGGGCAGAAAGACGCGCTCAACGGTGCGCTTTTTGCCGTTAATGATCTCCGTGACCGGTTCGGTGGGAATCATCACGCGGCCCACGCGATCCTTCAGTCCGAAGGCCTGCACGCGGCTCTCGATCGACTCGCGCACCTTGCGCTCGAAGCCCGAATAGGCATGGAGGATATACCACTTGAACTTGGGGTTGCGCGCGGGCTTGCCCTCGGCGGACGCAGCTTCAGACCCGGATGCCGCGGCCGGCGCCGCAGGCTCCTCGCCTTCGATCGGCTCATTCACGGGTTGTTCCAAATCGTCTAACATTACCCTCTCGATTCCGGGTTGCTCACGCTCTACTGCTGCACCCCGCCCAGGCTCTTCAACAGCATATGCACGCCCTGCTGAAATATCCCGTCAGTGACGAAAAAGAAGGCGCCAAAGATAAACACCGCCACAATGACCACGGCTGTCGTCGACTTGACTTCCTTCCACGTGGGCGCAACCACTTTGCGCATCTCTGCGCGCACATCGCGCAGAAAGCCGGTAAACTCAGTCCACTTGTCTACTGCGCCCGTGAATATCTTCGGTTTCTTGAAAGGGTCGTTCTCACCCTTCGCCAATGCTTTCGTCGCCATGCGCTTTCCTTTAGTGAACAGTGTTCAGCGATCAGTTTCCGTGCAAAGGGAGCTGGATCTATTCCCCGGTCAAGAATCCAACTGACCGCTGACCACTCGCAATCTGGCAGGGGCGGAGGGATTCGAACCCCCAAGTCCGGTTTTGGAGACCGGCAGTTTAGCCGTTGAGCTTACGCCCCTGTACACGCAGGGAATAAGGAGTAGCCGGTAGAGAGTAGATCATCGGCGCCGCTGCGCTGTTTTCTATTCCCTACTCCCTATTGCCTAGTCCCTGCCTCTCTTACTTCGCTTCCTTATGCACCTGGTGCTTGCGGCAGCGCTTGCAGAACTTCTTCAACTCCAGACGGCCAGTCACGGTCTTTTTGTTCTTGGTCGTGGAGTAGTTCCGCTCCTTGCACGTGGTGCACTCCATTGTGATGATTTCCCGCATTCTCTGTTTCCCTTCAGGCCGGCTAAGGTATTAGCCGATCTCTACTCATGCGCCCCGCGCCGAATTGCCTGTTCTCCCAGTCCCTAGGTCTCTGACCGCCTGAAGTTGCACCAACTCTGGGTGCCCCATCCATGCAGCGTACTTGTTTTTGCCGCATGGGTGGGATAGCACAAAATTATGCGGTCACAGACCTGGTCCGTCTTACTTGATAATCTCCGAGATCGCGCCCGCGCCCACGGTGCGTCCGCCT